>JBCBPD010000011.1:0-58632 GCA_039820925.1 Bacteroidota bacterium | reverse complement strand
TTGCAACGAAATAGCGTTGGGACAGTTTTTCTTGTGTACTTTAATCCCATCGTTGACGCTTACAAAGCCAAACACATCATCCCCCGGGATGGGGTTGCAACAATTGGCCATTTTGTACGGTAGTTTTTCTTCCTCTTTCCCAAACACCAACATGTCGTATTTGTTGGTGATTTCTTCCTTGTTGATTTCTTGCTGATTCGGCGTTCGCCGGATGCGATTTTTGAAGAAATTCAGGAAGGCATTGTGGAAAGAGGAAGCAAATTCCTTGATTTTTTGGTTGTCGATAACGCCAATCCCCACGCGATAGAACAAATCCAAACTGGTTTTCAGCTTGAAGTAGACCACCAATTTGTTTACCGTGTCCTCAGTCAACTCAATTTTTTGGGATTTGAGCTTGCGACGTAAAATTTCTTTTCCTTCGGCCGCTATTGCTTTTTTCTCCTCACTCAACGAAGAGCGGATTTTAGCCCGGGCACGAGCCGTTTGAGCATAATCCAACCAGTTTTGGTTGGGTTTGGCCGTTTCGGAAGTGATAATTTCTACTTGGTCGCCGCTGTTCAAGATGGTTCCCAACGGAACTAGTTTTCCGTTCACACGTGCCCCGCGGGTTTTCATCCCTATTTCGGTATGGATGTGAAACGCAAAATCCAAGGCGGTCGCTCCCTTCGGCATGGACTTTAAATCCCCCTTCGGTGTAAAGACAAATATTTCCTTCGAATAGAGGTTGAGTTTGAACTCTTCCACAAAATCCACAGCATTGCCATTGGCGGTTTCCAGTGCCTCCTGCAAGCGGTTGAGCCATTCCTCAATGCCTTGCTCTTTTTGCTCGCCGTGTTTGTATTTAAAGTGGGCTGCGTAGCCTTTCTCTGCGATTTCGTGCATCCGCTCACTGCGTATCTGAACTTCTACCCATTTGCCCTTCGGGCCCATCACGGTGATGTGCAAGGCCTCATATCCCGTAGATTTGGGTGAAGTAATCCAATCCCGCAAACGAATGGGATTGGGCGTGAAGTGGTCGGTAACAATGGAATAAATCTTCCAGGCCAAGAACTTTTCGTTCTTTCGGTCGGATTTATAAATAATCCGGATGGCAAACTTGTCGTATACTTCGTCAAAAGCGACATTCTGGGCCTTCATTTTCCTGCGGATGGAGAAGATAGACTTCATCCGCCCCTTGATTTCATAATTCAACCCTTCTTTGTCAAGCGAATTGCGAATAACATTGGAAAAGTCATCGATATAGGCCAGTTGCTCCTCCTCGGTATCTTCAATTTTCGCTTGGATGTCGTTGTATACCTCCGGTTCAGTGTACTTTAAACTGAGGTCCTCCAGATGGGTTTTGATGTTGTACAAACCAATCCGGTGGGCCAGCGGCGCATAGATGTAAAGGGTTTCGGAAGCAATCTTCACTTGCTTGTGCTCGGGCATGGCATCCATGGTGAGCATGTTGTGATAGCGGTCCGCAATTTTGATGATGATGACCCGAACATCATCGTGAAGCGTCAACAGCATCTTGCGGAAATTCTCCGCCTGCTGACTAATGTCTTTATCTTTTTTGAGATGCGCAATCTTCGTTAACCCGTCAACGATTCTAGCAACCGTTTCACCGAACATGCGCTCAATGTCGTCCAAGGTGTATGGTGTATCTTCAACGACGTCGTGCAAAAGGGCCGAAGCGATGGAAACGGCATCCAAACCAATTTTTGAGGCTACGATTTTGGCTACGGCAATAGGATGGAAGATGTAAGCTTCACCAGATTTTCTACGTTGGTCTTTGTGGGCATCGACCGCGACGTCAAAGGCAGAGCGAATTAATTTCTTATCCGCTGCCGTCAAATTTTGATAGCTGATTCGCAACAATTCCTTGTACTGCTTGGCTATCTCCTTATTCTCTTTTTCAATCGCCGCTGCTGTCATCCTATATTAAAAATACCATATTCCCCTTAGCAATACAACAAAAATTATGCCTTGAGATTTCGGATGCGTTGTACCAAAGCTGGATGGGAGTAGTGTACAAACACGTAGGCAGGATGAGGGGTAAGGTTGCTTAAACTGTTTTTGGAAAGCTTTTTTAAGGAAGTAATCAAAGGTTGGGCGGCAAAGGTGGTTTTGGCATAATCATCCGCTTGATATTCGAATTTTCGAGAGATGTAATTCATGGCAAGTCCGGTGAGCTCCGAAATGGGACTGTACAGCAACATAAAACCGACCAGACCGGCATGAAAACTGGGTTGGGTCACACCAATTGCCAATGAAATATTGGGATTGTTGATAAACAGTGATAGTATGAATAGGGTGAATCCGGTCAAGGCCACGGACACGAATAAGTTGAATAATATGTGCTTTTTCTGATAATGTCCCACCTCATGCGCTAGTACTGCCACGATTTCTTCTTCATCCAAATCTTGAATCAAGGTGTCGAACAAAGTGATACGTTTTTCTTTACCAAATCCCGAAAAATAGGCGTTGGCTTTCGTGGACCTTTTGGACCCATCAATCACAAAGATTTTATTGAGTTCAAAACCTACCTTTTGTGCGTAGCTTTCTATGGCATTTTTTAGGCTACCCTCTTCCAAAAGGGTTTGTTTATTGAACAAGGGCACGATGAATCGGCTGTAAAAAAGATTGATACCCATGATAAACACTGCAAAGACTATCCAGGCATACCACCAAAAATCTTGTCCGGCCCATTGGTAAAACCAAATAAAGAGGGCCAGCACACTTCCTCCCAACAAAACAGCCAAAAGCCATCCTTTTAAAATATCCGTCACAAAGGTGCCTTTGGAGGTCTTGTTGAAACCAAATCGTTCTTCAATTACGAAGGTTTTATAATACGAAAATGGCATGCTTAGCAAGCTACTGCCCAAAAGGATGATACCAAAAAATACTAGCGCTACCGGGATGGTACCGCTTACCCATGTGCGCGCCAATTGGTCTACCCATTCAAATCCGCCCAAAAACAAAAACAAAAGGGTTGCTCCCAAGGAAATCCCATCTGAAAACAAGCCAAAACTGTGATTGGTCTTTTTGTAGGCTTGGGATTTGCGGTATTCTTCTTCATTGAACACATCGCTAACTTCTTCGGGAATGGCTTCGGAAAAGCTTTTGGCATTCAGTACATCCAACACAAAATGGAGTAGATATTGCCCGATTAAAATGAAAACGATGATGTAGAAAAGCGTAGTTTCACCCATAGGCACTATCCTCTTTGGCGCTTGGCTTCAAAGATAAGAATTGCTGCGGACACCGATACGTTCATGGAGTCGATTTGTCCCTCCATCGGAATAATAATATTACTGTCAGAATGTTTTAACCAGCTATCGCTCAAACCGGTAGCTTCGGTCCCTACCACTATCGCAGTAGGTTCGGTAAAATCTTGCTCCAAGTAGGGTTTTGAGGCCGTAAGTGCTGCACAACGAATTCTAACATTTTTGGATTTTAAAAAGTCAATTACCTCTTCGGTGTCCCCGGTCGCTATAGACTGTGTAAACACACACCCCAAACTGGAACGAATGATATTGGGATTGTAAAGGTCACTTTTGGGGTTCGCAATGATGACTGCATCAAGGTTGGCGGCATCGGCGGTGCGCAAGAGTGCACCTATATTTCCAGGTTTCTCAGGAGCTTCAGCCACCAAAATCAAAGGGTTTTCGGATGTCCATTGCAATTCATCCAGTTCATGCGACTTACTTCTTACAATAGCCAAAATCCCTTCGGTGGAATTGCGGTATGCAATTTTGGTATATACTTCGGAGGAAACCTCAACCAAATCAGCATTTGGAAAAGATTGGACGATGTTCGTTTGAGATGACCCAATGAGATGAGGCTCAAAACAGAGCGTTTCGACCTGATATTTTCCGGCAGCAGCCAATTGCAGTTCTCGTTGCCCTTCCAAAACAAAAAGCCCGCTTTTTCGCCGTTCCCTACCTTTTTCTTGTAGCAGCAATATCTTTTTTATCAGCGGATTTTGAGTACTACTGATGTGTTTGACGTTCCCCACGAACCAAAAATACAGTTTCTTGTAATCTTAACGGATGGGATGCGACCAAACCCCCAAACTAAAAAATCATGTACCGAATACTCCTTGCCGTTCTTGTTGTAATGGCTTTTTCTTGTAAAAACAATGCTGAAAAATCAGAAACCATGACTGCTAAAGAGGCGGAGATGGTTGAAGAAACCCCAAAAGTAGACCATCCTTGGCCTGCTGAATTGGATAGCGTGCTCAACGCTCATGGAGGCCTGGAACAATGGCAAAAACAACGCACGTTGACCTTTACCATGCCAAAACCAGAACTTTCTGAAATCCATACCACGGATTTGAAAACTCGTTTGGATAAGGTCGAAACGGAAAAATTCACCTTAGGAAATGATACGGATGGGGTTTGGTTAAATGACCCTGAAGCAATGTATAAGGGTGACGCTGGTTTTTATCACAATTTGATGTTTTATTTCTATGCGATGCCTTTTATATTGACTGACCCTGGTATTCAGTACAGTGCAGCGGAAAACATCTCTTTTGAAGGGAAAGAATACCCTGGAATTCGAATTGCATATGATGATGGAGTAGGGGCATCCTCCAAAGATGAATATTACTTGCATTATGACCCGGAAACCTATCAAATGGCTTGGTTAGGGTATACGGTTACCTATGGGAAAGACGAAAAAAGTGATACCGTAAAGTGGATTCAATACCATACGTGGCAGACCGTGGACAATGTGGTGTTGCCTAAAGAAATTAGCTGGTTCGTCTATGAAGGACTTGAAATGAAGGAAGCCCGAAACAACTTGCCTTTTGAAAATGTAACCTTAAGTGAGACTTCGCAACCCGAAGAGTACTATCAAAGACCTGACGGAGCAGAGAATGTTTCTTTGAAATAAGATGAAGTGAAAAAGCGCCCAATCTGGCGCTTTTTTTATTCTATTTCATTCCGCAAGATCGCTGAGCGAAGTCGAAGCGCGATGCGGAATCAATTTCGTTATTGGGCCTTTATTGCCCGGCAGCTTTATTTCAGCTAAGACCTAAAACGTATACCGCTCGTGATAGTTGACTAAAAGTCCAACCACAGAGTTATAGCTCTGAATGCCTTCTTCTTGTTTATTTACCTTGAGAAAGGCATTGAAAATAGATTTGAAAACAGGTTCTAGTGGATTTTCATAACCATCCCAAAAATCCCGAAGTTCTTGGTAGTTGGCTCTGACACCAGGGTTTACCTCTTTGAATATCTCTTTAAACATGGCTTCATCCTTTCGATTTAAATCCGAAAGACAGTAGGCCAAGGCATGATTATAGGCTGCATACTTGAAATAAGGGTCGGGATTTTCAGCACTGACTAAGAAACCGATAAGATTAGTGGCATCTTCCGCAGAATACCCTACTTGATGCCCAACTTCGTGCCCGCTAATGGTGGGCAAACGAAACAAGGGTATTTTTCCATTCACCTGGGCTTCATTACTGAACGGATTGAGATATCCGCCATACCCCATATAGGTTAAGGGCAAACTGATTAAAGACGTTTTTAGGCTGGGATAAGGGTACGCGAAGTCAGGATACTTTTTTTGAAAAACCTCATATCCCGCGATGGTCTTATCATAGATTTCACCTTTATCATAGGGAATCACAACCCGTTGGGTTGTATCCTGAGTGATTTTGAATTGATGCGTATTGGATTGTTCAATGAGATGATGGGTAAGTTCTACTAACTGTTCCTTGGTATACTCCCGACCAATACCGAAACGCCAGTCGATGGATTGTCGGTGGTAGTTTAGTCCCCAATTAAAATGGAAAATGAAGTAAACGATGGAAATAATCATGATCACGTTCCCCAGAAAGTTCAATGGTTTTTTTCGAATTTCCTTGAAGCGCAAAACGAGATAACGAATAGCTAAAAAGATAAGGGCTAGATATACTACATCTCCTACCGAGAAAGGAATCCAACCCAAAAGAATGCGCAAGGCTTTGGATATCCATTGGTAGAGGCCATTACTATAGTATTGCTCCACCCAATCCGGATGTCGCGAAGCCCATAGCACCAAAAGCCATTGCAACGGCAGCGCAATAATCCAAATTCGTTTCCAGGTTAGTTTCTTCTTCAAGGCACAAAAAGGTTGAGATATTGTAACAAAAAAGCCGCTTCAGCAAAGCGGCTTTTTCGTTTATTCTTGCCCTCCTACGATTTCCAAGTCGAAAACCAAATCAGAGTTTGGTGGAATTGGGCCGCTACCTTGAGGGCCATATCCCAAATGAGATGGGATGAACAGTCTCACTTTGTCACCGATATTCATGCTTTGTAGGCCTTCTCTAAACCCTGGAATCAATCTCGCTTCAGGGCTATACAGCATAGGGAAGGGCTTATATCCTCCTTGGTCTCTTCTAGCCGGATTCAGTTTGTTGAATTTTGAAGCGACTTCTTCAATATTACTGTCAAACAATGTTCCATCTGCCAACCAACCAGCATAGTTAACAAGCACATTTTGGCCTACTGTTGGCTGTTCTCCACTACCTTCTTTGATTTTGAATATTTTAAGTCCAGTATCGGTCTCTGTAGCTTCTTCTTTTTGGGAAAGGAATTCAGCTTGAAGGTCTTGCATCATTTTCTTAAAAGCCTCTTCTGCGGCTTTTTCTTCCTCGAAATACTGGTTCATGATTTCAATCGCATCAAACCTTCGTGCATCTTTTCCATTTCGCACAATGATGACTTTGTCCATCCGAACTTCATCTACGGGACGGTCTCTGTCCGCGGTTTGAACTACGGCAATAGAATCGACAACGTCCATACCTTCGACCACTTCGCCAAAAACCGTATGTCTACCGTCCAACCACGGGGTTTCTTTGTGGGTGATGAAAAATTGGCTTCCGTTTGTTTTTGGACCGGAGTTGGCCATGGAAAGAATTCCCTTTTTGGAGTGTGAGAGGGAATCCACAAACTCATCTTTGAATTTGTATCCTGGATTTCCTTGACCTGTACCCGTTGGGTCTCCACATTGAATCATAAAGTCTTTGATGACTCTGTGAAAAATGATACCGTCGTAATACGGCTTGTCTTTGTATTCTTCGCTCACAAAAGGACTTTTTCCCTCAGCCAAAGAAACAAAGTTGGCTACCGTCACAGGTGTTTTTTCATGTTCTAGTTTGACCACAATATCTCCTTTGTTGGTCTGTATGTCGGCGAAAAGACCATCTCCCAAGTCTGCGTATTTTCCGGATTTGCAACTAAAAGCGAAAAGCGCCAGCAAAGTGGCGAAAACCATTAGGTTTTTCATATTCATTCTGTTTTTGAATTTAAACTGTCTTCTTCGATGATTATTGTGTGGAGTTCCACGGTTGAAATCAATGGCGTTTTTGGTCCTATCCGTTCACCATCTCCCACATAACCATAGGCTTGGGAGGAGGGAAACAAAAAGGTAGCCTTTTCATTGATGCGTAAAAGCTTGATGGCATTTTGCAGGCCGGGAAACAATTGTTCTTTATCCACTTTGTAGGATACCAAACCTTTTTCCTTGGTGGTATATAAGGTATCGTTGGTAAATGTTCTCAAATCAAATGAGAACAAAACTTGGTCATCGGTTCTTGGTTTGAAGCTTGCAGTTGGATTTTCAATGTCATAGTAATACCAAAATCCACTGGAGCTGCTTTGATAGTGATGGGCCGTGTCCTTAGCAATGATAGCTTTGATTTGTGCTTCTTCTTGTTCCAGAAGAGCCTTATTCCGTTCGACGGATTCCTTGAAAAAGCTACCGGTTTTTACTTCTATGGGTTTGCGAGGCTCAGGACCATTGCAGGCCAGTAGCAAACAAAAAGCAGCACAAGTAATGGGTAAAAATCTCATGGATTCAATTGTTTAGCGTATTGTGGCAGTAGTTTTTGAAAGTAGGCCACAGTTTCGGCTAAAGATACATCACTTCTTCCTCCAGCGGCATTATCATGTCCTCCGCCGTTAAAATGGTTTCTGGCAAATTGGTTCACGGAAAAATCCCCTATCGACCGAAACGAAATCTTGATAATCCCTTCGTCTTTATTTTCGATGAAAATCACCGCGAAAATTATATTTTCCAAGGTTAATCCATAGTTGACAAAACCTTCGGTATCCCCTTTCTTGAAATTATGCGTATCCAGCTCTTCTTGACTCAGGGTGATGTACGCTGTGCGATACTCCGGTGAAATGACCATGTTTCGCAAGGCCACCCCCAATAAATGCAGTCGGGAAGGACTGTTTGAATCAAAAACATTTTGATGAATGGCCATGTTGTCTGCGCCCTGCTCAATGAGTTTTGCCGCAGCAGCATGGGTCGCGCTCGTTGTGGAACGGTATTTAAAGGAACCGGTGTCCGTCATAATCCCTGTATACAAATTCGTAGCGATTTCCGGGGTGAGTTGTGCGCTTCCGTTCATCGCTTCGATGAGGTCATACACCATTTCACAGGTTGAACTCTTTTCTACATTCGAAAAGGTTGCCGTGGCATAGTCACTGGGTTGTTGGTGATGGTCAATCATCACGAAACGCGCTTTACTTCGTGTAAGCGACTTTTCCATATTGGAACCCACTCTGGAAAAATCATTAAAATCCAAAGTAAAAATCAAACTTGCGTTCGACAGTAGTTTTTCGGCTTCTTGAGTGTCTTTTTCGTGTACCACAATGCTTTCTGCGGCGGGCATCCATTTCAGGAATTTTGGAAAATCATTTGGTGCTACCACAGTGGAGGTCAGCCCCCTTTGTTGCAAAAACAAGTGCAAACCGAGACAGGAACCTATCGCATCACCATCAGGATTTTTATGCGGAACAATAACTATGGTTTGCGGCTTGGAAAGAAGCGATTCAAGCGTTGAAAGGTCCTCTAAATTCATGGCGCCAAAGATACAATAATATAACATTGGGGTAATTTCGGAAGCTGTATTTTTAAAGTTGTTTTAAGATGGACTTATGACCAGATTTTCGATACTGCTCTCTTGTTTTTTGTTGTTTTCTGCCTGTAAAACCAATCGCATTACGGCTATTGATTCACAAGACAATGGTTCGCAAAAAAATGCCACGGATTTTATTATTGCTTTTGGTTCTTGCAACAAGACCCATGAGGAAAATGTATTTTGGGATGACATCTTGAATGAGAATCCAGATGTATGGATTTGGGGTGGTGATAACATCTATGCCGATACCAAGGATATGGAAAAGATGGAGGCGATGTATTCGGAGCAAAAGAATATCCCCGGTTACAAAGCATTAGTGGCAAAAACACCAATACTAGGGACTTGGGACGACCATGATTACGGAGCCAACGATGCGGGAAAGGAATTCTCCAAAAAGCAAGAAAGTCAGCAACTTTTCTTGGATTTTTTTAATGTGCCCAAAGAAGATTCTCGGCGGGCACGTGAAGGGGTTTATGCCTCGCATACCTTTGAGGTGGAAAATGGTTCTGTGAAAATCATCACTTTGGATACCCGATACTTTCGGTCCAGTTTAGATAAGGATGCGGTTTCAAAACGACGTTATAAAATCAATACGGATGACCAAGCAACCATTCTCGGAGATGAACAATGGGCATGGTTGGAAGATGAACTTAGAGCTTCAAATGCTGACTTCAATATCATCGTCAGCAGTATTCAATTTCTTTCTTGGGAGCATGGTTTTGAAACTTGGGGCAACTATCCCAAAGAAGTAGCCCGACTGAAACAAGTATTGATGCAAACCCAACCCAAAAGGGTCATATTTCTATCCGGTGACCGACACATTTCCGAGTTTTCAAAAACGAAAGTTGAGGGGCTTGATTACCCGATATGGGACTTCACCAGCAGTGGTTTGACCCACTCGTACCACAAATTCAAAGGGGAACCCAATCAATATCGTGTCGGAGAAGTGGTATCTGAACCAAGCTATGGGGTGGTCCGTTTAAACTTGGCAGAAAAGAAAGCTAGCTTTAAAATCATGGGTGAAAACGGAAGAATAATGCAAGAAGTCATGCAATCGTATTGAATGGGGTATTGTCGCTTCCTACAAAAAACGTAAGTTTGCCGAAATTTTTAAGAAATGACAGGAAATAGAACCTTTACGATGATTAAGCCCGATGCTGTGGAAAACGGTCACATTGGTGCTATTTTGGAAAAGATAACTGCTGCGGGTTTTAAAATCGTTGCGATGAAATATACCCAACTGAGCAAAAGAGATGCTGGTGAATTTTACGCTATTCACAAAGAGAGACCCTTTTTTGGTGAGTTGGTCGAATTCATGACCAGAGGTCCTATTGTCGCCGCTATTTTGGAGAAAGATAATGCCGTTGATGATTTTAGAGCTTTAATTGGTGCTACTAACCCAGAAGAAGCCGCAGAAGGGACCATTCGAAAACTTTATGCCAAGAGCATTGGTGAGAATGCCGTACACGGTTCCGATAGTGACGAAAACGCCAAAATCGAAGGGGCATTCCACTTTTCAGGAAGAGAAGTATTCTAAAGGAACGAGAAAATAACATTATAAGAAAGCCGCTTTTAGCGGCTTATTTTAGCGCAAAACCAAACGTTTGATTAATTCCTGGCCTAAAGCTTCATTAAGCATGGCAATGATTTTGCTTTTGCCCAAACTCAATTCTTCACGTAAAACGGAAGAGGTCAACGAAACAAACAACACCTCATTTCGTAACTCAACCCCCGAGGTATAACTATTCACTCCCGCACCCATTATGTCTTCCCAAGCTTTGCGCGCATCGACTTTATCAAGTCCTTTACGCAGCTTGTTCTCATCGATGAACTCTTTCATCGCTTCATTCAAGGGTAAGTATGAATTATGTCGTTTCGCCATTACGGTGAGATTGATATCGGTTGATAACGTGAATAGGTATAGGTAATGCCATCTTCATTTATAATGCTATACTGCAAGGAATCTAAGGAAACCAAACGGTCTTGCCAAGAACTCAATTGATTTTGATAAACTATGGAAAAACCTGAATCATTGCTATGTATTTCCAAAGGTTTTTGGTCTTGCGAAATCTGGTAGGAGCCATCAATTCGCGGCTGTACTTTTTTCTTGTATCCTTTTTGGTTTTCTAAAACAATATAGTCCACAACTGCTCCTGGGCCATAGTTTTTTTTGCTACCGTCTGGCATCGTGACTTCTTGAATTTGCCAATAGCCATTTAAGAAGTGCAAGTCTTCTGCCACCACTTTTTTTTCAGAGCAACCGGTACAGACGAAAATCAGTAATACCCAAAAACCCCTCATGGAGACAAGGTAAAAATTTTGTAGTGTTGTTGAATGTTTTTAACTACTTTTTCAGTTCGCTCGGGATGGGTATCCGTTACGAAAAGCTGTCCAAATTCCTCATTGTTGACCAAACTGACAATTTGTGCTACGCGGTTTTCATCCAATTTGTCAAAAATGTCATCCAGCAACAAAATGGGAGTTGTTTTCGCTTGTTGCTTTACAAAATGAAACTGTGCCAGTTTTAGGGCAATCAAGAAAGACTTCTGCTGTCCCTGACTTCCAAACTTCTTAATCGGATGGCCATTGATTTGAAACAACAAATCATCTTTATGAATACCTACGGAAGTGTATTGCAGGGCGCGGTCGCGATTTACGGACTGTTCCAATAAGGTCTCTAACTTTTCTTCGTGCAAATGACTCTGATAGGTTAGGGTAATGTGCTCTTTCGAACCCGTGGCGATATGCGCATATTGTTCCTCGAATATGGGATTGAAATCCGAAATAAACGCGAGTCGTTTTTCATGGATGCGATGTCCAAGTTCATCCATTTGAGCGTTGTACACAGACAAGGTGTCCGCGTCAAAGGTGTTGTTTACCACAAAATACTTCAGCAATGAGTTTCGCTGGGTGAGCACCTTGTTGTAACGAATCAAATCATTCAAATACGCCTTGTCCGATTGTGAAATTACCCCATCCATGAACTTTCTGCGGGTATCACTCCCTTCAACGATAAGGTCTCGGTCAGCCGGTGAGATGATGACAAGGGGAAGAAAACCAATATGTTCAGAGAACTTCTCATATGCTTTCCCGTTGCGTTTGATGACTTTTTTCATTCCCTTTTTGAAGCTACAAGTCACCTTTTCGGTGCGTTCATTTTTGGTGAAATCCCCTTCTATGACGAAAAAATCCGCATCGTATTTCACATTTTGGGTAGATACTGGGTTAAAATAACTCTTGCCAAAGGCGAGATGGTAAATGGCATCCAGTACGGTGGTTTTACCAACTCCATTGTTACCCACCAAGCAGTTGATTACGGGGTCAAATTCCAATTCAAACGAATCGAAGTTTTTATAATTAACTAAGGATAAGCGATTTAAAAACATAAAAAAGAAACGCGATGCCCTAAGGACGAGAGGTCGTTTTTTCGATAAGACACCAAAAATAACGAATATTTTAGCTTTCGATTTTCGATAAAACCTTTATTTTTGCGCGATTAATTAAAACAAGGATGGCAACATATAAAAAGCGGGGGTTCAAACCAAAGAATAAAGTAGAAGAGGCTCAGATTCAGGAGGAGAACAGCACAACCGCAGAGGTGTTCAACACTTTGGATGAAAGTGCATCCAAGACCGAAGCTTGGGTCAGCAAAAACCAAAACTATATTCTTGGGTTCATCGGTGCCATCGCTTTAGGTGTTTTAGGATATCTTGGGTATAACGAATTCGTTCAGAAACCCAAAGAATCCTCAGCCGCCAACGAATTGTTTTACCCGCAACAATATTTTGACCAAGCGCTTGCTGACGAAACCCAAAAAGATTCCCTATTTACGTTAGCCTTAAATGGAGCAGAAGGGAAATATGGATTCTTGGATATTATTGAAGAGTATCAAGGAACGAAAGCCGCCAACTTGGCGCAGTATTCCGCTGGGATGGCGTATTTGAATTTACAGCAATACGAAAATGCAATTGCTCACCTAGAAGGGTTTTCTTCTGACGATGCTATTTTAGGAGCCATGGCGAAAGGTGGTATTGGAGATGCTTTTGCACAATTGAACCAACCGGAAGAAGCGCTGGAATATTATGACAAAGCCATCGCCCATAGCACAAACGAGTATTCTACGCCTCGATTTTTATATAAGGCCGGTGTAGTTTCCTTGAATTTGGGTAATAAAGCCAAGGCTTTGGAATATTTTACCCGAATCCAAGATGAATTCAAATCCTCACAACAAGGAACGGGTATCGACGTGATGATTGGTCTTGCCCAAAATTAAATCATGGCCACTGCGAACCACAATCTTTCTGAATATAGCAAAGCGGACCTTCCTGATGCTTCCGCCATGCGATTTGGTTTAGTGGTTTCCGAATGGAATGAAAACATTACCGAAAATCTTTATAAGGGTGCCGAAGCTGCGCTCTTGGATTGTGGAGCCCTAAAAGAGAATATTCTGCGTTGGAATGTTCCTGGGAGCTTTGAGTTGACTTATGGTGCGAAGAAGATGCTACAGACACAAGAAGTCGACGCCGTAATCGCCATCGGTAGTGTGATTCGTGGTGAAACAAGCCACTTTGATTTTGTATGCAGCGCCGCGGCGATAGGCATTAAAGATTTAAATCTACAGTTCGATGCTCCTGTTATCTTTTGTGTTTTGACCGACGACACCTATCAACAAGCCATTGACCGAAGTGGCGGTAAGCACGGGAATAAGGGCACAGAGGCAGCTGTTGCGGCCATTAAAATGGCTGCTTTAGGTCGTTGAATTCAATTCCGTTTTCTGTTAACATTTTTTGGGACTACCCGTTCAAGGCTTCTTTCCTTTTTAAGTACCTTTGAAGGTATACCCGTTAAGGATTCCGAATGCGTAATTTTCTGAAACTTAGAAAAAACAGAAGCTATAATTATACTCCTCGCTACTATCAAGGAGAGGGTAATCCTTATAAAATTGAACATAAACTCGATAAATACAGAACTACTGCGCATACGCAAAGAGGACTGAAAAACAAGATTTCTTCCGCTATGGAAGATTTGAAAAGCGAAGGTGACCGAAATCTTAGAATTCGTTTTGTGGTCATTTTTTTGGTTTTGGTTTTGATTTTCCTCTTCATCATCGATTTTGATTTATCCATATTTTTTGCTCCCTAAATGGCGGATGTAATACGACTCTTACCAGACCATGTTGCCAATCAAATCGCAGCTGGTGAAGTGGTTCAGCGCCCTGCCTCTGTAGTAAAGGAGTTGCTCGAAAATGCTATTGATGCAGGGGCTACCCAAGTAAAACTTATTGTCAAAAATGGGGGGAAGACGCTCATTCAAGTCGTGGATGACGGTTGTGGTATGAGCGATACCGATGCGCGACTCTCTTTTGAACGGCATGCCACCTCAAAAATCACCTCGGCTGAAGACCTGTTTGATTTACATACTAAAGGTTTTCGTGGAGAAGCATTGGCATCCATTGCGGCCATTGCCCATGTGGATTTGCAAACGCGAAGACCTTCTGAAGAGGTGGGGAATCACATTCGCATTGAAGGCAGTAAAGTGATGTTCCAAGAAGTGGTCTCTGTTCCGCAAGGGACTTCAATCTCTGTAAAAAATCTATTCTTCAATATTCCTGCGCGTCGCAACTTTTTGAAATCCGACGCTGTGGAATTGCGTCATATCACGGATGAGTTTCAACGTGTGGCCATGGTGCACCCTGAAGTTAGTTTTCATTTTTTCAACAACGGGTCGGAAATTTTCAATCTTCCCCAAACCAAACACCGTCAGCGTATTGTTCAGGTGTTTGGACATAAAATGAATGATAAACTGGTGCCCGTAGCTGAGGAAACTGATGTGCTTCAGCTTTTTGGATTTGTATGCAAGCCAGAATATGCCAAAAAGAGTAGGGGAGAACAGTTCTTTTTTGCAAATAACCGATTTATCAAAAGTCCGTATTTGCATCACGGGGTCGTTGCGGCGTTTGAAGGCTTATTAAAACCTGACCATTTTCCGGGGTACTTCCTCTACCTAAATGTGGACCCACAAACCATAGATATCAATATTCATCCTACCAAAACGGAGGTCAAGTTTCATGATGAGCAGACATTATATGCCATGATTCGGTCAGCTGTCAAGCATAGTCTGGGACAATTTAACGTCGCACCCTTATTGGATTTTGACCGGGATGCCAATTTGGATACCCCTTATGCCTACAAGGAAAAGCTGGCCCATGTACCGGGTATAACGGTGGATTCGAACTTCAATCCGTTTGCAGAGCAGCAAACCAAATCGCGGGGCGTTTCCGTTGCGATTCCTTCGGCCAAAAAGAGTGTCAAGGGCTGGGAAACCTTATATGAAAGTCTATCCAACGATTCCGAAGAGGCTTTTAGCATGGTTCAAATAGAGTCGGATGCAGAAACCCAGTCTTCGCTATATTCTGAAGAAGAAACCCAAGAAACCGGGACAACCTTCCAACTCCGCCGAAAATATATTGTTTGTACGCTGAAGTCCGGTTTGTTGATGGTGCATCAAAACCGAGCGCACGAACGTATTTTATATGAACGCTTTTTAGCCGAAATTACAGTAAAGCAAGGCTTGAGCCAGCAACTGCTTTTTCCTTTGGAAATTCATTTGAATCCGCAGGAGAAAGCGGTCCTACAAGAAATTGAAAACAGTTTGGTCCAGGTTGGATTCCAGTTTGAAGGCTTTGCAGACGATACTGTTAAAGTGACAGCCATTCCTGCTTTAATTGCAGAAAGCAAGATTGGCACGGTATTGGACGATTTGATTTCGGAATACAAAGAGGGGTCTGGAAAAGCAGAAATTTCAGAGGCGGAGGTCTTGGCCGAAGGTTTAGCTCGGAATTTGGCCATTAAAACAGGCGATGTTCTTGAACCTGATTCGCAATCAGCTTTGATAAACGATTTGTTTGGTTGCAAAGAACCCGCTGTGGGACCCTTTGGAAAAAAAACATATACCATCCTATCCGATACGGATTTGGACAAAAGATTTAGCTAATGGGGAGATTGACCGATGCGGTTAAGCACTTATTGATTATTAATGCGATTCTGTTCTTCGCTACTTTGCTTTACAGTGATGAAATGTATCATTGGTTATCCCTTTGGTTTCCTGCCAATCCCAATTTTAAGTTTTGGCAGGTCATTTCCCATATGTTTATGCATGGAGGCTATGCGCATATTGGTTTTAATATGTTCGCTTTATGGATGTTTGGTACCCCGGTAGAAAGAGTCTTAGGGAAAAATCGTTTCCTGTTTGTTTATTTTTCTGCAGGACTTGGAGCTGTTTTGTTTCAGCTTGGTTATTATTATTTTACTTTTTTACCTGCACAAGAACAATTGTTTGGTTTAGGTTTTACCCAAGAGAATATCTTGCAAGTCATATCAACCAATAGAGTGCCAAGTGGACTACAAGAAAGTCAAATAGCTACTGTTAAATTGGCATTTCAAAATTTTTCGGAGGCATACTTTTCTAGAATGGTGGGCGCATCCGGCTGTATAATGGGAGTTTTGGCTGCTTTCGGTATGATGAACCCCGAAGCTAGATTAATGTTAATATTTTTGCCTATACCAATAAAAGCCAAGTATTTTATACCCGGAATTATTTTGTTGGATTTAGTATCAGCGATTACTGGACAATCATTTTTTAGTCCAAGCAATACGGCATATATGGCTCACGTAGGTGGCGCGATTATTGGATTCTTAATCATGTGGTACTGGAAGAAAAATCAGTTTAACCAAAACCGTTGGGATTAGCATGGCGAACGGCGGATTGCAATATACCTTCGCACGATTGAACATAGCTGAAAAGCTCATTGTCATCAATGTATTGGTGTTCATTTTAGATGGTTTGTCCATGGCTCTTTTGGGCTATGGTTTTTCGCGATGGTTTCATCTTCCTAAAGACCTTTTTGACTTCTTGGGCCAACCTTGGTCCTTGGTGACCTATTCTTTCTTTCATGGGGGCTTCGGACATATTTTTTGGAATATGTTGATGCTGTATTTTACAGGTAGGATATTCATGAACCTGTTCGATGCACGCCGCTTCATCAACGTCTACTTTTTAGGGGTGATTCTAGGTGGTTTGGTGTTTCTGTTGAGCTACAATGTATTTCCCAACCTTTTGGATACCAATACTGCCCTTATCGGTGCATCTGCGGGAGTTACTGCTGTCTTGATTTTTGTGTGTACGTATATCCCCAACCAAGAAGTACGGGTCATTTTCTTTAATGTCAAGCTTTGGTATGTAGGCCTCTTTTTCGTACTGGTTGATTTGATTCAAATTCCTTACGGGGGAAATGTAGGAGGGCGATTGGCGCACTTGGGTGGCGCGTTTTTGGGGTATGTCTATGCACGCCAGTTGCTAAAAGGAACAGACATTGGTAGCGGTTTTTCCAATCTATTGGATGGTTTGGGCAACTTGTTCAAGAAACGGGAACGCAAAGCACCGTTAAAAACCGTTTACAAAAAGGGAAGAAAAGAGTCGCGCGAAGAATACGACAAGCAGGCCCGACAGAAAAAAATCGATGCAATTCTCGATAAAATTAGCAAGTCAGGCTATGAAAGCCTGTCCAAAGCAGAAAAAGACTTTTTGTTCAAGGCAGGAAAAGAAGATTGATTCGTGAAACGATTGTCGTTTTTTTTGAGAATGGTCTGGGCCTTGAATTTGGTCTTTGTTCTTCTACTATTGCTATTGTTTTTGTTGCCTTCCTTTTCCGTTTCGTCTTTCAGCACACTTTCCATTCTCGTGTTAGTCGCCCCCCAGTTGGTGGTAATCAATTTGATTTTCGTTTTATTCTGGTTGTATCGCCGTAAACGCCATTTTTTGGTATCCTTAGCGGTTGTACTTATTTGGGTGATATCGCATCCACCCTTTTATAAGTTGGGAGGAGAAGACCAGGTTGATGGAGATGAACAAGCGTTGTCCATAATGACCTTTAATGTTCGCATTTTCAATGAATACGAGCAATTGCCAAAGGAAAATGTAGATAGCTTGATTATCGATTTGATTCAAAAAGAGTCTCCTGATATTTTGTGTTTTCAAGAGAGTCCACACTTTTTGGAACGCGAAAAGACTTTTCCTTCCTATCCGTATCACTTTGTTGACTTTGTTTACGGTGCGTATGATGGTAAGGTTATCCAATCTATTTTTTCCAAATTTCCTATTGTACAGGTGGATTCCTTACCCTTTAAAAATTCATACAACAATGCGGTTTTTGCAGATATTTTATTTCAAGAAGATACCCTTCGCGTTTATAACATTCATTTGGAATCCTTCAAGATTATCCCTGAAATAGACGCCCTAAAAGAACAGGAATCCGCGAAGTTGTTTTCGAAGACGAGTAGTGCCCTGCAAAAACAGTACGACCAGGGAGAATTGATTCGTCAAAATATGGATGAAACCTCGCACCCAAAAATCGTGGTAGGGGATTTCAACAACACCCAATATTCAAAGGTGTACGATTTGATAAAGGGAGATTTTTCAGATAGCTATCAGGAAAAGGGTTCCGGTTTTGGCAAAACCTACGACCTTATGGGGTTTCCGATGCGGATAGACCATATTCTTTCGGATGATTCATTCGAAGTGATGGCACATAAAAATTATTCAGAAAAACTATCTGACCACTATCCCGTCAAGGCGGTGCTACGGTATCGTCCGTAATAAAATACAGTCCGCCGTGTCAGCAAGGATATGCAACAATAAGGAAAGGCCAATAAGTCTTGTTTTATCCCAAATGGACAGTCCAACATAAACTGTAATAGCCGCATAACTGTGCAAAGGGTGAAACCCGATACTGCAGCGATTTGCATCGAATATGGGCTCGGCCAGTAGATGGTCCACATCGATAACCATTCCCAAAAGGAAAATGGCCAACACCTTCCATTGCTGTTTTTTAAACACTAGAAAAGCAATTAGAAAAGGAACAATAAAGTGAATCCCGTAGTGGATGACAAATCTCAACATTTCAGAAAAGATAAAGGGATGGCTTTCAGATAGGAAATCGTATTCGGGCCTTCGTTGAACAACAAGTCTAAAACACTTAGGTTTTCTACAAAACCGTGTTTTTCTTCGAACACTTGGTTGTACTTGGGTTGCTCCATCACAAAAGGACTTTTGGCGTCTACCATAAATCTGGCATCGCAAAGCGTATCATATTCTTTTTGATAGTTCGTGGTAGTCTCTTTTCCCGGTGTTAAGCCGATACAATCTGCTATAACAGATATAATATTGAAGTTGAATTCCAGCAAGGTTTGAGGTGCACCTTCTGAAAAAATAGGTTCTAATGAATCTTCGTAAAATTCAAAATAAGGAGAGGTGCGATAGGCCGTCTGCAGGGTCCTCCAATGTATTTTTTTCCAAGCAGTACTCTCATCTATGGATACTGCTGCGTAACGTTGCCTTCCCTCATTGCCACCCACGTGCTTAATGGGAATATTCATGCGATGCCGACCTTGGTCGGTACAGATATAGCATCGGTTACGGTACGTCTGTTTTTGAAAATTATCATGGACCTCCCAAACTATCTCACGCTGTGCCATAATGGCCCAGATTCCGATGCTCGGAAAATATGTTGGGTGCAGTAGGGTTTTCAAGCGCTACGTTTCTTTCTTCGCTTTCGGAAGAAGTCAAAGACGAACCATCCTACGACTGCTATCAAAAAGTATTTTAGATAGGATACGGGTTCACCTGAACCACCAACCGTAGTAAACATACGGTCCCATCGAGGTTTCCAACTCGAGACCCCTTTTGTAAAATTGTCAAAGCTCAGCCAAAGGAAAACGGGTTTGCCCACAATGTGGTCTGCAGGAACATAACCCCAAGTTCGGCTATCTTCAGAGCTATCCCGATTGTCACCCATCATCCAATAGTAATCTTGTCGAAAGGTATAGGATGAGGCTTCTTCACCATTAATGAATACTTTTTGTCCTTTGACCTCCACATCATTGTGCTCGTAATCGCGAATGATTTTTTTGTAGAGCGAAATGGTCTTATAGTCAATAGCTACGGTTGCGCCTTGCTCTGGAATATAGATAGGCCCAAAATAGCTATTGTTCCAAGGGTAGAAGTTCGGTTTTTGCGGATAGGCTTTATCATAGACTCCTTTTGGTTGGCTTAGTTTGACAACTGAATCAATTTCTGGCATTGACCTTAACTGTGCCACCATATCATTGGTCATATTGGCAAACCTAGATAGGGGTTTTTCTTCTGTTAGCGATAAACCGAGCTGCCTTATAACTTGTCTGCTTAATCCTTCCTCGGTGGTAACGATTTCAATTTTGTTTGTTTGAGGATTTGTATAAATCCCTAAAGTGATGGGTTTCAGGCTTTGTAGTTGCCCTTGAGTAAGACCATTGGAAATATATTTTCTCTGGTAGTCAGAAGCATCTATCCGTGCCAACAACTTACTGGAAACCCCTTTCTTAGAATAAATATCATAAAAATACATCACCTTGGCACGGTCAGATAACTGCAACTGTTTTCCATTGATGTGGACATAACCATTGATGACTTCCAGGGAATCTCCTGGAGTGCCTACGCAACGCTTGACGTAGTTGGATTTTTTATCAATAGGTTTTTTGACCGGTTTGTTCTTTTTGAAAAATTGAACCAAGGTATCAGAAGGAAGACTGAATACCACGATATCATTTTTCTTCACCTCCTGAAAACCGGGTATGCGCATGTAGGGCAGCCTTAGCTTGTTTATCCAAGATTTGTCATGTGTCTGCGGATTAACGTCAGCCAAATAGGAACGTTTTCCAACCACCGGCAATGTATCATGTACCATTGGGGCAGCTAAAGTAGTCATGGGCACGCGTGCACCGTAATGGAACTTGCTTACGAACAAAAAGTCTCCGATTCGCAAGGTGCGTTCCAAGGAACCTGTAGGAATCACATAGGGTTGAATGAAATAGGTATGGACAAAAGTGGCGGCAACAATGGCAAACACAATAGAACTGACCCATTCTCCCAAACCGGTTTTCGGTTTTAAACTACGTTCGGGAATGTATTGCACATCTTCGAAATAGTTAATGTAGTAGATATAAAATCCTAGGGTTAGGATAACCAACCACGTATCCCAAAGTTTGCTTTTACCGAAACTTCGAATAGTCTCTACCCAAACCACTGGGAACATCAACAAGTTGATAATAGGAATGAAAAGCAGTAGCACCCACCACCATGGGCGGTTGATGATTTTCATTAAAACCACTCCGTTATATATGGGAATGGCGGCTTCCCAGGCTTTTCGGCCAGCTTTAACATAGAGTTTCCAGGTGCCCAAAAAATGAATCACCTGAACGATAAGTATAAAAAGTATCCACTGTGTACCGTCCATGAAAATGTTTTGTTACTTAGACTACATAGTTACGTTATTGTTACGCTTCAAGCAAGGTTTAGCACATCACGCATGGTGAAAACGCCTTTCTTTCCCAAAATCCACTCGGCAGCCATAACAGCACCGAGGGCAAACCCTTCACGATTATGGGCCTTATGTTCAATTTGAAGCGTATCAATAGTATTTTTATAAGTTATGGTATGCGTACCTGGGACCTTGCCAATTCGTTCTGACGAGATAGGAACATCATGGTTTTGTGACTCACCGACCAATCCCCAAGAGTTATGTTCACTATTTTCAAGAATTCCTTCCGCTAGCGTAATGGCTGTTCCGCTCGGCGCATCTAGTTTTTGGGTGTGATGGATTTCGTGAATGGCAACGTCATACGCTTCCAAAGGAGCCATCATTTTGGCTAGATATTCATTTAGCGCAAAAAAAATGTTTACCCCCAAACTAAAGTTGGAGGCGTAAATAAAGGCACCTTCCTTTTCTTCACAGAGTTCTACCGCCTCTTCATATTTTTCCAGCCAACCCGTAGTTCCCGAAATCACTGGCACTTGATGGGATAAGCAAGCGGAAATATTTCCGAAAGCTGCATCAGGTGTACTGAAATCAATGGCAACATCCATTTCTGTGAAATCGATGTCCTCAGGAGTTTCATCAATTTTCGCCACGATGGAATGTCCTCTTTTTTGGGCAATTTGCTCAATCATCTTACCCATTTTACCATAACCAAACAGTGCTATTCTCATCATCAAAAGGAAATTACCAAGGCCATGCCGTAGTTGGGATTATTGGTCACGGGGTCAAGGTTGAGGAAAGGACGCATGTCGAAAGATAATGTGTCATCCACATTATATTGCATCAGGTGTGCAGTTACATTGGCCTCGATAACGTTGAGGGAGTACCAAACGATGGTAAGTACTAGCCATAAATCTCGACTTCGTTGCAGGTTCTCCTGCGCACTTTCCAGAGCTTCATCGTCTACATCGGGTTCAGACCCAGGCGGATTGTCTCCGTTAATATCGAAAAACTCATCATCTTCAAATCCAGCCAGTCTTCGCTTAAAAGCATTCCGTGCTTTGTTGTATTCGCCGTTGTTAAAGGCATAAAGGCCCACTCCAGTAGCAAAACCTCCATAAATCACTGGTATTTTCCACCAAGCGCCTCTTTTATTATAGAACTGTCCCAACCCTGGGAGCACCGCTGAATAAAAAGCGGCTTTACTTGGTGCTAGTGGGTTGATGGCCTTTTTCTCGTAGGTAACCTCTTGAATGACTATCCCGGAATTCTCCAAATCCTGGGCTAGCGAATCAATTTCCTTAGGAGGAGGTGCTTCATCCGGAATGTCATCTTGGGCGTAAACGTTCCCAAAAAACAAAAGGAGAAGTGCCAGAAAAAGAAAGTGCTTATTTATCACCCGTAAGCAGTTTACGTAAACGCTGGAATTCTTCTTTGGAATGAAAAGGAATCACAATTTTGCCTTTTCCTTGTGCGCTCGCGGCGACCTCTACCTTCGCAGCTAGAAAATCACTAATGTTTTGCGCACCTTTTTGGGCAAAACCGGGTAGTTCTTTCGGAACCCGGTCAATATTTTGTGGGGAAGAACCGGTTTTACTTTCCTTAAAGTTTTTCACCCATTGCTCAGTTTCGCGAACGGATAGACTTTGTGAAACGATTTTTTCGTAAATATCGATTTGGTCCTTCTTCTTGTCAATATTGACCAAAGCTCTCCCGTGGCCCATGCTGATAAAACCATCGCGCATACCGGTTTGAATAATCGGGTGCAGTTTCAAAAGGCGCATGTAATTCGTAATGGTCGAACGCTTTTTTCCTACGCGTTCACTCAGTTTTTCTTGAGTAACTTGGATTTCGTCAATCAAACGCTGATAGGAAAGTGCAATTTCGATAGGGTCCAAATCCTGGCGTTGGATGTTTTCCACCAAGGCCATTTCAAGGGATTCCTGGTCGTTCGCAATCCGGATATAGGCAGGAATCGTTTCAAGCCCAACTTTTTTGGAAGCCCTAAACCTTCGCTCACCAGAGACAAGCTGGTACTTGTCAAAATCCAGTTTACGAACCGTGATGGGTTGGATGATGCCCAATTCTCGAATTGAACTGGCCAATTCTTCCAAGGCTTCATCATTGAAATTGGTTCGGGGTTGGAATGGATTTACTTCAATAGAGTTTAAATCCAGTTCAACTACATTGCCAATAACCTTATCTGCATTTTTATCCGAAACCGACTGAATATCGTTTTCAGGGTCTTTCAATAAAGCGGAAAGGCCCCTTCCGAGGGCCTGTTTTTTTGTTGCCTTCGCCATCTACACTTTCTCCTTGTTTTTCTTTAAGATTTCGTTGGCCAAATTTAAGTAATTGGTCGCACCCTTGCTGCTCGCATCATATTTGATGATACTCTCACCGTAGCTAGGCGCCTCACTCAATCTTACGTTTCGCTGGATGATGGTATCGAAAACCATATCCGCGAAGTGTTTTTTAACTTCTTCAACCACTTGGTTCGAAAGTCGAAGTCTCGAATCGTACATCGTCAACAGCATGCCTTCGATGTCCAAGTCGTTATTGTGAATTTTCTGCACGCTTTTGACAGTGTTGAGGAGTTTCCCCAAACCTTCAAGGGCAAAGTACTCGCATTGGATGGGAATCATAACGGAATCCGCGGCGGTCAACGCATTCAAGGTCAACAATCCCAGTGATGGTGCGCAATCAATCAAAATGAAATCATAGCGGTCACCGATGGAACCCAAAGCTTCCTTAAGCATGTATTCCCGATTGTCTTTGTCCACCAATTCAATCTCAATCGCGACCAAATCGATATGTGCCGGAATTAAATCCACATTTGGACTATCCGTTGGAATAATCACCTCGTCGAGGCCCATGGTATGTTCCAGTAATTGGTAGGTGCCTTTTTCAATGCCATCTACCTCAATCCCCAATCCAGAAGTGGCATTGGCTTGAGGGTCTGCATCAATCAATAAAACTTTCTTTTCGAGAACACCTAAAGAAGCGGCTAAGTTTACTGTGGTTGTTGTTTTCCCTACTCCTCCCTTCTGATTAGCAATAGCAATAATCTTGCCCATTTCATAGTAAGTTAGAGGCTAAAAATACGATTATTTGCCATGCTATAAAACGGAATTTGTTAACACTAAGTGGATAACCTTATAATTCGGCGTTAAAGAAAGTTAAAGTTTTCATTTATAGAAGGTTACTAAGTGTCTTTTAAGGTTTTGAATGTCTCCGAAGACAATGAAAAATAAGGGGTTTATGGTATTCCTCCAACCTCTAAGGTTTGAATGCTTCTATAGCAGTTCAAATAAGTCTATTCTTGATTCAACCGCTCCATTTCCATAGCGCTGGCCAACCGCTTGGGCACAATAGGTTCTATAATTGTTTTTCGAGGTCTTCTTTTTGGAAAAGGCATTCGTTCTATGTTCTCCTTCATGCGATCTTTTGGGTTGGGATATTTATTCGACCCTATCAAAACCAATTCCCCAGCGTCGAAAAGTGCTTGTTCCTTGTCCGCACTTTGCTTGATTTTCTTTTGAATGGTGACCTGATGTAGTGCTTTCAAAAACCCTCCAGAGGCTTCTATTTCTTTGAACAGTTGCAGCGCTTTTTCAGCTAATTGTTGGCTAATGGCTTCAACGTAATAGCTCCCTTCAGTAGGCATGCTTCCTGATTCAAAAAAACTCTCTTCCTTCAATAAAAGGAGTTGGTTTCGCGCCGCACGTTCAGCAAAAGCGTTGGTTTTGTGGTAAACAGCATCGTAGTTTAAGTTACACACCACATCTGCGCCTCCCAAAACGGCAGCCATGCTCTCGGTTGTGGTTCGCAGTAGATTGGTGTTGAAATCGTACAGGGTTTTGTTTCGAAGTGAGGGTGTAGCGAGAATGGTGCTCTCCGGGTTGGCACCAAACGTTTCGGCAACGGTCTGCCAGAGCCATCGCAAAGCTTTGATTTTGGCAATCTCAAAAAAGTAATTTCCCCCAACACTCACGAAGAAAGAAAATGTTGAGTCGCTACCTACTTTATTCCCCTCAAAATGGTTGAGATATTCTGCAGCGTGGGCCAAACTATATGCGAGTTGTTGAATCGTGTTTGCCCCAGCATTTTGATATAATTCTGTATGAATGGCACAGTGATAGTTCGGATGCTTTAAGTTAGTGAAGGTCTGCGCAAAGTCTTTTTCCGCAGTATCAAACCAATTGCCTTCCTTCGCGAAACGTCCGATTACATCCATATGAAGATGGTGTGTAAGGGAGCTCTTTGGTAACGCTTCCGTTTTGTGCAAAAAGGGGAATCTGATATGAACCTCCGTATCCCCAACTGCTTTATCCTTTAAAAAACCGCTTAGGTCGAACGTATCATCTGGAATGGTAAGTAGAAAACTCTCAACACCTTCTTTTTTAAGTCGGTCAATGTTTTTTAGGGTTTTGGAGACATCATTCGCGTAGATTTCTTGGGCGATTTTCCAGCCTTTTCCTTTGTTCTCTGAAGAAGGCTTCGCTTCGCTAGAATCATCTTGGTGGTAAAAAGGTTTTATGTGAAGACCTTCAAGGGATTCCCAAATCAGGGTGTCATTGTAGTCCTTGCCTTTTAAATCAAATTGGATTTTTTGCTTCCAAATTTTGGAAGAGACTTCATCAAAATCTCCAAACAACCTTTTACTTTTCATTTTTCTTCTGTTTAAGGCTGTCTTCATATTCAATCAAGAAAATCTCTTCATTTTCTTTTTTCATGTAGTAGTTTTCCCTTGCGTACTTCTCCAATTCCTCTGGTTTGGAGAGTTTTTTAAGGACTCCCTGGTCTTTCTCGATTTCGGTCTCCAAAAACTCTTTTTGTCGCTCCAGTTTTTGTACTTCTTTACGGAGTTCCCAATGAATCATCAAAGAATTTGTGTCAAAGAATACCATCCAAATCACAAAGATGGTGAGCACCAAAATGTAGGCATTTCGAAACAGACGAAACCACTTTTTTTCTTTGAACTCTTTCCAACCCATTTAATGCAACTTCTCATTGATAATGGTTCGTACCATGTCCACAGCAACCGTATTGTAATGGTTGTTTGGAATGATGAGGTCAGCGAATTCTTTAGAAGGTTCAATGAACTGTTCATGCATCGGTTTAACCGCAGTTTGGTAACGGTGCAATACTTTCTCCAAATCATGCCCTCTTTCTCGAATATCGCGTTGTAGTCTTCGAATCAATCGCTCATCGGAATCGGCATGCACATAGATTTTGATGTCGAACATTTCCCGAAGCTTTGCATTGCTCAACACCAGAATACCTTCTACAATCATCACCTTGTGCGGATGAACGGTTATGGTTTCGCTAAGCCGTGTTTCCTCAACAAATGAATAGGTTGGTTTTTCAATAGCCTTTCCTTGCCTTAGCTGCGCAAGATGCTCAATCAATAGGTCGAAATCTATGGAATTCGGATGGTCAAAATTGACTTTTCCACGTTCTTCTTTCGACATGTGGGCCAAATCATTATAATAGGAATCTTGTGAAATGACACCAACTTCATTATCTGGCAATTCCTCTACAATCTGTTTGACAACGGTAGTTTTCCCACAACCTGTGCCTCCAGCAATTCCTATAATGAGCATACAAGCGAATTTGATGTCAAAAGTACAGCTTTGGAAAATATAAAATGACAAAGCCAACCTTTCAAAAAGGGGGCTATTGAGTTTAACAAAAATACTAGGGTTAAAAGTTCGCCATCCTTTGAACACTGACTACTTTTGCCGGATGGAAAAAACAATTCCAAAACCAAATTTCGAATTCATTGCACTGATGGCATCTTTGATGTCCATCGTGGCCTTGGCTATCGATACACTCTTACCGGCCATTCCAGAGATGGGAGCAACCATTAAGAGTTACGATTCAGCAGAACACCAGCTTTTCGTGACCATGATTTTCTTGGGATTAGGTTTCGGACAATTGTTTTTCGGTCCGCTATCGGACCAATACGGCCGAAAACCGATGGTATATGCTGGGTTTGTAGTATTTGGTATTGCCAGTGTTATCTGCTTGATGGCGCCTAACTTGGAGGTTATGGTCATCGGGCGAATTCTACAGGGAATAGGACTGTCCTCACATAGAACCATTGCTATCGCCATCATAAGGGATTCGTACAAAGGTGATTATATGGCCCGTGTCATGTCCTTTGTCACCGCCTTTTTCATTTTGGTGCCAGTGGTGGCACCTGCTATTGGAAAAGTCATCTTGGATAACTTCAATTGGCAAGCTATTTTTTATGTCCATCTTTTTTTGGGACTCATTTTATGGATATGGTTCTGGAAACGTCAAAACGAAACACTGAAACCCCAATACAAAATCAAGTTTTCGGTGAAAAGTTTTGGACATGGGGCCAAGGAAATGCTGCGTTATCCTGAAACTGTAGCGTTCACCTTTGTTTCTGGTTTGGTGACCGGAGCATTTTTGGTGTATTTAAGTTCGGCCCAACATATTTTTGAAGACCAATATGGCATGCGGGAAGCGTTTCCGTACCTCTTTGCCGCTTTGGCACTTTCCATAGGGACATCCACTTTCACCAATGGCACGATGGTGCTACGCTTTGGCATGCGCAATCTGTCTTTGGCAGCTACCATTGCGTTTAGTTGTATTGCCTTGATTTACGTGTTGTTGTTTTGGAGTGCTCCCAATCCCAACGTGACCGTTTTGGTGGTCTTTTTGTTTTTCCAGTTTTTTTGTTTGGGATTTATGTGGGGTAACTTTCGTTCTATCGCGATGGAACCCATTGGTCATATGGCGGGCATAGGTGCAGCCATTAATGGTTTTGTATCAACGATGATTTCAGTACCCATTGCGTCTTGGATAGGCTCTTTTTTGGAAGATACGGCCTTACCCCTTTTTGTAGGGCTTTCTATTTGCGGATTTTTATCAGTAACCCTTATTCTTTTAACACGAAGAAAAAGAAGGATGGTTCCTGCCTAATTCTGGGTTGGATTGAAAATAACACCGCTACTGGAATCTTCCGAAGCCCCGGTTACCGCACTCAGCACGTTGGTTTTGTTCTTTAACCGTAGAGCACCCATTAAAGCGAAAACGACCGCTTCTTTGAATCCAATTAAGGTATGGGATGGAATTTTCACTGAAAAGCTACTTCCAAGATGCTCCTGAAGGGTTTCCATGAAAAAAGCATTGTATGCACCGCCTCCTGTGACGAAAATCGTATTCTCTTGTTTTTGGGTATGCCTCGACAGTGCCTCGGCAATTTGAAAACAATTATGATGGATAAATGTATGTAAGGCATCCGCATCACTCATTTCAGTAGCGTTTAGAACGGGTAGAACCGCTCCAATAAACCATTCATACCCGGTTGATTTAGGAAAGTCTAGTTTGTAGTAGTCCAATTGGTTCAAGGCATCAAATAGCGGTTGGTTCAACTTGCCGGTTCGTGCCAAATTCCCATTTTCGTCGTATTCCATACCTATTTTTTGAACGATATGGTTCAAAGGCATGTTGGCAAGTCCGATGTCGTAAGCAATGCGTTTTCCGGAATAATCAAACGAAACATTGCTGATGCCACCCAGATTTAGACAAAAATCATATTTCGAGAAAAAATGATGGTCTCCAATGGGTACTAGGGGAGCACCTTGTCCTCCCAAACCCACATCTTTCACCCGAAAATCACAAACCACTTTTTGACCGGAAACATCTGCGAGTCTTTGTCCATGTCCTAGTTGAAAGGTGATGCCCTTATCGGGTTGGTGGTGTGAGGTATGGCCATGACTGGAGATAAAATCCACATCTAAACCTTCTTGTTCGATAAAGGTTTTGCTTTGTGACCCGAGCCATTCTCCGTACTCATAATGCAGGTGTGTATGGGCTACATCATCTAGATGGATAGCGTCCTTTAACTCTAGTTTGAGTTCAGTTGAATAGGAAACACTTTTGGTTTTGATGATGTCAAAATCCCATTTTCCATTTTCTTCAGTAAGATGGCAATACGCAAGGTCTAAGCCATCCAAGGAGGTGCCTGACATCAATCCTAATACTTTATGCGTTTCCATTGGACTTTTGAATAGTGATAATTAGCGATACGGGTTGTTTTTCAGGATTGGTTACTTCTTTGATGCCGAACTCCGTATTGGGTAAATCTTGAAGCAGTGCTATCCAATCTTCAAAAGTTCTAGCATACCATGCGTGTCCATCCACAAAACCTTCTGGAAGTCCTTTCCAAGCATCAGATAACCATTGACTTTTATATTCAAATCCGTTTTGCGCCAAAAAGAAAGGGTGCAGGGTTTGTATAAGAATTGTGCCACTTTCAGATAAGGATAGCAGTGTATGGCCCAACAGTTTAGGCAAAGTATCAGCGAGATACAGACAAAAATTAAAAATAGCGAGGTCATAGGGTGCCCCTTCAAGGATTTGGCCTTCGACGATATCGTCAAAATCCAATTGATGGTAAGTTTGCGGTCCTAAGTTTCTCGCAATTTGCAGGAGGTCTTCAATGGCATCAAAACCGGTCACTTTTTTTCCTGATTCGTGAAGTTTTCGGGTCAGCCAACCTTCACCGCAACCTAAATCGGCGATGGTTTTTGCTTGAATTCCCAAGGCAGCTTCAACAATAGCTCCATTCGTGGTCTTTCGTGATGCAATTTTGTTTTCTTGAATGGTTTCTGCCCAGATTTTGGCATTTTTCTCCCAAGATGTTATGATTTCCGAACTCATAAGCGATTTCTTTTTAAAGTGAATGGAAGCTTTCCCTCTGCCTTGAATGCTCCGTTAAAATGGGCTACTGCTACCGACTGGAAGGAGGTGAAATCTTGGTAAACCACAACAATTTTTGCCTGAGGCGATTCTGGAAACAAGTTCAAGACATATGGATTCCCAAACAGATAAAGCGTACATTTCTTGCTGGTGATACCCTGCTTAACAAATGCTATTTCTTCCGTAGAGAAGCCAAATTGGTTTTTGGGCTTCGCAAAACGAGGATACAAAGCCAGTACAGTGGATTGTTCCCAATTCCATTCGTCAGTGATTTTCGGTTCAAATTCAAAATGCTCGAAGTTTGCTTCTTGCGCTAGGGTTTCTGAAAAATGGAGGTTGTCTAACTTTCCGACAGAAATGATGATGCTATTTTTTAATTTTTCAGGAGATTGATTATCCTGTCCCCTAATTACGGTAAGGGATTTTCGAGCAATCTTTCGATTCAATTCTTCTGGATTATAAAAAAGGAATGCCTCTTCTTTGGGGATATCAAAAGCGGTTCGTTTCAATTCCCAAACGCGACGCAAGCGTTCATCAACAGCCTCTTCAGATGCATTTTCCGCAATCTTCAGAATTCCTTCTTCAGGAAACTCAGGAAAGCAAAACATATCCATTCCCGCCTGAAACGCTTCCCATTCAAGTCTGCCTTTCTCCTTGAATTTTTTCGAAACTGCGTGCATGTTTAAGGCATCGGAAATAATGACTCCTTCAAAACCAAGTCCTTTGCGTAGCACCTCAGTGACAATTTTCTTAGAGGTGGTCGTTGGGTTGCTGTCATCCAAAGCAGGAAGTAACAAATGGGCTACCATTACGGCATCCACATTTGCGGAAGTAACTAGTTTTTGAAAAGGAAATAATTCCTCTTGTTCCAATTGGGTTTTGGATTTTGAGATTAAGGGTAAATCTAAATGGGAATCCATATCGGTGTCGCCATGACCTGGAAAATGTTTGATTGCGTTGAGTACCCCAAGGCTTTGCATGCCCGAGATGTAGGCATTTGCCTTAGCTAAGACTTGTGCTTTGTCTTCACCAAAGGAACGATACCCGATTACAGGGTTGTTTGGGTTGATATTGATATCCACAACCGGAGCCAAATTCCAATGAATACCGGCTTCCAAGCAATCTTTGGCGATGTGTTGCCCTAGAAGATGGATCAAATCGTTCTCGTTTTCTGACAGAGCACCTAGTGTGATGCCGTAGGGATATTGCGGCGTGTTTTCTATGCGCATCGCCAAGCCCCACTCCGCATCGATAGCAACTAGTAATGGAATTTTGGCTGCGGCTTGGTAGCGTTTGATTAGATACAAAAGTTGTTCATAACTCTGCTCATTCCGGACAACAGCTTTTTTGCCTTCGAAATTGGTTGCCGCACTAGCACGACTGTGAAAAAAACAAAGTGCACCAATATTGTAGTGACGAATAAGTTGTTCCGTCTTTTGTATCTCACTTTCAGTATCATTGATAAACACCGCAATCATGAAAAGTTGCCCTACCTTTTCTTGAATAGGAATGGTATCAAAATCAAAAGACCCAGATTGTTTTTCAACTGCCATTTGCGGAGCCTTTTTTACCGTAGTCTGGAGGATAGCGTAAAAAGCGAAGCACAATAAAAGCCGGCAAAGCTGCCAGGACCACCCAAGTGAAGAATCCGTCATATCCCAACCATTCTTGAACATATCCGCTTATCATACCCGGGAGCATCATACCCAAGGCCATGAACCCTGTGGCAATGGCGTAGTGCGAGGTTTTTGAAATCCCCTCTGAAACATAAATAAGATAAATCAAAAAGGCAGTAAAGCCGAAACCGTATCCGAACTGTTCCAAGATTACCGTGCCTACTACGGCGTAGATACTAGTGGTATGGGTGATTGCCAAAAGCGCGTAAAGTACATTGGGCAGATTCAGGGAAATAAGCATGGGAAGCATCCACTTTTTCAAACCGTCACGTGAAATCAAAATCCCACCTAAAATTCCGCCTAAGGAAAGCATAATCATCCCCAAAGTGCCATAAATCGTTCCTACTGCTTCCGTGGAATAGCCAAGTCCGCCAACCTCTAAATCATCGAGCAAAAAGGGTGATGCCATTTTGACGAGTTGTGATTCCCCCAAGCGATAGGTTAGGATGAATAAGATGGCGATACCTATTTGCGGCTTTTGAAAGAACGTCACAAAAATGTCGATAAAACTTTTCGCTTTTTTCTGTATTTCCTGTTTGCCACTTTCATAACGAGGTGCGGCAAAAAAGTTGCTAAGCGTCATGAGCAACATCAAAGCGGCGGTTAAAACCATGGTTATGGACCATGCTTTGGTGTTGTCGCCATATTTATTTTCCAGAAAGCCTGCGAAAATCACCAAAAGACCTTGTCCGGTGACCATAGCCAATCGGTAAAAGGTACTTCTTAGCCCTATGAAAAAAGACTGTTTCTTTTGGGTGAGACCAATAAGATAATAACCATCTGAGGCAATGTCGTTGGTTGCAGAAGCAAAAGCGGCCATCCAAAAGAAGGCTAGGGTAGTGACAAAAAAGTTGTTGGATGGCAAAAAGAGGCCAATCCCTAAAAAGGCCATGGCAATAAGCAGCTGCATGCTCAAAAACCATCCCCTTTTAGTGCCTTTTAAATCAACAAATGGGCTCCATAGGGGTTTTATGACCCAGGGGAGGTAGAGCCAACTGGTATACAGTCCAATTTCTGCATTGCTAATGCCCAATCGTTTGTACATGATGACGGAAACCGTAACCACGATAACGTACGGAATACCCTGGGTAAAGTACAATAGGGGAATCCAGCGCCAAGCACCTGTGTCTTTTTGAACTTCTTTCATTTCGGATGTTTCAATAGGTGTTGGTATACGCTGATTTCAGAACCTTTGATTTCCTGAGCGTTCACTGCTTTTCTATAATACTCTATGGGTCCCACTCCACCAATAATGGCATAGGCATACCCCATGTCTTTTAAGGCTTCGAGTGCTTTAAGCAATAACAGCTTTCCGATACCTTTTCCTTGGTCGGTTTCCAAGACACCTGTAGGGCCAAAAAAGTTTTTTGCCGTACACTCAAAACAAGCAAACCCAAGAATTTTTTGGTCTCGAATAGCGATGTAGCAGTTTGTTGGAGTAGTATTAAAGGCAGCTTCTACTTCGTCTTTCCAGTTTGGACTAAAATGCTGCCCTACCCATTCGGTAACGATGCTTCTTTCCGGTGCGATGGGTCTTTTGACCACAATCCTGTCATCTACGGTTAACTTCTTTTCGAGTGCAGTGCTATCGGGAAGTTCCATTAAACGAACCAACAAATCTTTCATGGGGTAGGATTTAATATTTGAATGGGACTTTCATTTCCATAAGCATCACGAATGCTGATGCCTATTTTGAATTTCCGATAGCCCTTTGGTATCATTTGGTCGAAACAGTATTCCATTTCATTCGGGGAAAGATAATTTTTTTCGAGAAGTGTCCTGTTCTCTTTTGCTCCTTGGTTTTCTTTCACTGAATAAAACAGTGCAAAACTTGGGATTGAATCTTGATGGGTCAAGCAGTAGGATACTTTTTCCTTGTCGTAGTTAACTTCTTTTAATTCAAAGGGTTTCAATGTTCTGGCAGATGGTTCTGATGGTGTAGGATTTTTGGAAGGCGTAGCGTAAACTTTATCCAGAATGCGATTTACTTTTTTATGTTTTCCCATCAGGGATTTGGCACTAAAGAAAATGTTGCCGTTGATGTTATTGTCTTGCCGTGCGTTTACGATTTGCTTTGGAATTTCTTGGTTTTTGTCCCAAGCTTTGTCCTTATTGTTTTTGATTTTATAGGTGCCATTTCCCATGTAGATGTTGGCATTGGGCAAGGTTTGACTCCACCATTTGGTGATTATCCTATGTCCCGCCGCTGGATATTCCATACTCCAATAGGCTTGTGGTGCGATATAATCTAGCCAACCTTCATTCATCCATAACAGCGGGTCGGCATACAAATCTTCATAGGTGGTTTGACCCGCACGGGTATCCGACCCTTTAGGGTCAGTCGATTTGTTTTTCCAAACACCAAACGGACTGATTCCGAATTGCACCCAAGGTTTACGGGTTTTAATGGCATGATGTACTTGTTTGACCAAGGAATCTACATTGCTTCGGCGCCAATCTTCTAGGTTTTGATTTGGTAGCCAACATTTTTGATAGGTGAGACTGTCTGCGAAAGTTTCACCCTTGATTTTATAGGGATAGAAATAATCATCAAAATGAATGCCATCCAGTTCATACTGGTCTACAAGTTCGCCGACAATGGCTGTGAATTTCTCGCGCACTTCAGGTTGACCTGGATTGTAATAGTATTTTTTTCCATAACGAACCATCCAATCAGGATGTTGGTAATAATCATGGTTTGGGGCTAAACTCAAGGTATCCAAATCGAAGGTGGCGCGGTACGGATTGAGCCATGCATGGAATTGCATACCCCGTTTATGTGTTTCCGCAATCATCCATTCCAATGGATTTTCATCCCCTTGATAAGCTTCCCCTTCTTTTCCAGTCAAATAGCGTGACCAAGGTGCCAACTCAGTAGGATAAAAAGCATCTCCGGCAGTTCGGATTTGTACTACTGCGGCATTGAAGTTCAGGTTTTGGTAGAAATCCAGAATTGCCAAAAAATCCTTCTTTTTCTTCGCAATGGGATCCTCCGGATGTTTGGGCCAATCAATATTGACCACAGTAGCAATCCATACGCCTCGAAATTCCGTTTCGGGGATGGATTTACTGTATTTTGATGAAATACAAGAGGAAAGGACTATAGTCCCGAGTATAAGAAATAGAGACTGTTTCATAAAAATAGAAAAGGCCTACAGAAGAATAAAAGTAGGCCTTTTCACTTGGATTAACCTGAAACTAACAAACTCAAAATCAATCTTTAAATCGTTGGGTCGTCGGGCGTATTCGGATTACTGTTCCTTTCAACATCTGGGAAAGGATAGAAGTTCCGATTCCGTTCTTCAGCAAAATTTCTTGCCCCGCCACTTGGTTGTGGACGGTTGAAGCGACGACTGTCCTCCAAGCTCATTCCCGTTAGAAAAAGCTCAGCTCTACGGTTTTTATAAATCTCATCCAAAAGCGCTTCCGCCGTGTTGGCACCAGAATAGGCTGCTACGTTTGCATTTACATCAAACGGGTCATCCGTGTCGGTGAGTACCAAGTTCAGAGCCGTTGTTGCGGCTCCTAGGTCGGCTGCTGTTTTACGAATATTTGCTTCTGCGATGATGAGATTCATCTCATCCGGAATATACACTGGAATAGGCTCCGTGATTTCATTAAAGAATCCTGAAACATCTTCAATCGGCAAACCGTTTTGATTGGTTTCATCCAACGGAATCAAGTAGAAGGCCAAACGCCCGTCTCCTGCTTCAAAAACAAAACTGTCCGGCAAACCAAAATTGTCTCTTGGTTTAAAGTTGGGCGCATCATTTTGAATGATACGGGCCCACATTGGATTCTGATTCAAAGCATCGTATGCGAAAATAGAGGTCGAATTTAGGTCTACCGCGTTCGCTGCGGTAATAGCTGCTTCATAATTCCCAGCAAACAAATGATAACGAGCAGTCATAGCTTGAATGGTATTCTGTAAATCAATGTTACCTAAAGTAATATTTGCTTCAAACTCTTCCGAAGGGGGTGTACCATTCAAAAGGGTGCCTGCCTCGTTAAGCAAAGCGATAGCAGCCTGAAACCCTTCAATTCTGGATACAAAGGCCGCATTGTTATCGTTACTGGTATTCACGATTACTTGCTCATAGTTCTGTGCCATACTTCCGATGGCCATGGCCTTGAACAGTTTCGCATGAGCAAGTAGACCTGTTTGTGTGCCAGCCTCTAGCTCTATGCTTCCCGCACTGCTTTCAATATCTTCAGCTATTTTTAAAACTTGCAACATTGTAGTCCAGAGTCCTTGTACATTGGAATTAAAATTGGGTAGTTCGGTACCACCGTCTTCCAATTCAATCATGTTTTGGAAGGTTGTGGTAATTCCACCTTCACGTGTGGTTATGGCAGGAGTTTCTAAAATCCACCTTAATCCACTTGTAGAGTAAACTTGCTGAAGCCCAACAGCTGATGCAAAAATACCTTCTCTTGATGAGAATACCTGATCAGCCTGAGCTGTATTTGGATTGTTGAACTCTGTTTCACAGGAAATGGTAACCAGAACAAGTGAAACAAGCAGTATTAATGGTTTTATGTATTTTGTCATTTTACCTGTTTTAAGATTAAAAACTAACGTTTACGCCCAACTGGTAGGTTCTTGGAATCGGTACTCCCGCGAAATCAAATCCACGGACACCGTTGCTCTGTCCTGCAGTGTTGATTTCAGGGTCCCAGCCGGAATAATCATCCCACGAAATCAAGTTTCTGCCGACCAAACTAATGGCCATATTGTCTACCCCTTTAATCGGTGGTTTAAAATTATAAGTAAGGGCTAGTTCTCTCAGTTTTACAAAAGAACCATCTTCTACAAATTCTTCGAAAATACCTGCTTGTGCACTCCCGAAACCTTTAGGGCGGTTGCCCAATAGCTCTTGGCCTACGTTGTATCCTCCTCCGAAAATCACATTGTCCAAAAGACGACGATTCCAGTTGAAGACATCGAAACCTTGAACAGCGTCAAACTGAATACGAAGTTTGAAATTCTTGTATGAAAACTCATTGATTAAAGAACCAAACCACTCTGGGTTAGGGTCTCCGATAACTTTGGAACTTCCACCATCTTCCGTAGTTCCTCTAAAAGGATATCCATCTTCATCTAAAGAAATACTGCCATCGGCATCTCTCGCATAGAACTGACGATAAAAGACCCCTAAAGGCTCGCCTTCAATCACAAAATTAGTAGCAAAACTACCGCCTATCGCTAATTCTCCTCCACCAGCAACATTGGTAACAACGTTTTCATTTTTAGTAAAGGTGGCGGTAACGTCCCATGAAAAATCCTTTGTTTTTATCGGCGAGCCTTTAAGCAAAATTTCAATTCCTTCATTCTCTAGATTTCCAACATTTTCTAATCTCGTTTCAAATCCAGCCGATGGAGCGAGTTGTCTTTCCAAGAGTAGTTGGCTTACTTTTTGCTTGTAGTATGTAAATTCTATACCTAACCGATTATAAAATAGACCAGCATCAAAACCTAGCTCTATTTCTTCTTGTCTTTCTGGAGCAATGTTGAGATTTCCTTGATTGTCGTCAGGGATTAAACTAGGGACTCCATTTAGAGAGCCTGCCTCGTAATTGGTGAATCTTTGTGTAGCTGTGAGGGCTGTCAGATTACCTGCCTGCCCCCAAGAACCTCTTAACTTGAAGGTGTTAAAGGTATCTCCAAAAGTATTTTTCCAAAAATCTTCTTCAGATAGAACATACGATAAACTTGCTTTACCATATACCTGATTCCTTTCATCTTCTCCAAAGGTAGAAGCCCCGTCCAATCTAACGGCCCCGTTCAAATATAACCTGTTCTTGTAGGCAAAAGACTGTTGTAAGAACGACCCCCAGTATGAAATCTGAGAACGAAATTCACCTTGTGCTAAAATACTTCCGTTTGCAGCGGTTTGAACCACAGGGGCTAATCCATCTGCTTCAATAGCTACACGATCAAACTCTTCGTATTGCCAGGAACCTCCAAGTGTAGTGGTAGATTCAATATCGGCATTAAGAGGAGTTCTATAGGTGAAGTTCAAGTCACTGTTGTACTGAAAACTATTTATATCGGCTCTTCTGGCAAACCCATCAGCATTTGTGGATGTATTATTGATGGGAATAAAGGCGGTTGCAGATTGATTATAAAAATCAACTCCCAAAATATAGTTGGCACTTAATTTATCAGTGATTTTGGCATTTAAGCCAACACTGGTAATTACACGATTAACTTTTTGACCAAAATCAAAACGGTTTACCGCTTCTGCCGGATTTGTTCTTGGAACCAATAATGAAGTGACCGGATAAACACCTGATTCATCAGGAGAAGGGTCTATAGAATTGTCACTAAATAGAAAACCTGTAATGGCTCCGTAAGCAGAATTGATACCACCGTTCGGCACATCGTTGCTTAAACTTCTGGTGTAATTTAATCCTGCGGTAATTTCCAGCCAATCTGATGCCTTTTGTGTAATGTTCGCTTTGAGTCCAAATCTTTGAAAATCAGTGTTTTGAATTATTCCTTCATTATCCAAGAACGATCCAGATAGATAGTAAGTGGTTTTTTCATTACCACCGCTTACCGAAAGATTGTTTTCAATACCGAAGCCGGACCCAAAAAACTCATCCTGATAATTGAAACGGGTTACGGGTGTTGTTTCCAGATTGGTGCGATCAAAAGGGTCTACCCAAGCCAAAGGCACGGTGTTGTAATCAATTTCTTTTCTTAGTTGGTTTACGCGAACATTGGTTGAAAAATTGAATTTGGGCTCACCGGAGCGTCCTCTCTTCGTGAAAATCTGTACCACCCCATTACTTGCCCGTGAACCATAAATGGCAGCTGCGGCGGCACCTTTGATGACCTCGATACGTTCAATGTCATTTGGATTCAAATCCACCAAACGGTTTTGGGAATTTCCTCCCAAATCTACCAATTGGTTGCTGTTACTTGCATTGCTTATGAAAATACCATCCACAATGTATAAAGGGTCGGAACTACCTTCAAAAGTACTGGCACCCCTAAGGCGAATACTAATTCCCCCAGCGGGGTCACCCGAGTTTTGTTGTACCAATGCCCCTGTAATTTTACCGGCAATGGCCTGATCCACAGCAATGGCACCATTGTTTACCAGTTCTTCCGATTTAATGGACGAAATGGCGTTACCGAGGGTTCTTTTGTTGACGCCAACGGTGTTACCCGTGACCACAACTTCATCAAGACTCAAAAGGTCTTCGCTCAATACGACATCGGTGGTGATGGTTTCGTCGCTTCCAACACTTACCTCAATCGTTTGCGTAGTATAACCCAAAGAACTTACGGTAATCTCGTAATTTCCTTCAGTTAAGCTCGCGCTAAAGTCATAATTCCCATCAAAATCGGTGATGGTTCCAAAGGAAGTACCTTTTACGAACACGGAGGCACCGGTCAATGGTAATGACGTTCCATTTTCCGTGACGGACCCCGTAAACCGATACTGATTCTGAGCCCAAAGCGCAGGAGCGCAACAGAGCAGCACGAACCAGATGGACCGGAATCCCATCTTTTTGACGGATTCATGTAGTTTTCCCATAAAGTAGCTAGTTTTAGTTAATATTAAATTGATACCGCACGAAACCTTCAATGGCTTCATATTCAGCCATTCCCAGGGCGTTATAGCGGTGTGCTGTTTCCTTGTTTCTTTGTTGGGCACGCTGCCAAAACTCCCTCTCATCGTTTCCTGGGAACATTGCGCTGTCCTTTTGTGATTGATGTTTGAAAATCGCATTGATTTTTCGTTTCATGTCCTTGGGTCCAATCGGAACGGCCATTTCCATGTCTGCGATTTCCCATTCTTGCCAAGCCCCTCGGTATAGCCAAACATGGCAGTTTCGAATCCAATCGACTCGATTTTCGATGAGGCGTTCTATGGTTTTGTATATGATTTCAAGACATACCCTATGCGTGCCATGAGGGTCAGATAAATCCCCAGCAGCAAAAATTTGATGGGGTTGAATCTTATTTAAAAGCTCGTACGTAATCTGAATATCCTCTTCAGAGTGTGGTTTTTTGCGTACCGCGCCTGTTTCATAGAAAGGAAGGTTCAAAAAGTGTGCTTTGGTTTCGTCCACGCCACAATACCTGCAAGCTGCAAGTGCTTCTCCTTTTCGAATAAGGCCTTTGAACTGTTGAATTTCATCGCTGTCAATTTGCCCTGGTTGCTTGGAGGATAGAAAACTTCGAACCTCCTGAAACTTTTGTTTTAGACTTTGATTTTCTTGTTGGATATCCGTGGCAAAATCCAGAAAGCGAATGACTTCATCATCGAAAACTGCGATGTTTCCTGAGGTTTGATAGGCAACATGCACTTCATGTCCTTGGTCTACCAAGCGCAATAGTGTGCCTCCCATTGAAATAACATCATCATCAGGGTGCGGGCTAAAAATCAAAGAGCGCTTAGGGTAGGGGGTTGCGCGTTCTGGACGCTGACTGTCATCTGCGTTTGGTTTGCCTCCCGGCCATCCCGTAATGGTGCGTTGTAGTTGGTTGAAAACCTTTAGATTGATTTGCTCAGCAGAACCTACCTCTGCGATAAGGCTCCCCATACCGTATTCGTTGTAATCTTCGTTGGTTAATTTGAGAATAGCTTTGCCCAATGTTTCGGAAAGCCAAATGGTAGCAGATTTAATGCGCGTATCGTCCCATTCGCAGTCGGTGACCAACCAAGGGGTTTTTACGCGGGTAAGCTCAGAGGCGGAAGCGCCATCCAAAACAAAATCACAATTCTCATGTTGTTGGAGGAAGGTTGCTGGCACAGATTCTTTGATTTCACCTTCTACCGCTTGATGGATAATATTGGCTTTTCCTTCACCCCATGCCATCAAAATGATTTTTTTGGCACTCAAAATGGTGCCAACACCCATAGTAATGGCTCTTCGGGGTACGTTTTCCTCTCCAAAGAAGTCACTGGCCGCATCAAGTCTTGTGACACGGTCCAATCGAATGAGTCGTGTTTTACTATTTAGGGATGAGCCAGGTTCATTAAAACCAATGTGTCCGGTTCTTCCGATTCCCAAGATTTGAATATCCAAACCACCTACATTTCGAATTTTTTCCTCGTAATCCTCACAATACTGGCGCACGGATTCCTTGGAAAGGCTTCCATCGGGGATATGAATATTTTCAGGAGCAATATCAATATGGTCAAAAAGATGTTCGTTCATGAAGCGAACGTAACTGTGTATGGAATCTGGATTCATGGGGAAGTATTCATCCAGATTAAAAGTGACCACGTTTTTGAAACTCAATCGCCCTTCCTTGTAAAAGGAAACCAAATACTCATATACTTTGGTAGGGGTAGACCCGGTAGCCAAGCCTATCACGGTTTTTTTACCGGCACTTTGCTTTTGATTAATAAGACTCGCAATTTCATTAGCGACCGCTAAAGAAGCCTTATTGGAATCTTCGTGGATAATCGTGTTGATTTTCTCGAATCTTTTCTCTTCTGAATAAATGCTTTGCATGGAATATGTTGTTTGTTGCAGCAAAAATCGGAAAATGTGAAATCAAATGTAGACAAAAAACAGCATGTTTTGCAATATTGTGCAGTTTTATTCAGAAAAAATTAGAAAGAGGCCAATTTTTGCATTATTTTGCTGTTATTATTGAGCACTTTAGGATTTATTTAACTTTGCGCACTAGATGTTGAAGGAAGAACGGCACCAATTTATACTGAACGAAGTACGCGTACATAACCGCGTATTGCTCACGGATATCGCGGATTTACTGCATGTTTCGGTGGATACAGTGCGAAGGGATATCAAAGAACTGCATCAATCTGAGAAATTGAAAAAGGTGCACGGTGGTGCAGTTTCTTTGGGATTTAACAATTACAATCCTACGGGAAAAAAGATATATTCGCAGGAAAAGAAAGCACAAATCGCGGAAAAGGGCCTTGGTTTGATAAAAGAAGGTCAGGTAATTTTACTTAGTGGTGGAACAACGAATTTGGAGTTGGCCCGTAGAATTCCCTCTAAAATAAAGCTTACCTGTTTTACCCCAAGTTTGCCCATTGCTGTACAATTGTTGACCAAATCCAACGTGGAGGTCATATTTATAGGTGGCCGAATGTCAAAAGATTCGCAGATTGCCGTTGGGGGTAGTGCTATTAATATGTTGTCTGAAATAAAAGTGGATATTTGTTTTTTGGGAACCAATTCCATTCATCCCATTGAGGGGCTAACGGAATTTGATTGGGAAATCGTGCAAATGAAGAAAGCCATGATACACAGTTCCCGAAAAGTGGTTTCCCCTAGTATCTCTGAAAAAATAGGATCCCTGCAACGTTACAAAATCTGTGGCGTGGAAGAAATTGATTTTTTGATAACCGAGTTGGAACCTTGGGATGCTAAATTGGACGCATTTAGAAATATGAACATACAACTGCTTTAATGGTGGAACACAAGCATATAAAAATAACGGAAGAGCCTTCGCTGTACAATGAACTGGAACAGATGGACAGCTTAAGCATCGTTACCAGTATCAACCATGAAGACAGAAAAGTTGCGGATGCGGTAGAACAGGTACTTCCGAGCATTGCCAAATTGGTTGACGAAATCACCAAACGTTTCCAACAGGGAGGGCGTTTATTTTACATCGGTGCTGGTACCAGTGGCCGTTTGGGCATTCTTGATGCTTCTGAAATTCCTCCAACTTTTGGTATGCCACATGACCGGGTTATCGGTTTAATTGCAGGGGGTGATTCCGCTATTCGCAAAGCAGTTGAATTTGCTGAAGATGATACCAAGCAAGCTTGGAAGGATTTAAGTGAGTTCGATATCAATGAAAATGATGTTTTAGTGGGCATTGCAGCCTCAGGTACAACACCCTATGTGCTTGGGGGCATCCAAGATGCCAAAGCCCATGGCGTCCTTACTGCGGGTATTACCAACAATCCGGGGTCTCCGTTAGCGGTGCAAAGTGATATTCCTATAGAAGTAGTGGTGGGCCCCGAGTTTTTGACCGGAAGTACCCGAATGAAAAGTGGAACTAGTCAAAAAATGGTTTTGAACATGATTTCCACAGCCCTAATGATTCGTATTGGTAGGGTAAAAGGGAATAAGATGGTCAATATGCAGCTTAGCAATACCAAATTGGTAGACCGCGGTACCCGCTACTTGGTGGAAGAACTTGGTTTGGATTATGATGAAGCGGAGCGCCATTTGAAGAAATATGGTTCCGTCAAAAAAGCCATGGAAGCCTTAAAGTCATCATGAATTTTGAAGAGCGACTTACTGGTGGACACCCCAATTCATTGGGTAATACCGTAACTATCGTCGCTGAAGTCCTTGAAAATCCTTCAAAATTCGAAGCTTTTTTTCAATGCTATTTTAGTAAAGATGAAGTGGTTCGCTTACGTGTTTCCAATGGAATGAAGCGCATCGCGAAAGAAAAACCGGAGTTATTAGTTCCCTATTTGGACCGTTTTCTAACTGATATTGCGGCAATTCCACAAGCCTCTACCCAATGGACTTTATCACAACTCTTTTTAACGTTGGAAGAGAATCTCACGAGTTCCCAAAAAGAACAAGCTTTGGCAATCATGAAAAACAATTTACAACATCATTCGGATTGGATTGTGCTTTGCCAAACCATGGAAACTTTGGGCAAATGGTCCAAAAAAGACAGTTCTCTAAAAAGTTGGATGCAACCCGAACTGGAGCGTTTACATCAAGATGAGCGTAAATCCGTATCCAAAAAAGCCGAGAAATGGCTGAATACGTTAACCTGAATCTTTTATGGATTGAGTTCTAAACGAAATACGCCTTTGCCTTCAATTCCCACATAAATAAAGCCATCGGGTCCTTGTTTTACACTTCGAAGTCTACCTTCACCATCCAATAAGCGTTTACGGTCAACTACTTTATTGTTGTCCATCTCAACCAGTTCCAAATATTGAAAGGCTAGCGACCCGACGAGCAAATCCCCTTTCCAGTCTGGATATTTATCTGATGAAACAAAGGTCATTCCGCTTGGCGCAATAGAAGGGGTCCACTGGTAAATGGGTTGCTCCATGCCAGGGCGAGAAGTCTCATCAGTGATTTTGGTACCGCTATAGTTGATGCCGTAGGTAATTACGGGCCAACCGTAGTTCTTCCCTTTTTCGATAATATTGATTTCGTCACCACCACGAGGACCGTGTTCGTGTTCCCAAAGTTTACCAGTTTCAGGATGTAGCGCAAGTCCCTGGGGATTTCGGTGACCATAACTGAAAATGGCACTTTTTGCACCACCGGTGTTTACAAAAGGATTGTCCTCGGGTATGGAACCATCATCGTTGATACGGTAAATCTTGCCGCCGTCACGTTTCACATCCTGCGGATTGACATCGCGATTACCGCGGTCTCCAATTGAAAAATAGAGGTAACCTTCATTATCAAACTCCAAGCGTGAACCAAAATGTTGCCCTTTTCGCGTTTCAGGTACGCCTTGGTATAAAATTTTCTTTTCAAGCAGTTGGTTGTTTCGAAGTGTCGCTCTCATTATTGAAGTATTCCCCCCTTTTTTTGAATCTGTAGAGTACGAATAGGACAAGTAAATCCAACGATTCTCTTGAAAATCTGGATGTACTTCCACATCCATGAGTCCCCCTTGCCCATGCACGTAAACATCGGGTACTTGCTTGATTTCAGTAAGGTTTCCATTGGCATAATGCCAAAGGGTACCGGTTCGTTCAGTAATCAAAATACTTTGGTCAGGCAGAAAAGCCAGGCCCCAAGGTTGGGCAACGGCATCTGTAATTTTGACAAGATTTATGGCATCCGAAGGAGTGCTTTTTACCGAATTTTTACGGTTTTGGGCACAGGAGGCCCATAGCATTACAACGAAAAAATAGGGAAGCAGGGCACTTTTTTTCATAATTTCACGTTGAAAAGAATGAATTGTTAGACGAATTACGGCTTTATTAAGTCGAGAGTAAAAGTAAATATATACGTTTAGATAATTACAATTATAGAGTATAAAGGTCCCAAATCTGAGTATTCTATCTTAACATCACTTAACCTATGCTTCCCAAGAAATCAAGGCATTGCACCAATGCTGGTTTGATTTTATTTTTGCTTGTTGTTGGAACCACAGTACTAGCAGGAGTTAGTAGCCGTGTTGCTTCTTACAGGACTGGTCTTATACCAAATACGACTGAGACGAAGGAAGAAAAATCAACCCACATCCGAACCCAAACAAATACTGAATACAACGCTACAGAGGCCATGTTCAATCCAATGTTCATGACCATAATTCAAGGCGCTGACGAGGAAGTTGTATGTCCAAATGATGGAAGCACTTTGGCCAAATTCTTCCTTTGCGGTGCCAGTGATGTTCGTACCCTAAGCCTTTCCCAATCGGGGGGCTCATATCAATGGCAACGTTTGGATCCCAATACCTGTGCTCCAACGGTGGTAGACGATTGTCCAACCATTAATGGAGCTTGTACATGGAATACAGTAGGAACTGGACCAACGTTTAGTCTTTCTGCTGCGGGGGAATATCGTGTCCGAGTAGATTCTGGACAATTCTTTTATTTTAAGTCCACCTCAAACCCGCTTGATCCGCAACTGATTAAAGAAGATATAATCTGTGGGAATCCTGGTCGAGTTGAGGTAACCAACGTACCGGCAGGATATGAATATAGCTTAAGTAGTACCGGACCCTACCAAGATGACCCCTTCTTCGATGTTACTACGCCTGGTAATTACCGGGTTTTTGTGCGTTTGAAAAATGTATCTGCTAGTGCCTGTATCTTCCCGTCCAATGAAGTAACCGTACAAGATTTGGATATCAACGTGGATGTAACGGCAAACGACATCCTTTGTAGTGGTGAATTGGGAAGTATTGATGTACAGGTGTCAGGTGTCCCTGGATTCTATACGTACCGTCTTATCAAAAACGGAATCACGGTCGATACTTTCGGACCAAATGGTACGGACAATTATACTTTCGCAAATGTTAGTCCTGGAGTGTACAGCATTCGCATTGAAACCAATGATTGTTCGGAAACCATAACAAACGATATCAATGGTGTTCCTATCGAAATTGGAGGGGGAATTAGCCCACTTGATGTAAGTGCTACCGCTTCAGATAGTTTTGGTTGCGGTGCCACTTCAATTGATGTGGATTTGACCACCACAGGTGGAACAGGGCCATATACTTTTAGTGTAGATGGTGGTCCAATGAGTGCTCCCTACACCGGAACTACTACTTTCTCAGTAACTACACCTGCAACGTATGCTATTTTAGTGGAAGACGCGAATGGATGTCAACGTAGTGCTTCAGTAAATGTACCAGATATTCCACCGCCAACGTATACGATTACTGAAGAAGATGCCAATTGTGGCGGAAGCAACAATGGTCGTATCACGGTAAACATTGTCAACGGTTTTGGATACGAAATTCAGTATAGTATTGACAACGGTGTGAACTATCAAATCAGTAATGTATTTTCAAATCTAGCGCCAGGTACTTACGATATAGTGTTGTTGTACGAGCAAGATTCTTTTACTTGTACCACAACCCCACAAACCGCTACGATTGGAACGCCATCAACGATTAGTGCTACAGCCACACCGGATAGTGCACCAACCTGTTTGAACGAAACAGGCGGTCAAATCACCATTAGCGGAGTCGCTGGAGGTACTGCGCCCTACGAATACAGTGTTGGCGCAGGATTTAGCACCAACCCTGTTTTTTCCAATCTAGGAGTAGGAACATATACGCCTTTGGTTCGTGATGCAAACGGATGTGTGGAACCCTTGCCGGATATCGTGTTCAACGCATTGAATCGTCCAACGGACTTGGATTTTGCCATTTCTAGCTTGAATTGTGCCACGACTACGGCTACGTTGGATTTAACGGTTACTGGTGGAACGGGTCCCTATACCTATGAAATTATTGCACCAGCCGGAAGTGCGGTTAACAATGGAACCAATCCGAGCTTTCCTGGTTTGGGATTGGGTACCTATACTTTCCGAGTAACCGATAATGAAGGGTGTTCTTACGACGAAAACTACGCTATTACAGATATCAGTTCAATTGGTGCGCAAGCCCAACAAACTCGAGTAGTAACCTGCGTTGGGGATTCTGATGGTGAAGGTCGATTCCTTATTGATGGATTCAACACTACCTATAGCTACAGCATCGACGGTGGAACCACGTTTACGGGACAGTCCGCAAGCATTATTCCCTTAACAGGATTGGCTGCCGGAAACTACGTCATTACCGTGACCGACGAGGAGACCAGTTGTGTGGATACCGCAACTTTGACGATTGAAGAACCTACCACGGCCTTTTCAATTACTAGTTTGGACGTTACTGCAATGAGCTGTCAAAATGGAAACATTGGTGCAGTTCGAATTAATACTGCAGGTGGATGGGGTGGTAATCGCTATACTTTAACGCAACCTGATGGTTCCACAAGAGGCCCTCAAAATGGACGGGTTTTCTCTAACCTTTCCCAAGATGGAAACTATGATGTTAGTGTAACGGACGCAAACGGATGTACCGTTACCGATTCATTTACCTTGACGCGTTTGGATGCCCCGACCTTGACCTTGGATTTAGGCGCATCGGACTTTTGCTACGACAACTTTACCGCCGCGACCCTTGTAGTTACTGCTGCTGGAGGTGCTGCACCGTACCAATATCGTATTAACGGTGGCGCTCTGGGCGGAAGTAATACTTTTTCTGGCTTGACTCCAGGTACCTACACCATTGAAGTTGTTGATAGCAATGATTGTCGGGATACTGTTACACGAACCATTGAACCTCAAGTGCAAGCGAATGCTACTATTCTTCGGGAATTGGATTGTGCTGGACCTCCTGCACAAATTCGCGTGAACATAAGCAATGGGTACACTTCTAGTGGAGATTACGATATCTATGAAGTAAGTATAGATGGAGCACCCTATACATCCAACAATACTAACATTACTGGGAATTTCTTTGTGTATGATATCCCTAACGATGGTTCGATTACTGCGGATACTACCTTCCAATTTTTAGTGACGGATAGTCAAGGCTGTACCACCGAATCCAATGTTGTTACCATTACACCACCTGAAACTATTGCGGGTACAGTTGTGGGAACAGATACGCAATGTGGTGACCTCACCAGCGGTATCGTTGAATTGATTCCTGATACCACCCAAGGGGTACCTCCATATGAATTTAGTAATGACGGCGGAGTGACCTTCGGTTCTACGAATGTTTTCTCCGGATACGGTCCAGGATTGCAAACTGGTTTTGTTATCCGTGATAGCCGTGGTTGCGTAAGTCCTATTTACGATGTAACCATTGGAACTAGCGACCCATTGGATGCTACCGTTACTCCAACAAATGCCGTGTGTTCCGCTGGAGCCGTAGAAGGTTCAGCTTCTACTACTATCAACAACGGTACAGGACCGTTTGATTATGAATTGTACGATGCCAGCGGCACTTTGATTGCCAGTTCAACAGCAACGGCCAGTACGACCGTGAATTTCCCGAACCTTCCCATAGGAAATTATACTATGGTAACCCGAGATTCCCAAGGGTGTGAGGATAGAGATGAATTCATCATAGACCAAAACGCTTTGGATTTGATTCCGTTGGATGCACCACCACCAGTATGTTCTGGTTCTGCCTTTACCTATCGGGTAAGAGCAACAGGAGGAACAGCTCCGTATGAGTTTAGATTGGTGGGAGACCCTGTCTTCCAGCCTGCTACTTCGGGTGGGGATGTTTATGATTTCACAGGTCAAGTAACCTTTGGAGTTACCTATTTCGTAGAAGTTCGAGATGCACTAGGATGTACCTATATTGAACAAATTGACCCGATTTCTGCTACCAATCCGGTTACGGTAAACGCTACGGCAAGTTCTGCTTCTTGTGGACTATCCAATAGTGGAAGCATCAACTATGAAATTACTGGAATTTCACCAAGTCCTGGGGATTTCACAGTGACTTTGGAAAATACCGATACGGGTGCGACGATTGCGGGTCCAACGCCTTATACTTCGGAGCCAATTCCTTTTGCCGACTCCTTTACAGGATTGCCTCCAGCAAACTATCAAATTATAGTTCAGGATACGAACTCAGGTTGTAGTGCGAGCACCTTGGTATTTATCGGTATCAATAATCCGCAAATAAGTATTGACAGCAATGTAAATGCAACCTGTAACTCAGATGCGCTTATCACGGTAAGAGGTTTTGGAAGCACAGGCCCATACGAGTACGCATTTGTACCTACGGGCGACCCTGCACCAAGCACCTTTACTACGGATACTACTTTTGAAATAGCAGGGCCATATCCTACAGATTACGATTTTTATGTAAGAGATGCCAACGGTTGTTTAGCGTTTGTTACCGAAACGGTCGACCAAGACCCAGGCGTACCTACACCGACGATTGACGTTATCAATCAGTGTACGGCAACTAGCGGTTATCAAATTAATGTGACGTCACCTTTGACCTCTGGACCAGCACCTGAAACAACATTCCAGTATGATATTGGAAGTGGATTCCAAGACAGTCCAAACTTTGTGGTGCCAAATCCAGGAAGCTATGTCATCACTATTCGCGATGGCAACGGATGTACCACAACGGTAAATGCTGATGTATTTGATTTCTTTGCGATTACGGCGGATGCGACTTCATTCCCAACTTGTAATGCCGGTGATGGTGTTATTACGGTGAACACAACTGGGGGTAGTGGTAATTTTGAATACCAACTTCGTGATGCGGGAACCCTAGCGAATATAGGTCCTGCGCAAAGTACCAACATATTTACTGGTGTCCTGCCCGGAGATTACAACATTTTGGTAACGGATTTAAGTTCCAACACTGCGCCGCTTTGTTCCGATGAGGCCATCGTGAACGTTTCAACGGTAGATACCCCAGAAATTACGGCCACTCCAGATACAGATGTAACTTGTAACGGAGCTAGTGATGGTACCATCTCAGTTGAACTGCGACCGGGTACCGATACGGATACACCTTTGTCTTTCATTTTATATGATGGGGCAACCACTACCGTCGTAGCTGGACCTCAAGGGTCTTCTTTATTTGATGGTTTAGGCCCTGGAACGTATCAAGTAGAAGTGGTTTCCAACAGAGGTTGTACGGATCGTTCAGGGAATATTGTTATTTCCGAACCTACACTTTTACAAACAAATGCAATCAATACGGATTTCACTTGTAATCCAGCTAGTAATCAGTTTAGTACCGCTACTATAACCATCTTTACCGATAGTAATGGTGATGGTTCTGGAGTACCTACGGGAACTGCTCCTTACACCTATAGTATGAATGATGGTACCCCACAATTCGATGGGACCAACTTCCAAACGAGTAATGTCTTTGAGGTGATTGATAACGGAACCAATCAAACCATCATACTTACGGCTAGAGACCAAAACGGTTGTGAAGAAACAGCAACGGTTACCATAAATACACCTACGGATATTACCTTCAGTTTCAATGTCAACCAGATTACCTGTGATGCTTCCGGTACGGGCGTGGCCCCCGGTTCTATTGATATTATCATCAATGAAGGTCCTGGAAACTACGAAGTGGAAATTCTACCTCTTGGTTCGGAGCCAGCAAGAAACTCTGGTGGTACTGACCGCGTAACTTGGGATATTTCAACTCCTGGGGACTATATTTTTGCGGTGACCGATATTGGTAGCGGTGGGTGTACCTACCTCACGCCAACGGTTACCATGCCCGAATATAACACCATCGAAGCCATAATTGCTGAGGTGCAGCCGGTTACCTGTTTCAATGGTAGTGACGGCGAAATAAGCATCGAAGTCAATAACTATACAGGCCAGTACAATTACGAAGTATTCATGCGGGATAATGCAGGTGTTGAAACCTCTACTGGTGTAACAGGAAGTTTTGATGCTACTGCACCTATCAATACCCCAGAAATAATCACGGGTCTACCCGCTGGAAACTTAGTTGTTCGAGTTGAGGCATTGGATACCCCATTCTGCGACGTGGTAAGTAATGTCACTACCGTGCGCTCACCTGACCGTGCACTTTCGGTAGATGCGGTACAAACCACCGAGGTTACTTGTAACGTCCCTGGTTTTGGTGAAATTACAGCATCCGGTGACGGAGGTTGGGGGAATTACGAGTATCAATTGATTGCTCCTGATGGTACTACGGTTCTAGTGGATTATCCGAACACGAATCCTATTTTCCAAAACTTGGATACCGGTACCTATACCGTAAATATTCGAGACGATAGAGGTTGTGAAGAAACAACTACGGTAAACTTGCCTTTGCCTACACCCATATCCGCAGACATTCGTATCGTACAACAATTGCGTTGTAACAATGATAATGACGGAATCATAGAAACCTATAATGTAGCCGGTGGTCAAGGTGTAGGAAATTACCTGTATCAGTTGAACCGTATTACTGACGGAACCAATAGTGGTCTGCAAACCACTCCAGATTTTGCAAACTTGTCAGCAGGGGAGTACACCATTACCATTTTTGATGGATGGAACTGTAGCTTCACTACGGTACCTATCACTGTACAAGACCCAGAAATTGTAATTGCAGAACTTGTGGAGTTGCAACCTCCAGGTTGTGGGGATTTAGGTCGTATGGAACTAAGAGTGACCAACCCTGAAGTTGGAGTAGATTATTTCTATCGTCGTTCTGGAACCGCTGACCCATTTACACCATTTGGTGCGGGAATGACGAGCGTGGAAATTTCTGCGGATATCACCATCGACCCTGGACCTTTCCAGTATGACGTACAAAACTCCAACGGATGTCCATTTGAGTTGTCCAATCAAATCTCTTTGGACCCTGCTGCACCTTTGGTAATCGCTTTGGATTTAGCCAATGCAACCATCAATTGTGCGGGTGAAGCAACAGGTATTATCCGTTCCGAAGCCTTTGGAGGTATTGGAAGCTATGTGTATACCCTTTTAAATTCGAATACACCGCCAAGTCCTACCCCCGCAAATACCGAAAGAGCGGCTCAAGGCTCTGGTATTTTCAGAAATTTAGGACCTGGAACCTATTATGTGTATGCGCAGAGTGGAGGATGTGAAGCCATTTCGGACCCAATCGTTATTGAGCCAAAGCCACCATTGGTATTGGAATATCTGGAGGCTGTTCCGGTGGCATGTAATGGGGATATGAACGGACAAATTATCATTGAGGCTAGTGGTGGTACTGGAAACATTCGGTACTCCATTTCAGATACCTTGAGCGAGTTCTTCGAAGGAGATGACCCTTTGAATCCAAACCGTAAAACCTTTACGGACTTGATGCCAAGAACTTACGACATCATTATTCAAGATGACTTGGGTTGTACCATTACCAGAACCGTGGAGATTACCCAACCACAAGAGTTGGTTGCGGGTATTGCTGATAGCACACCAGAAATCTGCTTGGGAGATGGTGACGGAACCCTGACGCTCTCGGTAGCAGGAGGAACCGCGCCCTATTTCACTAGTGTGAATTCTGCTGAAGATGCTGATTTTGTGCAAAATGACAACCTCTTCTTTGATGGATTAATGGGTGGTGAAACCTATGTCATCTTTGTAAGAGATGCCAACGGCTGTCAAACCAATGTCATCGCGGAGATAGGTATTGGAATTAACATAGTCGCTGAACCGATTATTAGTTATGGTTGTGATGGCATATTCCCGAATAGTACAACGACCATAGCCATAGAAGATACCTCTCAAATTCCACAGCTATTGTTTGCTTTGGATGTAGATGATATTACCATGGCTACAGAGCAAAGAACCTTTGGCGATTTGGAACCCGGAGCACATACGGTTTATATCTATCATCAAAACGGATGTGTGACTTTCACAGAATTTGAAATTGATGCGTATGACCCCTTAGTTCTTGAAGCGGCTAAAACAGGACCGAACGAAATAACGGCAACGGCGACAGGTGGTTTTGGAGGTTATGAATTCTTCTTCCAAGGGGAATCGTTTGGAGACGTAAATGTTTTCAATATCAACCAAGATGCCAATATTACCATTATGGTGATTGACCAAAACGGATGTGTAGCGAATCTGGTTATGCCATTTGATTTTGAAGGTATGCCAGAATTCCCGCCTTTCTTTACTCCGGATGGGGATAATCTTAATGATTTCTGGTACCCAGAGAACCGTGAGTTCTTCCCGAACATAGACGTGTTGATTTATGACCGCTACGGACGAGTGGTAGCTGAGCTCAATCAAGTCACTAAATGGGATGGAACCTACGAAGGCAATCCGCTACCTACCGGAGACTATTGGTACGTGGTCAACGTCAACGATAACGAAAAACAGCAGTACGTAGGACATTTCACCTTGTACCGTTAGAAACAAGTTTTTTACTATCTTTAAAGCAGGGTTTTTGTAAGAAATTACCCTGATTTTTTGATGCATTACCTCAATAAATCAGTATTCTTTATTGATATTGAGTGATTTAAAACCTAGATGAAAAATAAACTTGTTGCCCCCATTCCTTCTTTTTTGAAGGAAGACGTTCCAAATCTTGAGTATTCGTTGTTTAAAGTCAACCTTATTTTAAACGCGTACGGCGAGAGCCGAAAACCCTATAAAATTGATTATCATACTTTGATGATGAGCTATTATCTATGGGGTGGTTCCAATTTAGAGGAGTTTTGCCATAAGCAGACCTTAAGTTATTTCTTGCTGAATCCAACCTATGATTCAGCAGAAGCGAGGGAAGCTTTTAGTTTGGAAATCCGAGAATTTCTTTCAGGCACTTAATCCCAAGATTCCCTTGAATTCTTCTGTATCGAAGCGATTATAATTCGCCGAAATTTATATTTTTACAATCCATTTTCGGGATGTGGCCCTTGGGTTGCACTTAAGATAAACGCCGTCTGATACCCAGACTGCTTATGCAGGTGACGGAATTGAGATTTGGGTTTTTGGAATTTTATTGGCGCAAGCCAATTACGGGATGTGGCGCAGTCTGGTAGCGTACTCGCATGGGGTGCGAGTGGTCGCTGGTTCGAATCCAGTCATCCCGACGAACCACTTTTAAGTGGGTATTAAAGCGCTGTCAACTGACTGATTGACAGTGCTTTTCATTTTTATTGCATTCATCTGATATCATCAAAATCATATAAAAGGTGTAGAGTTCGGTGAATGAATTGGTACGTTCCTTGTGCATAATTTTGATAGCATATAAGGCTATTTAGGTCGTCTTTGCAAACAACCAATGTTTCATTTAAAAGACCTGTATCATGCGGAACAACAGTACATTAAAGGTTCTCATTTTTACCAGAGACCGTACAAACAATCCAGAAAGGCTTACAATTTATGCACGGATAACCGTGGACGGAAGACGAGCGGAAATCAGTTTGAAACGCTACGTTTCAGTGAATGATTGGGACGAAACACGGGGTAGGGTCATTGGCTTCTCACAAAAAGCACGACTCCTCAATAGTTATCTGGACGAAGTCTATGTGCAGATCATGGACTCTCATAAACAGCTGTTGGGTGAGGGGAAAGTTATTACAGCACAGGCTATCAAGGCCCGTTTTCTGGGACAAGACGACCAAAACAAAACTTTAAAGGAACTTATAGAATACCACAATAGGACCCAAGTATTGGTACTCCGACCGGGTACCATGAAGAACTATTATTCCACGGAAAGATACCTGCATAATTTCTTGAATGAAAAATTGAAGCTCCCTGACATCTATTTGAAACAGTTGAGCTATAAATTCATCTTGGATTTTGAGCAATATCTAAGGACTTATCAACCCAAAAAAGCGAGGAAGACCTGTTCAAATAATGGGGCCATGAAACATTTGGAAAGGCTCATGAAGATGGTAAACCTTGCCGTAAGACTTGAATGGTTGGCAAAAGACCCATTTCGGAACTACAAGCTCAATTTTCACAAAACGGAACGAAGCTACCTTTCCGAAAGGGAACTTCACCTTATTGAGGAAACGACTTTTAAAGGAGCAGGCTATGAGAAAGTAAAGGATGTCTTTCTGTTTTCATGTTATACAGGACTTTCCTATATCGATGTCAAGGAATTGAAATCCCATCAATTGGTTCTGGGAATCGACGGGAACCCCTGGATACATACCAAAAGGGAAAAGACCAATGAAGTGGTAAAGATTCCATTGTTGCCCAAGGCAAAAGAGATTATTGAGAAGTACGCAAAAGATGGAAGACCTGATGTTTTGGGAAAACTTCTTCCTGTTTATAGCAATCAAAAGACCAATTCGTATCTAAAGGTAATAGCCAAAGCCTGTGGTATTCACAAACATGTAACCTTCCATACCGCTCGGCACACTTTTGCCACTACAATAACTTTGTCGAATGGAGTACCCATTGAAACTGTTTCCAAGATGTTGGGACACACTAAACTGACCACTACTCAGATTTATGCAAGGGTATTGGAGCGAAAAGTAGAGGAGGATATGAAGAACCTTATTGCAAAAATGGAAACCAAAACCAGTACTGAAGAAATACGATATCTGGAAAGGTGAAGGCATTCCATGTTTTCTGGATTTGATAGTGGAACGGTCAAATTCGGAAAAACAAGAGGGTAACGCGCTAAAGCGACGTTACGTTTATTAAAATGATTTTAAAATACTGATATTCAAAGTTTTATAAAAATGTTTAAAGAAAGTGAAAAATCCAAAATTGTAACAATTCAACCTGGAGCTTCCATGAATAGGGCTTTGGCTTGTAACAATTGCTAAGAAAAAACGAGAAAATGGACGGATTTGGAACCATACGACTACACCATAGAACTATAAAGAGGTTCCGACGATTTTCAAGGAAAATGACCAAAAGCTATTCTGAAACTTTGGAGTCGGTAATGGATTTCTTTGAGTGGCATGGAATTTCATTAACCAGTAGATTCCCAAAACAAATAAATGATGATGGTGAAAAGACGAGGAAGAGGATAAATGCTCTCATTGCCATTGTACGGGATATTGAAAAGACACAGACCTTGCCCACCAACGAAATGTTATTGGCACTGTTTGGGCAACATGAAATCGTAAAGAAAAGTAGGGAACTTAAACGGGTTGAAAAGAAGTTTCAAAAAATGACAAAAGAGGAATGGAACAAGCTGGAGGGAATGATTCCAAAGGAACGATTAATTCAATTACAGGAAAAATATAAAGGAGAAAAAGAAGAAGTTTTACAGTTCCTTTCAAAAGTCAAATTGGTCAAACCGAGGTTTGGGAATTCGTATTGGACAATTGATACTAACGCCACTGAATTGGGACTTCTTAAAAAAAGAATGAGAAGGGATTACTGAAAAATAGTGCCTCGCTCAGTAGTATTAGTATTCTATGAGTTTTCCAAATAAAATATGATAGGTTCATTATTTTTCCCATTCAATACACCCCTTGTTTTTGTGGGGGGCGATATTGAAGGAAAAAATAATGTGTTAGGTGGCATGTCCATAAACGCTCACGTACGGTGTCCCACGATTGACGGCCGCGAAAATTCTGGCGATCAGTTTGTTCCTTATGATGTTCAATGTGCTCATCTTGTTCTTTCCCTCTTCGGTTCTCCTTTCGTAATAACGTTTCATTTCGGGGTTGTACTGTATGGCAGCGGTCGCGCACATGTTCAGGATGCCCTTGAGTTGCTTATTGGCGATATGGGACACTCTGGAGCGCCCCCTTATGCTGGTTCCCGATTGGTTTGGAAAGGGTGCCACACCACAATAGGATGCGAATTTTCTCCAAGTTTTGAACTTTGTGAACCTGTTGGTGTGGACGATCACCAATAGGGCGGTGATGGGACCCACTCCCTTGACACTGGTCACCAGTTCGAACAGTTCCTTGAGTTCTTTGTCCTCATTGACCACTTCCATCATCTGGTCCTCAAGTTTGAGTATCTTTCTGGAAAGGACCTCCACAATGCTCTTCTGCATATCGAACAGCACCTTGTAATCCTTGGCTCTCAAAACGCTTTTCTGCTCTTTAAGGGTTGTCCTGTACCCAGCCCTTTGCCTTGCCATCTTGGCCCTTAATGAGAACATCGCGCCCAATCGCCTAATCTTGGCATCCGAGATTTTGGAAGGTTGGATCTCCTCCCTCAGGCGGTACGCATAGAGGGCAATCCTCTGGGTATCCACCCGATCGGACTTTCCCCTGGCAATTCCCAGAGACCGTTTCACTTCTAGACCGGGGACGATATGGCATGGAAGGTTCTTGGAGACAAAAAAATCGGATAGGGCATGGGAATATAGTCCGGTGTGTTCAAAAACGAACAGGGTTCCTTCTTTGGCTGCCGAACCCTCCTTAAAAACCCAATCCACCAGTTCTTTGAACCCCTTGGGATCGTTCCTGAACTTGCCCTTGCCCCCGGTTGAATGGATGCATACATCCAATGTCGCTTTGCTGACGTCAATGCCAACGGTGTCCTTGATTTCCATAACTTTACAGTGTTTAAAAATGGTTACTTTGACTAAAACCTTTAACGGGTAATTCCTAAAATTCTATTTGGTCCTTGTAACCGGATTATAAAGAACGGAGACTAATACTAATCATGGTCCGGATGGACTATTTGTGTAAAGAGTTCACTCCGTTCTTTGTTGATAAAAACCAAAGTTATCCATAAAAAAGGAAGTTGTGAGTCTCCCCCAGACCCCCTCTTTTCAATATCATGAACAATAGGTTTTAAATGGAAAGCTAATCTAAAGGTTTGTGTAAGTATTTGGGACGCTTGCAGCACAAAACTTTGTTTTGCTCGCTTTAAAAATTAGCTTTGAATTGCATCATTTATTAACCCGGAGTTAATCAAAAATTGAGCATTTTCTGACCACCCTATAGAATCCTTTAATTTACCTGTTATTCCACTTTAAATTATTACATGAAAAAGGATGGTAATCTCAAAGTCAAGTTAATCAGATCTTCGTTAAAAAAAATCCGAAAATATCTTGATTTTTTAATGTAGGTCCATCGTTCGCATCTGATCAATCCATCACATTTCCAAGCCTGGTAAAATTCTAAGACCATTATGTTGAAACAATTGGAAATTTCTTTTTCAAAATCATACAAAAACGGTCTTACAAACCATGTAGTTTTATCCCTAAAACCCGCGGTTTTGTACCTAATACTCAGAGGTAGCGGGTCAACACCGATAGTATTGCGTTATTCCAATCAAAAAATGGAATCGCGCGTTCAGCGCATAGTTCATCAGCGATCATTCATTTGGAGCATCCTGAAACGACTTTTTCATTGAATGGAAAACTATGATTTTTTTACTTTTTTCAATCTTATTGTCGTTGTCGGTTTTCAGTCTTAACGTATTTCAGTTTCTCATACTTCTAGGCTCTTTTCAAGGTTTCATTTTTGGTTGCTTAATCCTTTCGAAGAGCAAGTATCGTGGCAAAAGAAATATGTATTTAGGTTTAATGGTCATTACCATTGCCTTAAGCAATCTTCAACATATGATGATTGACATGGAATATCTGAACCAAGAGAATTGGTTTCGAAAAATATACTTCCCCATTCACTGGTTTATATTACCTTTTTTCTATTTACATGTCAGAGCTGTTCTAAAAAAAAGAGGTCTGTTCGTGAAAGAATGGGCGTGTTTATTTGGGCCAGTGTCATTGATATTTGTTGCACACTTCTGTCATTTTATAGTCAAGTCACAACAAATTGGCATATCCAATATGCCTGACTACAATGAAAAGGATTTCTTAATGTACTCCAATTTGATGTCTTTCGTTTTTAATGGTGTTTTGATTTTTATATGCTATCGTCTTTTAAACTTTGAGGAAAGGTCAGACACAAAAATGTCTCAGCGAAAGCTTAAAGACATTCTTTGGTATCGGTCGTTTATAAAGATTACCGTAGGGACCCTGTCCTTCGGTACTATCAGCGTTCTACTGATTATTCGGGTGGGTATAGATACCTCTTTTGTGGTATATCCTTTCTTCTTGATTGTTTCCATAGTTCTTTATTATATGGGGTACGAGGGTGTGCGAAGATCTA
>JBCBPD010000010.1:0-60821 GCA_039820925.1 Bacteroidota bacterium | reverse complement strand
GTCCTAGAATCTTAGTTTTTCCTTTTTGTTCAATCCGGTTTGCTCTTCTGAGTGGGCCGGATTTTTTGTATCCCTCTATTTTGTTTAACTCGTTTTGTTAAACTTTTTATAAAATAAAATAAACAAAAGCAACTATCTCTGTTTAATTACATCTCGATAGTGTTAAACAAAAATATAGATATGAAAGCACTAATTAGATTAACACAACTTTCTTTTATTGCCCTGGCTCTTGTTTTCGTTGGCTGTTCTGACGACGATGATGGAAACAATCCAACCACCCCCCAAGGAAATATCGTAGAAACTGCGATAGACACCAATGACCTTACTAGTTTGGTCAGCGCCCTTCAAAAAGCGGACGAAAGTGCAGACAACGATTTGGTTGCTGCCTTAAGCGGAGACGGACCTTTTACCGTTTTTGCTCCTACGAACCAAGCCTTCACCGATTTGTTTGCACAATTGGATGGCTTTAGTTCTTTAAACGACTTCAACAGTACCGAATTACAAAACCTTTTAGCGGTTATCCTGCAATATCATGTTATTTCAGGAACGGCTGCTTTGTCAACAGATTTAACTGATGGTCAAACATTAGGCACACTTCAAGGTAGCAACCTAACGGTGTCAACACAAGGCGGTGTTTTCATACAAGATGCCACTAGCGTTGCTGCAGAAGTAACTGCAGCTAATGTGGAGACAACGAACGGTATTGTGCACATCATTGATAAAGTATTGTTACCGCAAACCATTTTGGACCAATTGGCTGATATCATTTTGGTTCCGATTACAGATTTAGCGATAGACAATGAAAACTTACAAAGTCTGGTAGCTGCGCTTCAAGCTGCCAATGGAGACCTTCCAACCGTACTTAGAGGAGCAGGTCCTTTTACCGTTTTAGCTCCTACCGATGACGCTTTTGCCGCTTTCCTAGATGGAACACCTCTTGATGAAGTACCAGTAGAGACATTGACCAACGTACTGTTAAATCACGTAATCAGCGGAGCCGCTTTGTTCGAAGCTGATTTAAACATGATGGGACAAGGATATGCGAACACTCAAGCCGTAGGTGTAAGTGGAGAAAATATCTCGTTGTTCTATGATGCTACTGATGGTGTCACTTTTAACGGTGTATCTAATGTAAGCGGTGCTGACGTAAAAGCGTTGAATGGTGTAGTACACGTTGTGGATGCGGTTATCGACATTCCAAATGTGGTAGACCATGCCTTGGCTAATCCAAATTTGACAGAGTTGGTAGATGCTTTGACTACTGGTGGCAATACTACTTTCACAGATTTGTTGTCTGACGAAATGGGAACTTACACAGTTTTCGCACCTGTGAATACAGCCTTTGAAAACTTCTCTAATACTGCTGGAAACGATTTGAATGCGATTCTTTCCAACCATGTCATTTCTGGTGCTGCTGCATTCAGCGGCGGTTTGAGCAACTCTTACGTCAATACGCTTGCTGAGTATGCCATGGATGAAAACTTAAGCCTATACATCAATACGGATGACGGTGTTACTTTGAATGGTGTTAGTAACGTAGCGATTCCTGATATCGTAGCTTCCAACGGTGTAATCCATGCTGTAGATGCAGTTATCGACTTGCCAACGGTAGTAACGTTCGCTACAGCCGACCCTAACTTTTCTACCTTGGTTCAAGCGCTTACCGAATTAACGCCGAATACTGACTTTGTATCGGTATTGTCTGCGCAAGATGGTAATGGCGACGACCCATTCACCGTGTTTGCTCCAACTAACGATGCTTTCGCTGCTTTGGATGCTATTCCTGATGAAGCAGGTCTTACGCCTATTTTACAACATCACGTAGTAGCTGGTTTGAATGTTCGTTCAGGAGATTTAACGCCTAACGGAAACACCAACGCTCCTACTTTGGAAGGTGACGACATCATCATTACCCTTCCAGGAACAAACGGAAACATTGCTGATGTTACTGATGGTGCCGGAAATACTGGTATCGGTATCGACCAAGTTGATGTTCAAGCCATCAACGGCGTTATCCACGTTTTAGACACTGTGCTAATTCCGGATACCAACAACTAAATAAAAGAAAGGGGGGCTTTTATCAGTCTCCCTTTTTCATCCCACTGTATTTAAACCTAAAAACACATATGAAATGAAAAAAATGCTACAACTCAAGCATTACTTGCTTGTGGCCGTGCTTTTGCTATTCGCATGGTCCTGTGAGAACGAAGACGATGTTGAAGCCGCAAGGGCTCAAATGGAAAGCAACATTGTCGAGACGGCACAAGATACCGAAGCCCTTACCAGTTTAGTGGCTGCTTTATTAAAAGCCGATGAAAATGATGGTACCGATTTAGTCTCCACTTTAAGTGGCGATGGTCCTTTTACCGTATTTGCACCTACAAACGATGCCTTTGCTGAATTACTTGGTGGATTAGAAGGGTTTGACAGCCTTGAAGACTTTGACACAGAAGAAGAAAAAGACCTTCTAGCCAAAATATTGCTCTACCATGTCGTAATAGGTACCGCCGCTTCTTCAGAATCTTTGTCCGACGGACAAATGATAGGTACCGCACAAGGCGAAGATGTTACTATTGATTTAACGGACGGAATCTTTGTAAAAGATGCTACCGATGACAAAGCTGAGGTGGTCCTCGAGGATGTGACTGCTTCCAATGGAATCGTACATGTTATCGACAAAGTATTGCTGCCACAGGAAGTATTGGATGCTCTAGCAGGGGACGACGACGATGATGATGATGATGAGCCCACCAAAAACTTGGTCGAGATTGTTGTTGAAACGGAACCTTTATCCATCTTGGAAGCTGCGGTCATCAAAGCGGGACTTGCCGAAACTTTAAGTGGCGAAGGACCATTTACGGTTTTTGCTCCTACCGATGACGCTTTTGTAGCCCTTTTGGGAATTCTTGGCGACGATTATAACAGCCTTGATGATTTTGATACTGATGAAGAAATTGATTTGCTACGCAATATCTTGTTGTACCATGTGATTCCTGCCAAAGTACTGGAAGCCGATTTGGCCGCCGGTGAAGTAGGCACTGCATTCACTGGAAATAGTGTTGAGATTATTGAGAAAGATGGTTCTTTCGTAATCGGAGACGCTTCAGATGTAGATGCTGAAATTACCGATACCGACATTTTAGCTACCAATGGTGTAGCCCACACTATCAACAAGGTATTGTTGCCGCAAGCAGCAATTGATTTTGTGACTTCTTTACAATTGAAGACTATTGTTGAAATCGCTATCGAGACCGAAGATTTGAGTCTTTTGGTTGATGCTTTGATTAAAGCTGATGCTGGATTGGTGGAAACCTTGAGTGGTGAAGGCCCTTTCACCGTATTTGCTCCGACCAACGCGGCCTTCGTGGAATTGTTGGATATTCTTGGTGATGATTACAACAGCCTTGAAGATTTCGATACACAGGAAGAAATTGACCTTCTGATTGATATCTTGACCTATCACGTAGTGTCCGGAACGGCAGCTTTCTCTGGAGATTTGACCGATGGACAACAAATCCCAACCGTATTTGGTGACAACGTAACCATTAATATCAAAGATGGTGTGGTACACGTTGCAGATGCTACAGATACCAACGCAACGGTTGTACTTCCAGATGTTGAAGCCAGCAATGGTGTAGTACACGTTATCAACAAAGTATTGTTACCACAGGTAGCCTTGGATTTTGTTGCGAGTTTGCAATTGAAGACCATCGTGGAAATTGCCATCGAAACCGATGACCTAAGTCTATTGGTGGATGCTTTGGTTCAAGCGGATGCAGGCTTGGTTGAAACTTTGAGCGGAGACGGTCCCTTTACCGTATTTGCACCAACAAACCAAGCTTTCGCTGATTTGCTTGATGCACTAGGCGATGACTTCAATAGTCTTTCTGATTTTGATACACAAGCAGAAAAAGACTTGTTGGTAAAAGTGTTGGCCTATCATGTCGTAGCCGGTACTGCAGCGTTTTCAGGAGACCTGTCTGACGGACAGCAAATCGGAACCTTTCAAGGAGAAAATGTTGGTATCAGCATCAAAAATGGAAACATCCATATTACCGATGCTACTGACGATAACGCCCTAGTAGTGTTGGAAGATGTAGAAGCCAGCAACGGAGTGGTACATGTTATCGACAAAGTATTGTTGCCTCAAGAGGTATTGGATATCCTTAATCCTCCGGTACCTAACATTGTGGAATTGGCGCAGTCTGTTGATGACTTAAGCCTTTTGGTTGATGCCTTGATTCAAGCTGACGCTGGATTGGTAGGTGTATTGTCAGGTGATGGCCCATTCACGGTATTTGCACCAACAAACCAAGCTTTCGCGGACTTACTTCACGCGCTTGGACCACAGTACAACAGTTTGGATGACTTTGACACTGCTGCCGAAAAAGAGTTATTGGCCAAAATCCTTACCTACCACGTGGTGCCAGGAGATGCTTTCGCCGCTGGTGATTTCTCAAACCATCAACGCTTGGGCACAGCTCAGGGCGAAGATTTATTTGCCATCTTGAACCACGGTGTCTTTATTAGGGACAAAACCCATGTAGATGCAGAAGTTATCGGTGCTGATAATTTTGCAAGCAACGGAGTGGTGCATGTTATCGATAAAGTATTGCTACCACAGGAGGTACTGGATGCTTTGCACTAAAATAACACTACAATAAATATTTGTAGGGTTTTATTTACAAGACAACCCCTGCGGAAATCCTTTCGCAGGGGTTGTTTTATCTAGGGTTTTGAACCGTTCGTCGATGACACATCAAAGGGGGTATTTTTACCATACAAAAAGGTACAGTTTGACAACTAATAATTTTTTAACCGGACCTTCCTTCCCATATTTGAAGTCCCAAATCTTACCAAACTATACCTATCAATGCAAAACTCCTTCGGTTTTCGGGGGAGTTTTTTTATTGCTCCTCTTCTTCTAAGACTTCAATGATTTCGTAACCGTCTTCCACAGCAGTATAGATGGCCTCGTTTAACTCGTAGGCAGATACGCCGTCAAAATCAATTTCTTCGGCATCTTCTGGAAGCTCAGAAACAACTGCTCCCAACGGAGGAGCTGTAATCTCGTACTCCTCGCCGGACTGTTGATAAAACACGCCATCGGCGTATTGATATCGGATACCTCTGACGGAGAGGGCTACAGCCGCAGCTGGTAATACACGAAGTCGAAATCCTCTTGGTGGGAAAGCACGAACATAGACCGCACCTCTTCTCGTGAAGAACATCCCTCCTACAGGATAATAAGTGACCCTCCTAAATACAACAGGGCGGGTATTTGCGGGGAGACGTCGTAGCGTTCTGCGCGTTACACGACGATTTACTCTTCGAATAGTTCGATTGACCTTGCGCTGTTTGCGAACTTCCTTTCGCGCAACTCTTCGTACTTGCGCGTCAGCTTGTTCTGTAGTTCCCACAAAAATGAGGGTAGTCAGAAATAGAATGAAATGTAGGTTTTTCATAACGCCATATTTTGGTTTGCAGATTAGACCACCAAAAAGCGAAAAGGTTTAAACCTATTTTGGTGTCTTTCTATTTTCTACCCGCTTTCTTTTGCGCTTCAGCTTGCTCCATCATCTCACGCATTTTACGCTGGAACTTGTTCTCCTTTTTGGGCTTCTTTTTGTTCTCTTGAATCTGCGCATGTATTTTTTCCTCATCAAGAATGTAGTGCTTGATGGCCAACATGATGAAAATAGTAATCAGGTTGGAGATAAAGTAATACAAACTCAATCCACTAGCGTAGTTGTTGAAAAAGAACAACATCATCAAAGGAGACAAATACATGATGAACTTCATGTTCGGCATTCCCGGTTGTTGCTGCATCTGCATGGTTTGCCCTGTCGTCAATGTCATGTAAAAGAAAATGGCAATCGAAGCCAAAATCGGGAACAGACTCACGTGGTCTCCATAAAAAGGAATGGCAAAGGGCAAATTAAAAATCGTATCGTAAGAGGATAAATCCTCTGCCCATAAAAATGATTTTTGACGTAACGCAAAGGATGTCGGGAAAAACATGAACAAGGAATAGAAAATAGGCAATTGTAACAAGGCAGGCACACAACCACTCATTGGGCTCACTCCAGCTTTGTTGTACAACTTCATGGTTTCTTGCTGCTTTTTCATCGCATTGTCCTTGTACTTGTCGTTGATTTCCGTGATTTCCGGTTTCAACACCTTCATCTTGGCTTGCGACAAGTATGACTTATATGTCACCGGTGACAGCGCCAAACGCACGATAATGGTCATCACGATAATTGCAATCCCGTAAGGCAAAAAGCCACTCAAGAATCCATAAAACGGAGTAAAGACGTAGCGATTAATCCAGCCAAAGATGCCCCAACCAAAAGGAATGGAGTCTGCTAGACCAAGGGTTTTATATTGTTCCAAGACTTCAACGTCTGTTGGGCCATAGTACCAATTCATACTTTCGGAAAGTTCCCCCCCTTGCATCGCTAAAGGTGCTCTGGTGCTATACGCTTTGGTAAATTTGGTTTCCTTGCTTTCTTCTTCAACCAAGTTTTTGGAAGATAGGTCGGCCGTTCTAAAATGTTTTTCGGTAGTGAGTATAGAGCTGAAGAAATGTTGGCGATACGATAACCATTTCACATCTTCCTCGGTCTCTTCATCAGAATCGCTACTTTCAGAAAGCTTACTGATTTTCCCATCCTCGTGGTTGTAGGTCAATCGGGTGTATCGATTTTCGTAGTTTACACTTTTATTATGGCGAATCCCATTTAAGTCCCATCCTAAAGTGATAGGGCGGCTTCCATCGATAACGCCATTCAGCCCCTGGGATTTTATGGCAAAACCCACCAAGTACTCGGTAGGTTTCATTTCATAACGAAATTCCAAAAACTGGTTTTCCGAAACTTTGGCCTTCATCGAAAGCACTTGGTTTTCTCCGCTTTTTGATAAAGTTGGCTCAAAAAACATATCCGCTGTCTCCAAACTTCTGTTGTCCGAAGTAGTGAATTGCAACCCAAAATTGGCGTTGCCATCTTTGACCAAATACACTGGAATGGAATCGTGCGTGACGAACTTTTTCATTTTCGCCTCAACAATCTGTCCTCCCCTATTGGCCACTTTCAAATAAAGTACCTCATTCTCCAAAACAGTTTCACCATCAGAAACCGTAGTGTTCCCAAAGGCACCTACAGCATTTTTGTATTCTACCGCCGCAATGGAGTCATTGGCGTTTAAGGTTTGGGTTGGACGTATCGGGGCAGCATCTTGCTGTTCTGGTTTTTGTTCTTCCTGTGAAGCAGCCGCTTCTATTTTCTCCTGCTCCGCTTTTTGGGCCTCTAGTTCTTCCGGGGTCGGTTGATTTTGGTAGAACATAAAAATGAGAATCCCAAAAATCAATACAAATCCTATAATAGAATTTATATCCAGCTTTTTTTCTTCCATGTATGTGGTTTAGTCGTAACTTCTTGGTTCTTCGAAGCGCAAATATATGTCCAAAACCGAGTTTTATGCCAAACTGGCATTGGTTTGTTCTTGATGATGTTGTAGTACGGCGCCAACAAACCCAATAAACAATGGGTGAGGATTCGCTACGGTACTTTTATATTCAGGATGGTACTGCACCCCAATAAACCAAGGATGACTTGGAATTTCGATAACCTCAACCAAGCCCGTTTTGGGGTTGACCCCAGAAGAAACCAATCCAGCTTTTTCCAAGGCTTCACGGTAGGTCGCATTAAATTCAAAGCGGTGACGGTGGCGTTCCGAAATCAGGTCTTTTTGATATACGCTATGTACCAATGTATTAGGGGTCAATTCACAATCCCAAGCCCCTAAACGCATAGTTCCGCCCATATCGGTTACTTGTTTTTGCTCTTCCATTAGGTTGATGACCGGATGCGGGGTATTGGCATCCATTTCGGTAGAATTGGCACCTTCCAAGCCCAGAACTGTTCGAGCGAACTCAATAACAGCCATTTGCATGCCCAAACAAATTCCCAAAAACGGAATATTCTTTTCGCGTGCAAGGCGGACGGCATGGATTTTTCCTTCAATTCCACGCTCTCCAAATCCTGGTGCTACCAAAATTCCATCCAAGCCCTTTAATTTTTCGGCCACATTTTGTTCAGAAAGATGCTCTGAATGAATGGAACGCACTTTAACCTTTACCTCATTGGCTGCGCCGGCATGAATAAAAGATTCCAAAATGGATTTATATGAATCCTGAAGCTCTACATATTTTCCTATCAAACCGACAGTGACGGTATGCTTTGGATTCTTGTGTTTGTTCAAAAACTGTTTCCACAACTCCAAATTCGGCTCAATATGGTCCGAAAGATTTAGACGTTGCAAGGCAACCCGGTCCAAACCTTCTTCTTGCATCAGTACGGGCACATCGTAAATGGTAGAAGCATCGATGGACTGAATCACAGCTTCTTTCTTCACATTGCAGAACAAGGCCAGTTTATTTTTGATATCATCCGAAATATGATGCTCTGTACGACAAACCAAAATATCTGCTTTTATCCCGCTCTCCATTAAAGTCTTGACCGAGTGTTGGGTCGGCTTGGTTTTCAACTCACCTGCAGCGGATAAAAATGGAACTAAAGTCAGGTGCACAACAATACCGTTATGTTCTCCGAGTTCCCATAACAATTGACGTACGGCTTCGATATATGGCAAGGATTCAATATCACCTACCGTACCTCCTATTTCCGTAATTACAATGTCGTAATCACCGCTTTTTCCAAGAATCTGGATGCGTTCTTTGATTTCGTTGGTAATATGGGGGACTACCTGAACCGTTTTCCCTAAAAACTCTCCACGACGTTCCTTTTCGATAACGCTTTGGTAGATTCTTCCCGTGGTAACATTGTTGGCTTGGGAAGTCTGCACGTTCAGGAAGCGCTCGTAGTGCCCCAAATCCAAATCAGTTTCAGCGCCATCATCCGTAACATAGCATTCCCCATGTTCGTATGGATTTAAAGTTCCCGGGTCAACATTAATATAAGGGTCAAGTTTTTGGATGGTCGTACGGTAGCCCCTGGCTTGAAGTAGTTTAGCCAAAGATGCGGCTATGATTCCTTTACCTAATGAAGAGGTAACTCCGCCCGTAACGAAAATGTATTTGGTCTGCGACATTTGGGTTTTCTATTACGGGATGTAAAGGTACGAATTGCGCCTTTACCACGATTCAATCCTTAGGAAATTCTTTCCGCAATTTTCGAATAATAGGTTCCAACCCGTTGTCCTTGATGCTCAACATGGTTTCCAAATAGCGCCCCAACTTGCCTTCGGGAAAACCTTTTTGCGAAAACCAAACCAAATACGGCAGTGGCAAATCAACCAAATAACGGTCTTTGTATTTTCCGAAAGGCATTCGGTAATGTGCCATTTCGACCAGGGCTTCTTTTTGTGAGTCCAAATCCATCTATCTCTCGAATTTACTATCTTTCTCCTAACAATCCGAAATCCATGAAACGAAGAAACTTTTTTACCACTGCTGCACTCGGCACGGCTGGTTTGACTTCAGCGAAAGCGCTTACTACGCCGTCCTCACAAAACACCAAGTTTGAGTTGAAGCACAACATCAATCATAGTGTTTGCCGCTGGTGTTTTAACGATATTCCATGGGAGTCTTTTTTGGCCACTTTGAATGATTTGGGAATTAAAGCGTTAGACCTCACGGGCCCTGAGGATTGGCCACTAATGAAAAAATATAACATCCACGCTAGTATGTGCTGGGGTGCGGAAATCAATTTGACCGATGGTTGGAATGACCCTCAATTTCATCCCACATTGATTAAAAATTACACGGAAATGATTCCGAAAGTAGCGGATGCTGGGTACACCAATCTCATCTGCTTTAGCGGAAACCGAAGAGGAATTGATGACTATGTTGGTCTGCAAAATTGTGTTGACGGATTGTCGCAAGTTTTACCCATCGCTGAAAAACATGGGGTTGTTTTGCAGATGGAACTCTTCAACCAAATTAACCATCCGGATTACATGTGCGATTCCACTTTATGGGCTGTAGAGCTTTGTCGTCGATTGGATACAGATAACTTTAAACTGCTCTACGACATCTATCATATGCAGATACAGGAGGGTGATATTATTCGAACCATCCAAGAATATCACCCTTATTTTGGGCATTACCATACCGCCGGAGTCCCTGGTAGGCACGAAATTGATGAGTCCCAAGAGTTATATTATCCCGCAATTATGAAAGCCATCTTGGATACTGGATTTAAGGGATATGTCGCTCAGGAATTTATCGTGACCTGGGAAAATAAGATTGATGCCCTTAAAGATGCTTTCAAGCGTTGTGACGTTTAAAAAAATCATTCGTCTTTAGCCCAAAACAGTTTTTGAATGAATTTTGCTTACACCATTTTGTACGTTGATGATGTTTCAGCTACAATTGATTTTTATCAAAATGCTTTTGGGTTCCAACAAAAATTTGTCACACCAGAAGCAGATTACGGAGAACTTCTGACTGGAAGTACAACACTAGCTTTCGCTAGCAACACTCTAGCCAAATCTAATCTTAACAAGGGATACCTGCCCGCCAACAAAACGGAAAAACCGTTTGGCATTGAATTGGCCTTCACTACAGAAAACATTGCAGCAGATTTTGAAAAAGCAATCGCTGGGGGAGCTACTGAATATGCTCCTTTGACAGAAAAACCATGGGGACAAACCGTGGGATATCTCTTGGATATCAATGGATTTTTGATAGAAGTGTGCACGCCAATGGGCGCCTAAATCCACTTTGATATGAGAGTTCTTTTCTGCACGCTTGGGCTAGTCTTCGCCCAATGCATCCAAAGTCAGGATGTTCAAGACATCGAAATACGGAAACAAAACATTTCACGCGTTTTTAAAAACGTCGATAGTCTTTTGTCAAAAGATGGTGGTGCCTTTTGGGGTAAATCGTTAAAAGGTTCTTTGCTGTTTGTCGACCCCATGACACGAGTCGTTTACGCCAATGAAAACACCCCAATCCAATCGCTTCAAAAAGAAGGAAATCTGTTTATAGGACAGTTTCCAAAAAATAAAAACATCGCCAATACCGCCTTGGAATGGGAGCATAAAAAATGGTCCATGGTGATGCTTCCCTTGCCCAAACAAGCCATACGGCAACAAGCTTTGACCATACATGAACTCTTTCATCAGCTTCAACCCAAGATAGGCTTCGGCAATCTGAAGGAAACGAACAATGCACATATGGATGGGTATGAAGGTCGATTATGGGTAAAGTTGGAATTGGAAGCACTGGAAGCTGCGCTTAAAGCGGATAATCCCGCAATAGTCAAAGAACACATAAGCCATGCCCTGTTGTTTAGACATAATAGGTATAAAGATTCGTTGATTCAGTCCGCGGAAAACGAACTGGAATTGAACGAAGGACTTGCCGAGTACACCGGCATTATGTTGAGTGGCGCAACTCCCATTGAAATGGAGGAAATGCTTATTGACAAAAAACAACGCTTTTTTAAGGCCCCTTCCTTTGTCCGCTCCTATCCCTACCTAACGATTCCCTTTTACGGTTATCTTTTGTCAAAAAGTGACCCCAAATGGCAATTGGATATTACGGCAGAAACAAATTTGACGGCGTATTTCATGAAACGGTTTGACATTTCCGACTCAACCTTGGAAAGGACTTGGGAGGTTTCCAATAAAACCTACAATAGTGGAAGCATCCACTTGATGGAACAGCAACGCGCTGCAGACAAAAAGAAACAACTAGCAGATTTAAAAAAGCGATTTGTAGAGGACTTGACCCTTACCCTTCCGTTCCAACAAATGAACATCTCATTCAACCCCAATACTTTGGTCCCTTTGGAAGGACATGGCACGGTATATGAAACACTCAGCATTACCGATGTTTGGGGAAAAGTTGACGCCAAACAGGGTGCTATGGTCACGACCAATTGGAGTGGAGTGGTTTTAAGCGAACCGAATGCTATTGCAGCTGAGACGGTTATGGGAGAAGGTTGGAGCTTACAATTGAATCCCGGTTACAAAATCATAAAATCGGAAAGCGGATACACCCTTAAAAAAGAAGAATAATCCATAGCTTTAGCAGACCAAGTTACAAACCTCTTTTGTGTACATTACAAAAGCCCTTACTTCTGACGCCAAAGCAATTACCGAGCTGACCCTTCGGTCTAAAAACCATTGGAACTATGGTGAAGCCCAAATTGAAGCTTGGTATGATGAATTGGAAGTATCCGAAGCCTTTATCCAGTCGAATGCGGTGTACAAATTGCTGTATACTGACCAAATCGCCGGGTTTTATGCCTACACTTTGGAAAGTAGCAAGGCGGTTTTGGAGTTTTTGTTTATAGAACCAGAGTTCATTGGTAAGGGTATCGGAAAAGCGCTTATGGAACATTTTATAAAAAAGATGCACGGCCTAAAGGTTGATTCCATCACCTTGGATGCCGACCCTCACGCAGAAGGTTTTTATCAAAAGTTTGGTTTTGTAACGGTAGACCAACGGTCCAGTACTATTGCTGGAAGATTTTTACCTGTTATGCAGCTACAATTGACAACCAAAATCAATAATCCCCAAACGATATGAGTGCGTTTCCCGAAGCCAGAATTGAGACCTTGACCGAAAAAAAACTAGTAGGTCAGTCCGTTTCCATGAGTCTGGTCAACAACCAAATGGGAGCCTTGTGGGCTAAATCCATTCCACTACTGAAGAATGTCACCAACGCGGTTAGTTCGGATAAATTTTCCATGCAGGTCTATCCTGAAAACTACTATAAACCCTTTAATCCAAGCAACACATTTACCAAATGGGCTTGTGTTGAAGTATCGGACTTTGATGACGTTCCCGAAGGTTTACAAACCTTTCTGCTTGAAGGAGGACAATATGCTGTTTTTGATTATGTAGGACGGAGTACGGACACTTCCATTTACCAATACATTTTCTCAGAATGGCTGCCGAAGTCAGGGTATGTTTTGGACAATAGACCCCACTTTGAAGTGCTCGGGGCCAAATACAAAAACGACGACCCCTCCTCGGAAGAAGAAATTTGGGTTCCCATTTTTAAGAAAACTTTGCCATAAAACCCATGGCGGTTCTCTCTGGAATTCCGATTTTAGTGTCGCTTCCCGATATCATTTATACACAATCCAAAATCTGTGCGCATGACTATCAACAGAAGTATGACTAACATTTGCTCGGATAATCTTGAAGCGAGCAAAGCCTTTTATTCCACCCTTTTTGATTTTTACATCGCTTTTGATAGCGATTGGTTCGTTCAATTAGTATCCAAGGAAAATCAGTTGGAATTGGGCTTGGTTGACCGCAAGCATGAAATTGTTCCAGAAGCGTTCCAACAAATGCCAGCCGGTTTTTACATCACCTTTGTGGTGGAAGATGTATCAGCAATTTTTGAAAAGGCCAAAGAAGTAAATTTTCCTATCATTCAAGAACCACATGATACTTTTTACGGGCAACGAAGGCTGCTTTTAAAGGACCCCGATGGAACTTTGGTGGACGTTTCTGCGCCCATCAAAGATTTTCAGTTCTAAAAGGTTTGTACCACAATACTTACAATTTTGTCCAAAGTTGAAAATCCGTGAATCGAACCGGCGCATTGGTAAATCCTTGTAGTTCGTAAGCAACTATTACAACTATTCTTGTTTCATGAAATACAGGAAGGCAAGTTCCTTCTTGAAATCAAAAACGAACATGAAACGTTTACCGTATTTGTGCTGTTTTCTTGCGTTTTCAACACTGTTCGGACAAGAGGTGAACTTTACCGCAACTGTAATTTCAGGTCGGTCAATCCAGTTTTTCGATGCGTCTAGTTCCGATACAGAAATTACATCTTGGAACTGGACTTTTGGTGACGGGTCAACCGCAACCCAGCAAAACCCTCTACATGAGTTCCAATCTGATGGAACCTTTACGGTATGTTTAACTATCAATCAAGGGTTAAAGACCTGCAAAGAAAACGTATTCCACGTCACAGAAAAGCGCCTTAGAATTCAGTTCGATGATACGCAATGGCCCAACGGCGGCATCACCAAACTATCCTCTCCTTTTGGACCCCGAATCAAAGATTCTGAATCGCGGTATGATTTTCATCGAGGTATTGATATTCCAGGAAACATTGGAGACCCCATTGTCAACATTGCTGATGGGGTAGTACGACAGGCAGCAGTAGAAGGTGACCCTGAAAACAATTTCAGTTCAACTGTGGTGGTCATTGAACATCAAATGGATACCCCAATTTTGTTTCAGGGGATTCTGATTTCGAAATACTTTTCGATTTCTTCACACCTGAACAGCATCGCCGCTGGAATTGCGCCCGGAGTTGAAGTAAAAAAAGGTCAGCGCATCGGAACAATTGGTGAAAGTGGGGAAACCAACTTTCCACATAACCATTTTGAAATTCGACTTGGTGTGATTTGTTCTCGAGAATCACAACGCAATGGAGGCTGTTCGCAGTCAACACCTTATGCAGAACCTACTGACCCACATGTAAATCCACTACTTTTTTTGGACTATAGGGCTTTCAATAAAGATGCTTTGACGTATGAGGTTATGGAAGAAAATCCTTTGACCATAAAGGTAATTTCCGATAGACCAGAATTGGATTTCAATGAGCTTTGGGTCAGCAAGGATTCCGAAATCACCAAAATCAACTTCGATGAAAGAAGCGGTATCGACATGAATGACATCGACAATCCGGAATTCAACGGAGTGCGTATTTTTCCCGGCCGCTATACCAGTTTAGGTGGAGAGAACTATGAAATAACCTTTACTTTATTAGAGTTGGATGCCTTCGACCAAATTCAGGTCAGGGATATTTGGGGGCAAACCACAACCGTTGAAACCGAACCCGAGCCCGAGCCCGAGCCCGAGATACCTGAAGAAAAAAGTTCTATCCTTCCCTATCCCAATCCCACTCAAGATGTATTGAATTTCAATGATGCTGAGCTTGGTGGGTCGTATTGGGTTTTTGACACATCGGGCCAACTGGTTCTAAAGGGGAATTTGACTTCAGAAATCAATCTGGAACAACTCGCTTCTGGGCTTTATTACCTAAAACTGAAAACCGAACCCAGAGGAGAGCTGAAGTTTTACAAAATCTTAAAGCAATAACTCTTAGAAAGAAGATAGCTTATCTCCCAATACATTGAGGTCCAATCCGCCGTAGTTCCCAGAACTCATCATCAAGAGCACTGAATTGTCAAATGCCAAGCCAAAAAGCGCTTCGTGCAAGCTTTCTGGAGTAGTGAAAACCTTAATATTAGGATGAGAAATCGCTTTTTCAATATCTTCAGGGGCAACAGGTGGAAGTCCCTTAATCTCCAAAGCTTTGGGAGAATAAAATACCAGCGCTTCATCCACGGCATCCAAGCTCCCTTTGTATTCCTTCAAAAACTCCGCATTCAAACTACTATAAGTATGCAATTCGAGACACCCTATCAGCTTTTTATTGGGATACTGTTGCTTTACAGCTTTGCTGGTCGCGGTTACTTTACTTGGGGAATGGGCAAAATCCTTGAAAAGTAAGGTGCTCTTTCCTTGAGCTATTTTTTCCAAACGTTTTGAAGCCCCAGAGAATGAAGCAATCGCCTCGTAAAAATCCGCTTCATCTACGCCCAGTTGCTGGCATATCCACTTCGCACCGGCTATGTTGTTCAAGTTGTGTTTTCCAAAAACCTCTATCGGAACTTCTCCCTCAGGGGTGTCTAGATAGGTCACCCCATCCATAATGGTATGTTCCGGAGTAGTGTAAGCAAACTTACGGATGGTATGTTCCGATTGCTCCACAAGATTTTTAACCGCTTCGTCTTCCTCGTTATAGGTGATGCTTCCACCTTTTACAATGCTGTCAATAAATAGCTTAAACTGCTTTTCATAATTTTCATAGGTAGGAAAGACATTGATATGGTCCCAAGCAATTCCGCTCAACAAAGCAATATTAGGTTGATACAAATGGAATTTAGGTCTACGGTCTAAAGCAGAAGAGAGATACTCATCTCCTTCCAAAACGATAAAATCATTTTCCTCAGTAAGATGCACCATGCGGTCAAATCCCTCCAGCTGGGCACCGACCATATAATCCACGGCAATGTCATGGTACTGCAACACATGCAGAATCATGGAGGTTATGGTGGTTTTTCCATGACTTCCTCCAATCACTACTCTAGTCTTGAATTTGGACTGTTCATACAGAAATTCTGGGTAGGAGTAGATTTTCAGTCCTAGTTCTTGAGCTTTCGCTAGTTCAGGATTATCGGCTTTGGCATGCATCCCCAAAATAATGGCATCCAAACCTTCATGAATACGTTCTGGATTCCAACCAAAAGTTTCAGGAAGTAACCCTTGGGCGGCCAATCTACTTTTTGAGGGTTCGAAGATGACATCATCACTTCCCGTGACTTCATACCCCTTATGAGCCAAAGCAAGTGCCAAATTGTGCATGGCACTTCCGCCAATAGCGATAAAATGAACTTTCATGAACACAAATATTTCCCAAAAATAGAGATTGCACTTCCAACCGCCAGTCTAAAACGACGATTAATTTTTATCTTCGGAGCAAACAGTGAAACATGAACCTCTCTGAAGTAAAGACAAAAGAAATCATGCCAGGTTATCATGGAAAAATGGTGCATTCCGAATCCATGACATGGGCATTTTGGGACGTGGAAGACCAAGCTGAAGTTCCGGAACACCATCATCCGCACGAGCAAATCATGCATGTGATTGAGGGCTCTTTTGAGTTTACGCTAGATGGGAATACTGATACTTACGGTCCTGGAGATGTCGTTATCATTCCTTCCAATGTTCCCCATAGCGGAAAAGCGTTGACCCCTTGTAAGCTGATGGATATATTCAGCCCGGCCCGGGAAGAATATCGCTAACCTTAATTTTTCTAGAAATGAAGATTGACTTATCTAGTAAAAAGGCCTTGGTAGGCGGAAGCACTAGTGGTATTGGTTTGGCCATTGCTCAACAATTGGCTGAAAGCGGAGCAAAGGTTACCCTCTTATCCCGAACCGAGGAAAAACTACAAAAGGTGGTTTCCAGTTTACCAACTCCTGCGAGACAAAAACATCAATATCTTGCGGTGGACTTTTCCGATTTTGAGTCCTTTTCCGAACGGATCAAGGAATTTTTCCAGGAGAATACCATAGATATTTTGGTCAATAATACCCAAGGCCCTCCCGCCGGAGGAGCGCTTGAGCAGTCGGTGGATGCCTATCAAAACGCTTTTGATTTATTGTTCAAATCGGTTGCACTTACCACCGAATTGGCCTTAAAACATATGATGCAACAAAAATGGGGTCGGGTTATCACAGTATCGTCCATAAGCATCAAAGAACCCTTGAACTACTTGGCCCTATCCAACTCCATTCGGTCGGCTGTGGTGGCTTGGGCCAAAAGCTTGGCTTATGATGTGGCACCTTATGGTATTACGGTAAACAATGTTTTGACCGGGTATTTTGATACGGACCGTATTGCCCAACTAAATGCTACAAAGGCCAAGAAAATGGGGGTGGAAGCTAGTGAAGTTCGAAAAGCGATGGAAGAACAAGTTCCTATGAAACGCATTGGAGACCCCGCCGAGTTTGCCTATTTGGCTACGTTTTTGGCTTCTGAAAAATCGGCTTATATCACAGGAACCAATATTCCTATTGATGGAGGATTGTTGAAATCCATGTAAGCCTAAAGGCTCATTTTATCTTTGAAAATATAGGATTGGCGACGAGATACCTCAACCTCTTCGCCATTTTTCATTTTCAATTTTAGTTTTCCATTAAACCAGGGAATGATATCTTGAATGAAATTGGTATTCACGATTTGTTGGCGGCTAACTCGAAAAAACAAATCGTTTGGGAGTTTTTCCTCTATCTGATTTAAGCTTTTGTACAGCAACGGTCGCTTGTCCTCAAAAAACACGCGAGTATAGTTGCCCACAATTTCAAAGTGTGAGATTTCACCGATACGGACCAACCAACAGGCCTCTCCATCTTTGATAAAGATTTGGCTTGTGGGTTGCAGTCGCTCCTGTGGGGCGGAAGCGGATTTAGCCTGCATTTTGGCGCGAACTTTTTCAAGGGCCGTTTCAAAACGTTTTGAATTCACTGGCTTAAGCAGATAATCCAAAGCATTGTATTCAAAAGATTTTATCGCGTATTCGTCAAAAGCCGTGGTGAAAATGGTTATGGGTACTTCATCCAACATTTCGAGCAATTGGAATCCATCTTTTTCGGGCATATTAATGTCCAAAAGCAATAAATCTGGCTTTTCCGATTGAATCAATTCATAACCCGCATCTACATTTTCTGCCTCACCCACCAATTCCAGTTCAGGATGCGCTTTCAGTAGTTCAATCAGCTCCTTCCTCGCCAATCTTGAATCCTCAACGATAACTACCCGAATCTTCATGCCAAAGGAATTTTGATATTCGCCACAACCTCATCGGACACTTCGTTCAATTGGAAAGAGGCCTTTTCTGCATAGAGCAATTTCAGACGCTGCTTGATATTTTTTAGACCCAACTGTGTAGTGTTTTTGGCTATTTTCAGTTTACCGGTATTCCGTACTTCTATGGTCAAAACATCTTCGCTTTGGGAGAGCTTTAATACAATTTTTCCTCCAGCTTTAAGATTTGAAATACCGTGTTTAACAGCATTCTCTATCAATAACTGGATGACCATAGGCGGAATCACCAAATTCAGGGTATCTGGTGCAATGTCTTTTACAAATTCGAGTCGGTCTTCGAATTGTATTTTGGAAAGGTCAATGTAGTTTTCCACTACTTCCAACTCTTCATGAACGGGAATGGAATCCACATTATTCTTGGTAAGGGAGTAGCGTAGAATTTCTGAAAGTTTGGTCAACATTTCGCGGGATTTCTCCACATCCTCCAACATCAGACCTCGAATATTGTTCAGACTATTGAACATAAAATGCGGGTTGATTTGTCCTTTCAAAGTGTTCAATTGAGCCTGTTTGAGCGTAGTGTTCAACTCCAAACGCTCGATTCGGTCGCGGTTCAATTTCAACAGCAATTTGATGACCAAATAGGTAACCAACCATGCTCCCATTAAAAAGAGGGAATTCAAAATCTGTAACCAAACGGCATCATAGGCTTTGAAGAGTTCAATTTCTTCCTCAGTCAATTCCGGGCCAAACTCATGATAGAGATAGCCAAAACCCCAATTCACAAATCCAAATAACACAGCTGCTACTAAAAAGGAGACCGCAATTTTGACAAAATCTTTGGTGGCAAAAGTTTCAAAATTGATATTGCGTTTTAGGTACCAACGCAACAAGGAGGTCGTGAAAATCCCCATGAAGATTCCCGCAAACAAGGAATACAACTGTAGCTCAAAACTGATTTTCTTTCCGACGAACATGGAGATACAATTGATGAATCCCCAGCCCAAAAATTGGAGCATCCAGAAAATCCGAGTTTGATTTTTCTCAGTAATGTTCATTCCTGCAGCGGTTTGCTTTCAAATATACTAGAGTCCGATGGGATTTGTTCAATTCGTAAAATAGTAAATCAATTTCCCAACGCCAAAGCCCATTCCGAAGGATACCAATACGGCCAAAAAGGTTACCGCAGTGATTTTAAGGGCTTGCTTTTTTGAAAGTAAGTTGGTAGGTTTTTTTACTACCATTTTTCGCGCTTCTTTTTTCATTTCTGAAAAGCTACAACTGTTCACAACCTTTTTTCCAAAAGCCAAGTAAAAAAGAACTCCAGCTACGATAAACGATAAGATAGGAAGCATTAGTTCTTTTTCCTTTCCAATTTGAAGCATACCTGTACATACAAATAGCGCGGCGGCAATGAGATAAATTATTCTTTCATTTCTTTTCATCTTATCTGTTTTTGGAAGTTTCTTGCAAACGCTTTGCTTTTCTTTTTCGGCAGGCTTTTCTATCGTTCAAAAAAGCAATCCAACACATGGAAATCGAAGCATAGAAAATAGGGAAATAGCGATTATAGTCCCATCCTTGACTTTTTAAATAAAATACTACAATAAGGCCTACCACGCCTGCCAACAAAACAATCCACTGGTCAATTCTTAGTTTCATAATACAGGGTTTTAAAGTAAGACTCCGAACAAGGAAGTCAACAAGGCTAAAATCAGTTTTACCAAAGCGATCATAGTGGTTATCTTTAGATTACAAGACGAAACTATGCTACAAACAAGGGGTAACAAACCAAATTATGGCGAGTGGTAAAATGAAAGCTGCGAACGGTAGCGCATAAAAAAAGGGCCCGAAGGCCCTTTGAATTCTTTGGATATTCTATCAATCCTTTAAAGGAGTAGGTATCTCTTGAGTGCCCAAATGCTTGGCATAAAAGCCCATCATAGCACGATACAGCTCAATTCGATTTTCCTCTTTACCAAAACCGTGACCTTCATCGTATTTCACCATATACGGTACGTCGTACCCTTTGCCGCGCAATGCACTCACAATTTGGTCAGATTCATCAATGTTCACACGAGGGTCGTTGGCTCCCTGCACTACGAACAATGGCTTTTTGATTTTATCGATTTGATATACGGGAGAAACCTCTTCCATGATTTTCTTTTCTTCGGCTACATCTTCATCGTACCAGATTTCCTTGATAATCTTAAGATAGGGTTTCCAATACGGTGGGATGGTTTTCATGAAAGTGAATAGGTTTGAAACGCCTACGTAGTCTACCCCACAAGCATATAAATCCGGGGTTTTGGTCAGACCTCGAAGTACAGCGTACCCTCCATGGCTACCACCATAAATGGCGATTTTGTCTTTGTCAATCCATTCTTGGTCAACCACATACTGAACGCCATCTTCGACATCATCCATGGCTTTTCTTCCAATTTCTTTGAAACCAGACTCCAAAAATTCTTTGCCGTAACCTCCTGAAATTCTAAAGTTGACCTGAAGCGTGGCGTAACCCCGACTGGCGAATAACTGTGCTTCTGGATTGAATCCCCATGAATCACGAATCCCTTGTGGACCACCATGTGGATTGACAATCAGCGGAACTTTTTCACCTGCCAAGGCCGCTTTGGGCAGTGTAATGTACCCATGCAAGGTTAAACCATCGCGACTTTTGAAGGTAATAGGACGCATTTCAGCCATATCTTCCTCCTTCAGCTGAGGCATAAGATTGTATAAAAAGGTGAAGGTATCCTTAGCCACATCGTAGCTGTAGTATTCTCCATACAAACGGTCGCTTTGAACGAAAATCAACAATTGGTCTTCTTCATCCGTAGCATCAGCAATGATGTATTGTTTCTCTGGAAAACGGTTTACAATTTTATCATGCAGTTTTTTGTAGTGTGCGCTAATCGGCACGATTTCGGTCTTTTCTCCTTCAAAGGAAACATAGTCCAATTCGTATCCTCTTTTGCGTGACGTACCCATATCGTCCACATCATAACGGTCATTCGAGAATACCTTAGAAAGAATTTTATCTTCCTTTAAATCATATAGAATGATTTCCGCTTTGTCATTGGTTAAATTCGAAATTACGTAAGCATCGTGTGGGTTTTCAGTAGCGTAGTTGAATTCCAGAATACCGAAGCTATCTTTCCAATTCAGGCTTTTAATCAAACCATACCCGCCTTTGCCGTCTTCATAGAACAAATCTTGCTCTACTCCATCGCGCATGCGAGTGTATGCCTTTAAATGTCCATCCTTATCGAAATCATACCCTACTATTGGATTGGTAGGGTCATCATTGGTAAAGAGTTGTTCCATTTCTCCGGTAACCACATTCACTTTATAAGGTTCAAAAACTTGTGGATTGTTCATGTTCATGGAAATGATGATGTGATTCTTATCCTCCTTCAACAATTCCGTAAACTCGGCACGAACCCCGTCAAAAGGCGTCAAATCTTTGAGGGCAGACCCATCAAGGTTTACAGCATAAACGTGATAGTTTTCGTCTCCACCGGAATCCATCAAATACGCCAAACGCTCGTTGCTAATCCAACCGTAAGCACGCACCAACTCTTCTTTTTCTTCAATAGCGCGTTTTACTTCTCCAGTTGCAATATCCTTCACCATGACATGGCGCTTTCCGTTCTCATCTTTTTCACGGTATGACATGTAGCGACCATCGGGTGAAAAACGGAAGGTAGAAGCTTTCGGTCTTGCGAAATAATCTTCGACCTTGTAGCGGTAATCCCCTACATCCAATTTGGCCAATTCCAACAGCTCGTCATCGCTACTGACCAAACTTGGGTCACCTGGAATGGTTTTTTCCTTCTTCTCCATATTTAGAGGCAGTTCCATACCGCCTTGGGAAAACGTTCCTTCGAGGTTTTCACCCTTCAATTCAGCTACATAGGTAATACCGGCTTGTTTAAAGGCAATGGTCAACTTCCCTTCTTCAAAGGAGGTTTCGTCCATGGGAATGTCAGTAGCGCCTTGAGACGGGCTATCCATGGTGGATTTCAGCGCACCTTCTTCTTCCATTACATTGAAGACCAGAGGCATTTCAGTGCCTTGGACCTCTATACTGCCATGCCAAGAACCGGTAATGTCTTGAGCGGATAGGGAAAAACTTGACAGAAGGGCAAACAGGACGCCCATAGTCCATTGTAATTTTAGTGTTCTTTTCATTTTGTTGTTTTTGATTTCCTCTTTTTGGGATTTGCTATCCATAAGACTTTTTAAAAAAAGCATATGTTACAAATCGTACCAAAGGTATTTTTATGAAGTCCTTTTTTCGAACGAAATATGGTCAATGGTAAATTTCTATTCTTGAACGGATTTACTTCTTTTCAGGCGGATACTTGGAAAACACTTTCGCCACTACAGCTCTCAACATATCTTCCCTGACGCTTGGAGATGCATTATCGCGATAGCCGCTATCACTCACCGCTTGCCAAAAAAGGGCATCCCGGTCGGCATCTACAAAATCAAATTGAATCATTCGCTGCAATCCTCCAGAGCTTATTGGAATCCCTACGGAAACACCTCCACCCACGTTACCACCCGTACCTCCCATACCGAAACCTACATTGTTTCCTGAGTTCCTTCGGTATTCGTTGCTGAGAACATTGATAAAGAAATCAGGTTCCTCGGAAAGCTTGTATCCTTTGGTCGTTAAGGTTGAATCCAAAACACGAAGTAAGCGTCTTTCGTCCAACTGGCTCAAACCCGAATTCATATCTGAAAAATAGTTGTAGGTAGTGTAGTTGGAAAAGTTGGTGCCCCTGTCGTAGTCATAATCCACTTTAACTGCAGCGCAGGAGGCAAGCAAACCCAAAACACCCAATAGCAATGCTTTTTTCATGCTTTTCTCTTTTTATTAAAGTTACGGAATAATGGGGTACTACTTGGAAGAAAAACCTGCTATTCGTTCAGTAGCTTCCAGAGTTCGTCTTTCAATTCTTGGATACCCTGTTGTGCTACGGAAGAGATAAAAAGTACGGGGGCATCTTTAATGTCCTTGGCCAATTCGGCCTTCATTTCGGTCATGAGTTCTTCATCCAACATATCTGATTTGGAAATGGCCACCAAACGGTCCTTATCCAACAATTCTGGATTATACCGGCGAAGTTCATCCAATAAGATTTGGTATTCTGAAGACACATCTTTGCTATCCGCAGGAATTAGAAACAGCAAAGTTGCGTTCCGCTCAATATGGCGCAAAAAGTAGTGCCCCAGACCTTTGCCTTCGGCTGCCCCTTCAATAATCCCGGGAATATCGGCCATTACAAAACTGGTGAATCCACGATGTTGCACGATACCCAAGTTCGGTTTTAGGGTTGTGAACTCGTAATCGGCGATTTTCGGCTTTGCGGAAGTCATTACGGATAATAGTGTCGATTTTCCGGCATTTGGAAAACCTACGAGACCAACATCAGCCAAAACCTTAAGTTCTAACGTTACTTGGGTCTCTTGGCCAGGAATTCCCGGTTGGGCGTAGCGCGGAGTTTGATTGGTGGGACTTTTAAAATGCCAGTTGCCTCTTCCGCCTTTACCCCCCGCTAAAACGATGCGTTCTTCGCCATCTTCAGTGATTTCGAAAAGTATGTTGTTGGTTTCCGTATCTCGAATTACAGTGCCAAGCGGTACTTCCAAATACATATCGGAACCATCGGCACCCGTGCTTCGGTTTTTGCTACCGTGTTCGCCATGACCTGCTTTGAAATGCTTTTTGAATTTATAATGGACCAGCGTCCAAAGGTTCTTATTTCCTTTGATGATAACATGACCGCCACGTCCGCCGTCACCCCCGTCTGGACCACCCTTGGCAATGTACTTTTCCCGATGGAGGTGCACAGAGCCTTTTCCACCGTTTCCAGAGGCGACATGTACTTTAACATAATCTACAAAGTTGCCCTCGGTCATTGGATAGTTTTAAAAAGCAAAAGAATATGGACTATAGTCCGTCGATAACAGCGCTCAACCGCTCGGTAATTTCCGCAATTTCCCCAATTCCGTTCACAGAATGGAACTTGCCTTGTGTTTCGTAGTATTCCCGTAGAGGAGCCGTCTTTTCGTTGTATTCATCAAAACGGTTTCGAATTTTGGACTCGTCTTGGTCGTCTGAACGGCCACTTTCTTTTCCTCGTTCCAACAGTCGAGATACCAAAATATCATCGTCCGCTTCCAAGGCAATAGTGGCATTCACTTTCATATCCTTGGTTTCCAAAAAGTTGTCCAACGCTTGTGCTTGAGCAGCGGTTCGTGGAAATCCATCAAAGATGAATCCAGCAGCGTCAGGATTCTTTTCTACCTCGTCTTTTAGCATATTAATGGTAACCTCATCCGGAACCAAATCCCCTCGGTCAATGTATGACTTTGCTAGCGTGCCTAATTCTGTTCCATTTTTAATGTTGTAACGGAAAACGTCTCCCGTTGAAATGTGTTTGAGGTTATACTTTTCCTTTAAAAACCCGGCTTGGGTTCCTTTCCCAGCCCCAGGCTTGCCAAAAAGCACAAGGTTAATCATATGTGATTCATTTAATTGATATACTGCTCTCAAATTACGTCCCAATTCATTGTAATCCAATCCGTAACCCACAATGAAATTGTTTGGAATCTCCAAACCGACATAGTCGATGGTATATTCGCCATTGTAGACACTGGGTTTATAAAAAAGGGAAGCAATTTTAAACTCTTTTACGTTGGTGTTTGAAAACAAATGCACTAGCTGCTTGAGCGTTCGACCGGTATCAATGACATCTTCTAAAATCACCACGCTTTTGCCTTCAACTTCTTCGGGAACATCCAAAAGGCTTTCTACAATTCCGGTAGAAGTCAAGCCCTGATAGGAGCTAAGCCGAACAAAAGAAACTTCACATGGATGAGGATAAGCTTTCAGAAAATCGGACACGAACATGAAGGCTCCGTTCAAAACCCCAACAAAAACAGGAACGCTGTCTTTGTAATCCGCCGCAATTTCTTGAGCCATGCGTTGAATGGCGCTCAAAATCTCCTCCTCCGATAAAAAAGGCTTGAAGAATTTGTCATTAAGTTTGATCAAGGCGGTGTTGGTTTAATTTGCAAGGGGCAAAGATAACATTTCTTTAGCTGGTTTAGGCGAAGTACTTTATGGCTTGACGGATTTCCATTATTTTTGTGGCTATTCCAATTTCAGCACATGGATGTTTTTTCAAGCCCATTTACCTTGGGAATTTTAGGAGGTGGACAACTCGGTAAGATGCTTCTTACCGAAACCAGAAAATGGGACATTCGCACCAAAGTGATGGACCCTTCTGCCGAAGCACCATGCCGAATTGCCTGCAATGAATTTGTGCAGGGAGCCCTTTTGGATTTTGACACGGTGATGCAATTTGGACAAGATGTAGATGTACTGACGATTGAAATCGAGAATGTGAATGTAGATGCGTTGGAGGCCTTGGAAGAGAACGGTAAAAAGGTGTTCCCAAGTTCAAAAACGCTTAGAACCATCCAAAACAAAGGTGTTCAGAAAACCTTCTACGAAGAAAATGGAATTCCTACCTCACCTTTCACAAGGTTTGCCAGTAGTTCAGAAATTGAAAAAGCCTATCAAGAGGGTAATTTGAGCTTTCCCTTTGTGTGGAAGAGCGCTCGTTTTGGGTATGATGGACAAGGGGTAAAAGTTGTACGAAATCAAGAAGACATCGCTGCCTTGCCCCATGTGGAGTGTTTAACGGAGCAGCTTGTGGACTTTGTAACCGAACTAGCCGTCATCGTGGCACGAAACCCCAGCGGTGAAATGGTTACCTATCCCGTAGTAGAGATGGAATTCCATCCTGAGGCCAATCAAGTAGAATATGTGATATGTCCAGCCCGAATTGCACCGGAAATTGCAGAAAAGGCCAGAGAGACCGCATTGTTGGTGGCAGATAAAATGCAGCATGTGGGTTTATTGGCGGTAGAAATGTTTTTGACCAAAACGGATGACATCTTGGTCAACGAAGTGGCCCCAAGACCCCATAATAGTGGCCATTACAGTATTGAAGCAAGTTATACGAATCAATTTGAACAACATTTGCGCGCTGTGCTGGACATGCCTTTGGGCAATACCGATAGCAAACTTGCCGGGGTTATGGTAAATTTGGTGGGGGCCGAGGGACATACGGGTGATGTCCGTTATGAGCAGATGGAAGAAGTATTGAAGATGCCGGGGGTCACCCCTCATTTATATGGCAAAAAACAGACGCGACCTTTCCGTAAAATGGGTCATGTGACCATCGTCGACGCTGACATGGGGAAAGCAAGAGCTGTCGCCCAAGAAGTGAAAGAAAAAATAAAAGTTGTAAGCCGATAAACCTATGAGCAAAGTAGCCGTTATTATGGGAAGCACCAGTGACCTACCAGTCATGCAGGATGCCGTTGAAATTCTTAAGGGATTCGACATTCCAGTGGAAGTAGATATTGTTTCTGCCCACAGAACACCAGAAAAGCTCTTTGAGTTTGGCAAAAATGCCCATTTGGAAGGTTTTTCCGTAATTATTGCTGGTGCTGGCGGTGCAGCGCATCTACCGGGAATGGTAGCCTCCCTCTCTCCCCTACCCGTCATTGGCGTTCCTGTAAAAAGCAGTAATTCCATTGATGGTTGGGACTCTGTACTTTCCATATTACAAATGCCAGGAGGGGTTCCTGTGGCGACTGTTGCCCTAAACGGCGCAAAAAATGCTGGAATTCTCGCTGCGCAAATCATCGGTTCGTCCGATAAGTGCGTCCGCGACAAAGTTGAGGTTTACAAACAAGGACTTAAGGAAAAAGTCATTCAAGGCGCAAAAAGCCTAAAATCCTAAAGAAGAAACACACAATACCTATGGAGAATCCACTTTTAGTGGCTTTTGAAACTGCCCCTTTCGAAAAATTGAAAAATGAACATTTCAAACCTGCTTTTCTAGCGGCCATCGATGCCGCAAAAGCAGAAATTGATGTGATTGCTCAGAATCCGGAATCCCCATCTTTTGAAAATACCATCGAATCGTTGGAATATTCTGGTAAGACCTTGGATAGAATTTCAAGTATTTTTTTCAATCTTAATGCAGCCGAAACCAATCCGGAGATGCAGCAGATAGCCCAAGAAGTATCTCCCCTTTTATCACAGTTCTCAAACGACATCAACCTTAACCAAAAATTATTCGAGAGGATAAAAGAGGTCTACGAGCATCGTCAAACCCTCCACCTGAATGAAGAACAAAACACCCTTTTGGAAAAGCGCTATAAAAGCTTCAGCCGTAATGGTGCCAATTTGGGAGAAGAAGATAAAAAGCGACTTCGGGAAATTGATGCATCCCTTGCCCAACTAAAACTGAAGTTTGGTGAAAATGTGTTGGCCGAAACCAATGCCTACGAACTCCTCATCACCGAAGAGAGTGACTTAAAAGGACTTCCTGAGGGCGTCGTGGAAGCGGCACTGCAGGCTGCCAAAGCCAAAGAAAAAGAAGGTTGGTTGTTCACATTGGATTATCCTAGCTATATCCCTTTTATGAAATATGCCGAGAATAGGGAACTTCGGAAAACCCTATCCACGGCATTCGGAAGTAAAGGATTTCATGGGGATGAACACGATAATCAAGACCATGTGCTTCAAATTGCAAGCCTGCGGCATGAACGTGCCAACTTATTAGGATATGCCACACATGCCGATTTTGTACTAGAAGAACGCATGGCCAAAGCACCGGAGAAGGTAATTTCATTTTTGAACGAGCTCATGGAAAAAGCGCAACCTGCTGCAAAAGCAGAGTTTGCCGAAATGGAAGCCTTCGCCAAAGAAATGGATGGTATTGACACCCTTCAAAAATGGGATGGGGCTTATTACGCTGAAAAGTTAAAACAGCAGAAATTTAGTTTGGACGACGAAAAACTAAAGCCCTACTTTAAATTGGAAAACGTCATTGACGGAGTATTTAAGGTAGCGGAGAAACTGTTCGATTTGTGTTTTGAGCCTGTTGACGATATTGAAAAATACCACGAAGAAGTCAAAACTTTTGAGGTAAAGGATAGCAAGGGTAATTTCATTTCGCTGTTTTATGCCGATTTTCATCCCAGACCCGGGAAGCGCGGTGGTGCCTGGATGACTTCCTATAAACCACAATACCAAAAAGACGGTAAAAATCATCGTCCGCATGTGTCGAACGTATGCAACTTTACCAAACCTACCGCTTCAAAACCGTCATTGCTGACCTTCAATGAAGTAACTACCTTATTCCATGAATTTGGGCACGCTTTACATGGTATGTTAGCGAATACCACCTACCCTAGCCTATCAGGAACGTCCGTTTTCTGGGATTTTGTAGAGCTCCCTAGTCAAATCATGGAAAACTGGTGTTATGAAAAAGAAGCCTTGGAACTCTTCGCGTTTCATTACAAAACGGGCGAAGTTATTCCTATGGAATTGGTTCAAAAGATAAAAGAGTCTGCCACCTTTCAGGAAGGCATGGCTACCCTACGTCAGCTGAGTTTTGGTTTTTTGGATATGGCTTGGCATAGCACTGACCCTAGCACCATTTCTTCCGTCAAGGAATTTGAAACTAATGCGTTTCGGGACACTCAGCTTTATCCAAATACGGAAAACACTTGCATGAGCACGGCTTTTGGACACATTTTCCAAGGGGGCTATGCTTCAGGCTACTACAGCTACAAGTGGGCCGAAGTTTTGGATGCCGATGCTTTTGCGTATTTCAAGGAAAATGGCGTGTTTGATACAGAAATTGCCAAAAAGTTTAAGGAGAATGTGCTTTCGCAAGGTGGCACCAAAGACCCTATGGAACTGTATAAGGCGTTTAGAGGCGAAGAACCCAAGCTAGATGCCTTGTTGGAGCGGTCGGGCTTGTTGAAAAAGTCTGCTTAGCATGGCTTGTTAATCTTTTGGTAAAGTAAAAGGTCATGAACTTTTCGTGATACTTTTTGAGGTGGTTTGTATTGGATTCTGACGATTTGAACATATTTCAAAATCCTTTACATTTGAAACCAGAAGACTATGAGTTCTCATACATTACATCCTGATACTTGGGTAGACCAATACGCTGATTACCTCTTCAATTATGCGGTAGCCCGGGTGAGCGACCCCGAAATTGCCAAAGATTTGGTGCAGGAAACATTTTTTGCTGGACTGAATTCCGCGAAGAACTATAAAGGGGATGCTGCTGAACGTACTTGGCTAATTGCCATTTTAAAACGTAAGGTCATTGACTACTATCGAAAAAGCAATTCCAAAAAAGGAAAAGCTGAAGTACGGATGGGGTACAATACGGACGTGGAATCTGAGGGCGATTGGTTGGAAGAACAAGTGGCGGACCCGTTCAGCAAAGACGGTGATAAAAGCATAGAAAACGAGGAGTTGGGCCTTGCAATTGAGGAGTGCATTGCCAAATTACCAAAAAAGCAGTCCTTGGTTTTTAAGATGAAAACCGTTCAAGGAATGAGCACCGAAGATATTTGTAATGAATTGGGAATTAATCCGTCCAATTTATGGGTTATGATTCACAGAGCGCGTACGGCGCTTATGGGTTGTATGAATCAAACATGGTTTTAGACGAATGAAAATATCTCTTGAAAAAGCAAAATATATTTGTACCAAAAGTCAATATGGTGAAGCCACGTGGTGGGAATTACTTCAGCTGAAGGCTTATTTGCTTTTCAGTAAGGAATGTTCAGATTTCTCCACAAAGAACAAGAAATTGACTTCCCTTTGCGAACGAGCTGGTTTGAATGCCTTGTCAGAAAAAGATAAGGATACAATGAAAGAATTGCTCAAAAAGCAACAATAACCTTCTCTTCTGAAAATAACCAGACCAATGCCCAGAAAATGGGTATCCCTTCTACCCAAAAGGCTGCAAAATACTTTGAATTACTGGGCTTCATTTGAAGTAGTATTTTAATCAACATAACGGTTAAAATTACATTCGCAGCGATTTCAATTAACAAAAGGCTATCTTTTAAAAATGTCATTGCCATAACCAAAAGGGATAAGGTAATTCCGAGCCAGACCGTTTTTTGAATACCCAAACGTTGCGGTACGGTTTGTAAGGACGGAGAGTCTTTTTCCATATCCCGAATATCAAAAGGCAGTATCAACACAAAAACCAATAAAAACCGCTGGACTGCGACAACCCCAATATCCCAACCAAAAGCCAAATCAGCCTCCAGTACGGGTAACATCACGGTAAATCCCGACCATATCAAACTCACCATGAAAATTTTGAAGCCTCCTACATTTCTCAGGTTTTTAAAACGGCCCAAAAAAGGAATCGCATATAGCAGGGTCAAAAAGCCCAAAACAACCACCCCATACCAAACTGAAGCGTGAAGCTGTGCTAAAAAATAGAAACTCCCCAAGAAACAAACCACACTGAAAAAACGGATGTAACGGTAGTATTTTTTGGAAACCAACCAATACTTCTTGGCCTCTACCCCATATTTAATGAACGAATAACCCACCACTGTTGCCAGAACCTGAAAAAATAAGAGGTTCCCATTCAATGGAATGTTTAACATAAAGGAAGTGACCGCGGTCAAGGAAGCTACGGAAAACCCAACATGAATGCTGGAATCCAAATAAAATTGAAACAACCAGGAAAAAGGCTTCATTAAACAGAATTTTCCAATGCCTCCAAAACGTTAATTTACGGTTAACAACTTTGGTTCGGACACCTTCAAAAATGCTTATTTTCACTGAATTATTACCTAATTTTGCACAATATTTAAGGTATTATGAACACTGAGAATTTCGCTGCAAGACACATCGGTATTACAGAGGAGGACGTAAAGCAAATGTTACAAACCGTGAATGCCGAAAGTATGGAACAACTCATTTTTGAGACCATTCCCGATGACATTCGGTTAAAACAGGATTTAGACTTACCGCAGGGTATCAGTGAACATGCCTTTTTAAAGCATCTAGAAGATTTATCCCAAAAGAATAAAGTATTCCGCTCCTACATAGGTTTAGGATACCACGAGTCTTTGACACCTTCGGTAATCAAAAGAAATATCTTGGAAAACCCGGGATGGTACACGGCCTACACGCCCTATCAAGCGGAAATTGCCCAAGGACGCTTAGAAGCCCTTCTCAACTACCAAACCATGGTATGCGACCTCACCGGAATGGAATTGGCCAACGCTTCCTTGTTGGATGAAAGCACCGCGGCCGCAGAAGCGATGACGATGCTGTTTGATGTAAGAAGTCGTCAACAGAAAAAGGCAGAGGTGACCAAGTTCTTTGTAGATGAAAATGTGTTACCACAGACCTTAAGTCTTTTACAAACGCGTTCTCAGCCTTTGGGTATTGAATTGGTTGTTGCAAATCCCGATGAGTTCGATTTTTCACAGGAATTCTACGGTGCAATGCTTCAGTATCCTGGAAAGTATGGTGAAGTTCAGGACTATTCCAATTTTGTTGCGAAAGCGCATAGCTTGGATATCAAAGTAGCAGTTGCCGCCGATATTTTGAGCTTGGTACTGCTTACGCCTCCAGGGGAATGGGGTGCAGATGTTGTGGTAGGAACTACTCAACGCTTTGGTATTCCCTTAGGGTATGGAGGACCACACGCTGCCTTCTTTGCCACCAAAACGGAATTCCGTCGCAATATTCCAGGAAGGATTATCGGAGTTACCAAAGATACCGATGGCAATCGTGCGCTGCGCATGGCTTTACAGACGCGGGAGCAACATATCAAGCGAGACAAAGCAACTTCCAACATTTGTACCGCGCAAGTACTTTTAGCCGTTATGGCTGGAATGTATGCAGTATACCATGGCCCAAAGGGCATGGCTTTCATAGCGAACAACGTTCACGAAAAGACGAAAAGATTAGCTGCAAGCTTAGGGCAAATTGGAATTGTTCAAGAGAATACCCAGTACTTCGACACCCTTAAAATCAAAGTATCAGACGCTGGAAAACTTAGAAAGTTGGCCGAGGCGAAAGAAATTAATTTCAACTATGTAGATGACACCACGGTGACATTGTCCTTGAACGAGGCCACTAGCTTAGAAGATTTAGAAGATATTCTGGCTTGCTTCGCTGAAATGGCAGGCGTCTCAACCGCTTCTCTAGCAGAAAATACTGAGGATGTTTTGACCTCAGGCGTGGAACGTACCAGTGAATACTTGACGCATGATGTTTTCAATTCGTACCACTCCGAAACGGAATTGATGCGATACATCAAAAAATTAGAGCGAAAGGATTTGGCCTTGAACCACTCCATGATTTCGTTAGGTAGTTGTACCATGAAGTTGAATGCTGCTAGTGAAATGCTTCCGTTGAGTTCGGCGCGATGGGGTAATATCCACCCTTTTGTACCGGTAGCACAGGCGGAAGGATACCATGTGATGCTCAAAGCTTTGGAGCATCAACTTAATATCATCACAGGGTTTGCAGCAACATCACTTCAACCCAATTCTGGTGCGCAAGGCGAATATGCTGGTTTGATGACCATCAGAGCATACCATAAATCGCGAGGAGATTCGCATCGTAATATTTGTATCATTCCCTCATCTGCACATGGTACCAATCCTGCTTCGGCAGTTATGGCGGGGATGAAAGTGGTGGTAACGGGAACGGATGCCCATGGAAATATCGATGTAGCTGATTTAAAAGAAAAGGTAGAAGCGCATTCGGAAAATCTTGCAGCCTTGATGGTGACTTATCCGTCTACCCATGGTGTTTTTGAATCTTCCATTCGAGAAATAACCGCATTGATTCACCAACATGGTGGACAAGTATATATGGATGGAGCGAACATGAATGCTCAGGTAGGACTAACCAATCCAGCTACCATTGGCGCAGATGTTTGCCACTTGAACCTGCACAAGACGTTTGCCATCCCTCATGGTGGTGGTGGACCAGGAGTTGGACCAATATGCGTAGCGGAACAATTGAAGCCATTCTTACCATCGAATCCGGTGATTGAAACCGGTGGAAATCATGCTATCACGGCCATTTCGGCCGCGCCTTGGGGTAGTGCCTTGGCTTGTTTGATTTCCTATGGCTATATCAAAATGTTAGGTGGAACTGGCGTTACAGAGGCGACAAAAATCGCCATTCTTAATGCCAATTACATCAAAGACCGCCTTAAAGGAAAATACGATGTGCTCTATACCGGTGAGCGAGGACGTGCCGCGCATGAGATGATTATTGATTGTCGACCGTTCAAAGCAAAAGGGATTGAAGTAACCGACATTGCAAAGCGCCTGATGGACTATGGGTTCCACGCGCCTACAGTTTCCTTCCCTGTGGCAGGTACCATGATGATTGAACCAACGGAAAGCGAAGGGCTTGCAGAGTTGGATAAATTTTGTGAAGCTATGTTGGCTATTCGCGCTGAAATTGATGAAGTTTCTGCGGAAGACCCCGATAACGTTTTGAAAAATGCACCGCATACATTGACTATGGTTACCAATGATGAGTGGTCATTTCCCTATAGCCGTCAAAAAGCAGCATTTCCATTACCGTTCGTGTCAGAAAATAAATTTTGGCCAACGGTTCGCCGAACGGATGAGGCCTTTGGCGATCGTAATTTGATTTGTACTTGTGCGCCCATCGAAGCGTACGCAGAAGCATAAAAACCTTAGTAAATAAAGGAGCTAAGCTTCAATTCATTTTAAGAATTGAAGCTTTTTTTTTGCTAAAAACGGTTCAAACCGACCTTGGACGTCGTATCGGTTATTATGCATGCATAATAACAGCATGATTGTTAACGTATTTTTAGCAAAACCTTAACAATGCGAGTCGGAATCACGGGAACCGGTAGTTACATTCCTTCGGTAATTACCAAGAATGAAGATTTTTTAGAAGCTGAGTTTTTTGGAAATGATGGCGTTGCCATTGCACAAGAAAACCAAACGGTAATCGAGAAATTTCAGGCCATTACTGGAATTTCAGAAAGGCGATATGCCAAACCCGATTATACCACTTCCAAACTAGGTCACCTGGCCGCTGAAAGTGCCATCCTTGACGCGGGTATTGACAAAGAGGAACTCGATTACATCATTTTTGCCCACAATTTCGGCGACCTTTCCGTGGGGCATTCGCAAGGAGATACTTTACCGAGCTTAGCAACAAGGGTTAAACATTTACTGGATATCCAAAATCCATATTGCGTGGCGTACGACATGATTTTTGGTTGTCCGGGATGGGTCGAAGGTATTATTCAAGCCAAGGCCTTTATCAAAAGTGGCATGGCCAAAAAGTGTTTGGTTATTGGTGGGGAAACCTTATCTCGTATCATCGACGAACACGACCGCGATAGCATGATTTTCTCAGATGGTGCTGGAGCCGCCATAGTTGAGGCCAATCCTGATTCTGGTGACATCTTGAATCATGCATCGGTTACCTATTCCAACCAGGAGGCCTTTTATCTCTTTTTTGATAAAACGTATAACGCAGAAGGAACCTCGAATTCCCGCTTTATCAAAATGCATGGCCGTAAGATTTATGAGTTTGCGTGTACGCATGTACCCAAAGCTATGGCGGACTGCTTGGACAAGGCTGGGGTGTCTATCGATGCCGTTAAAAAGATTTTTATCCATCAAGCCAATGAAAAAATGGATGAAGCCATCATCAATCGCTTTTATCGCATTTACAAAAAACCCGTGCCTGAAAATATTATGCCGATGAGCATCCATAAATTGGGGAACAGTTCGGTAGCTACCATTCCTACTCTGTTCGACCTAGTGCGTAGAGGCGAAATGCCAGAGCACGATATCCAATCCGGAGATGTGGTCATCTTTGCAAGCGTTGGTGCTGGAATGAATATCAACGCTATAGTGTATCGCGTTTGATTTTCAGGAAGACGTCCGCATAAATTTTAGGATTTATGCTTTCATTTTTGGAATTTTAGCGGATGTACGAGAACAACTTTCCCAATAAGCGGTACAAGCATACCCTAGAATTTTTACAAAAGCACATTTCTCCTGAAGAATCTATTTTGGATTTAGGTGTGGACAACCCCTTCGCCAACATTATGAGGGAGCAAGGATATTCTGTAGAAAACACCTCAGGCGAAGATTTGGATGTTGATTTTGGTTCTGTACAAAAATCTGATGCGAAGGTGATTACAGCCTTTGAGATTTTCGAACACATGTTGGCACCTTTCAACATTCTTCGTGAAATCAAGGCAAAAAAACTGGTCGCTAGTATTCCCATGCGACTATGGTTTTCAACAGCATACCGCAGCAAAACAGACCCTTGGGACAGGCATTACCATGAATTTGAAGATTGGCAATTTGATTGGTTATTGGAAAAATCAGGCTGGACGATAAAGGATTCAGCCAAGTGGACCAACCCGACCAAAAAAATAGGATTTCGTCCTTTACTTCGTCGTTATACCATGCGCTATTACATCGTTTACGCCGAAAGAAATTAGGCTGTGCTGGATTCAAGTTCATTTTTTCGAATTTTGAAATATGCGAATTAGCATTATCATTCCTGCGCACAATGAAGAAAAGCATCTAAAACAGTGTTTGGATAGCTTTGTAGCCCAATCCCAACCTCCAGATGAACTTATTCTCGTGGATGATGGCTCTAGCGATAACACCTACGCTATCGCTCAAGCCTTTTCAGAAAAGTATTCTTGGATAAAAGCTTATCAACACGAGGCTTCATCCGAACATCTTCCGGGTAAAAAGGTCGTTGCGGCATTCAATTATGGTTTGTCCAAAGCTTCGGAAACCGAACTCATTGGAAAGTTTGACGCAGACATTGTCCTGCCAGCCCATTATTTTGAACAAATGCGAAATCATTTTCAAAGCAATTGGATGTTGGGTATGTGCGGGGGCCTGCTCTATGTTGAAAAAAATGGAACGTGGGTTTACGAAAGCATTGCGGATAAAAACCATATTCGAGGGCCTATCAAATTATATCTCAAAGCCTGTTTCGAGAAAATAGGAGGCCTTCGAGAAGGAGTCGGTTGGGATACGGTAGACATTTTACTTGCCAAGTATCACAAATTCGAAACCTTAACTGACCCTGAATTAAAAGTCAAACACCTACGCCCTACGGGGCATGGATATTCCAGCAAAAAGCGGCAAGCGAAAGGAGAAGCTCTATATCGCATGCGCTACGGATTGGTTTTGACCAAAATCGCCGGATTCAAAATGGCTATTCAAGCCAAAAGTCCAATGCTTTTCCTTCAAATCTTACTAGGATACTTCAAAGGTTTTTTTGGTAAACTTCCCCGTTATGTTACCGTTGAGGAAGGATCCTTTATCAGAAAGTATCGCTGGGCTGGAATACGACGGAAACTTTCTTAACTCCTTATTCCAGTACCGCTGGAATAGGTTTGCCTGTGGTCCCGTTGGGAAACGCTATACCCAGTAAAGCAGCAACCGTAGGGGCAATATCAGGTATTTCAGTTCTTTTAACCGTACTGCCTCGCTGGATGCCATTACCGAAAAATAACAACGGCACATGTGTATCATAAATCATAGGAGAACCGTGGGTAGAACCCGTGGGGCGATAGCTTACAAAACCAGGGCGTAAAACGAATAGCACATCCCCTGACCTTTTCTGATGATATCCCATTTGAAGCACGAAGGGAATACCTTTGGTGTATTGCTGTTGCCACATTTGATATCCCGTGAATGCTTTGTCAATTCCGGGGTAGTTGATAATTTCATGTACGATGGTCTCTTGGGCTTCCTTTAAATCAATATCAAGATTGGCCACCACTTTATGGTCCAGAAACACTTGATTGTTGGAAATGTTTTTTACGATATCCGTCGTGCCGTAGTGGTACTTCAAAAACTCTTCAAACCGCTCCTTGGTTTTTTTACTATTAAAATAGCCAGCAGGTACTTTTTGGTCTTTCAAGTAATTTGGCACCTGAATAGCACCGTGGTCAGCCGTCAGAAACACAGTATAAGCCCCAATTCCCACCTTTTCATCCAAAGTGGTCAGCATTCTGGCCAAGTCCTGGTCCAAACGCAAATACGTATCTTGTATTTCTTTGGAATTCACGCCAAACTTGTGACCAATGTAATCCGTACTTGAAAAACTAACCGCTAAAAAATCTGTGATAGCATCTTTTCCAAGGGACTCATTTTCCAAGGCTTCCAACGCAAAATCCATGGTGATACTATTGCCATGAGCGGTGTACTTCAGAATCTCAAAATCTTTTTCCTTACTCAACATATTAGGCGTCGCATGCGGAAAAACGGGAGCCGCTTCATCCATAAAAGGGGTTTCATATGGACTTTTATCAGGGCCGCTTTCTTTATACTCGGAAATGTCTTTTAAAGTTTCCCAAGGTTTCTTGTACTTCTTGATGGCGTCTGAATTATTTATATCCTGTACCCACTGTGGCAATTCGTTCATGTAATAGGTACTGGTGACCCATTTCCCAACACCGTGTCCTTCAAACCAATATGCTGCGTTGGCCATGTGCCCTCCAGGCAACACCGCCCCTCTATCCTTTAAAGCAACCGCAATAACTTTTCCTCGCTTTTGCGTATGCAACCGCAATTGGTCAGTGATGGTGGTAGACAACATCCTGTGTGGCGACATTTGCCCCGCTTTCGAATCCGTACCTACGGATTGATAACTGTCGTCCCCGGCGCAGTATACTTCCTCATCATTCACTTTGTCATACCAGTTGTTTCCTATAATTCCATGTGTTCCTGGAGTGGTTCCAGTATATACCGAAGCATGTCCCGGTCCCGTGCTTGTAGGGGCGTAGTTAAAGTGATGGTTTTTGCATGTAAAACCTTCACGAATCAAACGCTTGAAACCATCATCTCCATAGTGATTCCAGAACCGAGTTAAATAATCGTACCGCATTTGATCTACGATAATACCCACTACCAATTTAGGTTGGGAAGCAATTTCTAAAGGGGGTAAAGTTTCGACCTTATTTTTCTTTTTGCGCTGAGCGGATACGGTCAATCCTAAGAAAAGTAACAATCCCCAAAACAAATATTTACTGCTCTTCATTCCGTGCAAGTTGAATTAAATCCTTTCAATATTACTCCGTTAAAATTTAATTGAAGGTTAAATGCGCAGCAATATTCTTATTTTTATCCACCGAAGCCGATTATTAGTGCATGAATTATCTGGAAGCGATAGGTAAATACTTCATCATGGTTTGGGAAGTATTTAAAAAACCAACCAAATGGCCCATAATGAGGTCCTTGATTCTCAAGGAAATAGATGAGTTGATTTTCGGTTCTTTAGGTATCATCATTTTTATTTCGTTTTTTATTGGAGGGGTTGTGACCATACAAACGGCTTTAAACCTCAACAATCCTTTAATTCCCAAAAGCTTAATAGGCTTCGCTACACGACAGTCGGTGATATTGGAATTTGCGCCAACCTTCACCTCAATTATCATGGCGGGAAAAGTGGGCTCATACATCACGTCGAGTATTGGTACCATGAAGGTGACCGAACAAATTGATGCCCTTGAAGTCATGGGGGTCAATTCGTTGAACTATCTGGTGTTTCCCAAAATCATCGCCATGCTGATGTATCCTTTCGCGGTGGCCATCGCCATGTACGTTGGTATTTTGGGAGGATGGATTGCAGGTGCTTTTGGGGGTTACGCTCCGGCAGGAGAATTTATCAAAGGGCTTCAATTGGATTTTATCCCATTCCACGTGACCTATTCCTTCATCAAAACCTTGGTATTTGCGTTTATTATTGCCACAATCCCCTCATTTCATGGGTTTTATATGAAAGGAGGCGCTTTGGAAGTGGGTAAGGCCAGTACTACCTCTTTTGTTTGGACCAGTGTTGTTATCATTATCGTAAATTACATACTCACCCAATTACTCCTAGGCTGATGATTGAAGTAGAAAACGTACATAAGTCTTTTGGAGATGCTCATATTTTAAAAGGAATTTCCACTTCTTTTGAACAGGGGAAGACCAACCTCATCATTGGGCAAAGTGGTTCAGGAAAAACCGTCTTTCTGAAATGCCTTTTGGGATTGTTTCAACCAGAAGAAGGGAATATTATCTACAATGGACAAGCCTATTCGGATTTAAAGATAGACGAACAACGGAACCTACGTCAAGAAATGGGAATGGTTTTTCAAGGTAGTGCCTTGTTTGATTCCATGACCGTGGAAGGCAATGTAAAGTTTCCTTTGGAAATGTTCACCAAGCAAAGTAAAGCTGAAATGAATGACCGGGTAGATTTTGTCCTCAAACGAGTCAATCTCTCGGATGCCCACGAAAAGTATCCCTCCGAAATTTCTGGGGGAATGCAAAAAAGGGTGGCCATTGCCCGGGCCATTGTGATGAATCCAAAATATTTGTTTTGTGATGAACCAAATTCTGGTCTTGACCCCAAAACGGCTATCTTAATTGATAATCTAATTCAGGAGATTACCAGAGAATACAACATTACTACGGTTATCAATACCCACGACATGAACTCCGTGATGGAAATTGGAGAGAAGATTATCTTCCTAAAAAACGGATTCAAAGAATGGGAAGGTACCAATAAAGAAATCTTCAAAACGGACAACGAAGCGGTCACCAACTTTGTGTATTCGTCCGAACTTTTCAAGAAAGTGCGCCAAATGTATTTGGAAGAGCGCAACTGATGCGACAAAGCAAAATTCCTAGCGTGCTTCCCTAACTTGAAGCGTTGAATCCTTTAGGCGTAGCTTAAGCCACTTTTGGATTTTTTGGGTATCGGTTTGTTTGTCTTTTCTACGGGTTTCTTTTTTCCAACGGACCTCCATGATGGGGATAGTGTCCATCTTCTTGAAATTGGTACTCACTTGATAGGCAAAGCCAATTCCTTCCACATTTTGATAGTTGGCTTTGATTTCGGCACCAATGGCGTCGACAGGAATCTGTTTTCCTGCTCTTTTGGAAAGCTCTGCGATGGTCTGCTCCAACAGCTCAATTTGTTGGTCTTTGTTAAGCAGTTCTGCCTTATTTCTTTCGTATAACTCACTCACGTAATTGAACTTCTCTTGAGAGTCGTCACGTCCCCCTTGCAGTACACGAAACTCCGCATCCACCAAACGGGAATACTTATTCTTTTGTGAACGCCACGTATTGATGACATTATCGGGAATCAATTCATCTCCCATACAAACCAACTCAATCAAGGGTTCCTTGCCTTCACGGAATTCAATTTTCGTCAAATTGTCCACGTAGCGTCCCGCACCGTTGAATTGATACACCTCAATGGTTTCTTTTAAGAAAACTTGGGCTTGTTTTTTGAAAAGCGATTCTTGAAAAACATTGTAAAAAGTAATTCCTGCGGGAATCATTACAGCAATTCCAATTACCGAAGCCACCCGAGCAATAAATCGTCTCCGTTTTGAATTCGCATAGCGCACCATTGGGAAACGAAGAAATTTCACTACCAAAAAGGTAGCCAGACCAATAAAAATGGTGTTGATGGTAAAGAGGTACATGGCCCCCCAGGCATATTCAAATTTATTGATGGCCAAACCAAAGCCCACTGTACACAGGGGTGGCATCAGTGCCGTTGCGATGGCTACACCAAAAATCACACTGGCAATGGTTCCCTTTTTTGCTCGGGCAATAACCAAGGCCAACCCCCCAAAAAAGGCAATCAACACGTCACGAATATCAGGTTTGGTCCGCGCCAAAAGCTCTGATGATTCATCACGCAATGGAAAAAGGTAAAAAAACAAGAATGCCGTGAATACACTCAGAACTACCATGACGGCAAAATTCTTGAGTGAACGCCGTAAAGTGTCAATATCATTAATCGCTAAAGACAGACCCATACCCAAAATAGGACCCATTAGGGGCGAAATCAACATCGCTCCGATAACGACCGCAGTAGAATTTGCATTCAAGCCGATGGAGGCAATAAAAATGGAGCAAATCAAAATCCACGAAGTATGTCCTTTAAAAGGAATATCTGCAATAATGGATTCCTTAGTGGCTGCGGCATCCGTATTGGTTCGGATTTCCAAAAGTTCGGACAAGAACTTGCGAACACTGGCAAAAAGCCCTTTGAAATCTTTTTTTACTTCTTCTCCACTGTCAGGTGTTTGTGCTGGGTTTTGGTTCGGGTTGGTTTGCATATGCTTTTAGGTGTATTGTTCACCAAAAGTATCTTTTACCTTTTTCAATACTTTTTTGATGTCTTGTTGTTTTGCTTTGGGATAAATAAGCAATACGTCTTCTTTATCCACAATAATATAATCTTCAACGCCATCAACTACCACAATTTTATCTTTTGCGGTTCGAATCATGTTGCCTTTGGCATCTTCAATCAAAACTCTCGCCCCAACACTGGCATTGTCTGCTTCGTCTTTATCTAGTTTATCGTATAAAGCGCCCCAGGTTCCTAAATCATTCCAATCGAAAGACGCGGGCAAGGTGTAAATTGCATCGGACTGCTCCAAAATAGCGTAGTCGATGGAAATGTTCTCCGCCTGACCATAATGCTCATCAATAAAGGCTTGCTCATCTTTGGTGTTGTAGCACCACTCCCCTTTCTCAAAAAGACTAAACTGAGTGGGCTGATACGCCTTAAAAGCCTCAACGATAGTTTTCACACTCCACATAAAAATACCAGCATTCCATAGAAAATTCCCTTGACGCAAAAACTCCTTAGCTGTTTCATAGTCAGGCTTTTCTCTAAACTGAGACACTTTTTTTGTGGGGAGGTCACTTTCCTTTTCATATTCAATATAGCCAAAACCGGTATTGGGAAAGGTGGGACGAATACCCAAGGTACACAATACCGATTCTTTTTCACATTTGTCAAAGCAAGCGGTTACATCAGAAACGAAGGCATCTTCATCTTCAATCCAATGGTCACTTGGTGCGACGACCATAACGGCATCGGGATTCATTTTTCGAATCTTTAAAGCGGCATAAAGAATACAAGGAGAGGTGTTTCGCATGGCAGGCTCCAAAACCACCTGATTCGGTTGCATCATAGGTAATTGTTCCAAAACCAAATCATTATATCGGGCATTGGTAAGCACCAAAATATTTTCTGTAGGCACAAAACGATTGAGGCGTTCAAATGTCTTCTGAATCAGTGTTTTCCCAGTACCAAGCATATCATGGAACTGTTTGGGATAGGATGCGGTACTCACAGGCCAAAAACGAGAGCCCACGCCCCCAGCCATAATTACGGCGTAATAATTTTTGTTCATTTTGCTATTTAGTATGTGTAGCTCAAAACGGTTTATATTACCATTTATTCCGTTTAAGCTGTAAACTTATCGAATCAATTCAACCTCAGCGTTGGGTTGAAACAAATATACTTTTCCAGTACCCAACTCCACGCACTCGTAGCGTTTAATTCGTTTATTTCCCTTTTTGAATAGTTTACCGTTATAAATCCGGAAGGTACTCCCTTCGGGGATTTCGAAAATATACTGATTTACTCGATCTTCTGTATCATAAGCTTTTAACGCGATGGACAAGCGGGCATCAGTACTGCTGCTCGCTTTTGGGTTTTTGAAATGATGGGCAATTAAGGGTAGTAAAGCGCTAGGGAAGATTTCAGGTCGAATAAAGGGAATCATCAAATGCTGGAAGGTCCGTTTCCACTCCAGACCATGGGGTTTGATGCGTCGTCCAAACTTTTCAAAAGCCACCAGATGTGCAATTTCGTGCACCAGTGTTATCAAAAAACGATAGGGATTTAAGGAAGCGTTTACGGTGATTTGATGTCCACCCCCCGGCATTCTTCTGTAATCTCCATGCCGTGTTACCCGATGGTTGACCACTTTCAAGTGCACCCCATGGGTTTTGATGAGCTCAAAACAGGGCTCTACCGCACGTTCGGGAAGGTATTTTTGTAAAGTCGCATTCACTACCTCAAAATTAGGGGTTTATCGGTTATGTTGGCCCGCTAGTGAAGGCTTACTGGTTTCAATGGTCTGATTTTCTATCGTAATCCGAGGTCTTTGCCATTGAAAGGGGATTCTCTCAATCCATCAACTGAAAGCTTTGTTTCATCAATTCACCACTCTTACGCTCTATTTTATTGCGGTTCTTGGCGGAAACCCTTAAACGAACCCTTATGAACGAAACGCTACACAATCTCAGAGGTTATCTCAATAGAATTCAGATTGAGGATTTGAAAAGCCTAGAAAAAATCTACTGGCAAAAACAGAAAATCCAAAAAACGTTCAAGTACTGGATTCTTTCAACTGCCGTTTTCGCCTTGTTGGTCAGTCTGGAAAGTGATTATGCATTGCTGGACATTCAGGAAGTTAATTTCTTGGACTGGCTTATCCAATACTTACTTCTTGTATTTCTACCAGTAACTTTTGTTTTAGGTTGCCTATTGTACTTAATCTCCCTAAGATTCAAAGGCAAACTAACAACTCTTTGTCTTGCAGATAAAACACCATTTAAGCTCTTAAAAAAAGAACTTGAGACGTACTTCCAAGAAAAACAAAGCGGTAATAATTCCGTGGTGGTCAAGGAGTAGAACTGCTTACCTGCAGCAGTTTTCCATTATAAAATTCCTGTCCTGTGAGCGCAAAGTTTTTGATGTACTTGGCCATTACTTCAGCGCTTAAAGGTGCTTGGTATCCTGGGAAAGCTTCTTCCAACATTTCGGTTTGTACGGCACCTAGCGCCAATACATTGAATGATGGGCCTGTCTCTTTAAACTCCTCGGCCCATAATTCGGTTAAGGTGATTACAGCGCCCTTGCTGGAACTATATGCGGATAAGCCCGGAAATTTCATACTTCCTTGTACCCCACCCATAGAACTTATGGTTACCACATGACCTTTCTTGCTCATTTTGGGTAAAACCGCCTGTGTGATTTTGGCCACCCCGAACACATTGACTTGATACACTTTCTCAAAATCTTCCATCGACATTTCCAAGAAAGGTTGGTTTACCAAACTACCCGCATTGTTGATGAGAATATCAACTGTTTTCCAAGAATCCAGTACTGAACTCAATTGTGTAAAGCTCTCAGTGCTGGAAAGGTCAAAAGGAAAGGCAGTAACGTTCTCCAATGCTAAATCCAAAATCGGTTGCGCGTTTCGCGATAAAGCCAAAACTTGATGCCCTTCATCAGCGAACTGTTTGACCATTTCAAAACCAATGCCTCTACTTGTCCCGGTGATGATAATATTTGCCATAGTAAAAACCTCCTTTAATTGTCAGAGGCTCATTGCGTTTTAATTCATTTTTACTTCCTGCGTCGGCGCGTTAGCCATACCATCCACAATAGGAATCGCTCGATTGATTAAATCGGTCATGTGTTTTAGGTTCAGCGCTTCAAGTTCATCATCCACTTTATGGTAAAACATAAAATTGGTGAAATCGAACGTACAAAAGGTATGGGAAGGAACTCCAAATTCCTGATAAAAAGGATAATTATCCGAACGTTGAAATAAACTATACTCTGCTGCGGTGGGTAAATATCCTATCCAACCTTCTTCATCGGCATAACCGTTAGCAATTTCAGCGAAATTCGATTTATGGTATCCCGTGATGTAAACGCCATAATCTTTTCCTATCATGGGAACACCCGTCATCTCGAAATTAATCATGAGATACAGATTCAAATCTTCATTTTTCATGCGTTTGGCCAAGTGCTTTGACCCTAGTAAACCTTTTTCCTCTGCACTGAATAGCGCAAAAATCAGACTTCGCATAGCACCGCCTTTCTCAGCAAAATAGCGTGCGATTTCCATAACAGTTGTGGTACCCGTGGCGTTATCGTTGGCACCGTTCGCAATAGCATCTCCCTTATCCAAATTGATGATTCCAATATGGTCGTAGTGCGCCCCAACAATGATGACTTCTTTCTTCAACTCTGGGTCATTACCTTCAAGCCAACCCAGCACATTAAACGCAGGTTTTCGGAAATTGCTCAAAGTATCTCGATACGTCTTGTAGTAAGGAGGAATACCATGCTTCTTGAAAAAATCTTCAATGTAGGTAGCAGCGGTCTCAATACCTTCAGTTCCGGGGTCACGCCCTTTAAGGGCGTCAGAAGCCAAGAACTGCATCAGCTCCCGAACTTCCGCTTCAGAAGTAAAATCACTTTTATCATTAGCTAATCCAGCACGAGATATTTCATTCTTATCGGCTTTTAGTCCTTCTGGACCACCAATATTTTGCGCCGAGGGCTTCCATGTGGGGCTGATTTGGTCAGTCTCAATCCGTTCTGGGTTTTGAGTGGTTTTACACGAAGAAATCGCTACACAGATTGCAACGAATATAATTTTGTTCAAATTCATAATCCTTTCGTCTTAGATTCAAAGATAGCTATCCTCCCTAACTACCTCAATGCGTCGGATAACTACCATACTCTTCAAAATCCAAACTAAAAAAGTACCTCTGGAATAGAGATACTTTTCAGTATAAAGATTTGTATGGTCATCAATGCTAAGCAAGCATAGTCACTGGATTCTCCAAGTAGGCCCGAAGCGTTTGAAGGAATTGTGCTCCAACCGCGCCATCAACCGTTCTATGGTCGCAAGCCAAAGTGACTTTCATTGTGCTACCCACGACAATCTCTCCGTTCTTGACCACTGGCTTTTCTACAATGGCCCCAACGGACAAAATTGCAGAGTTAGGCTTGTTGATAATAGAAGTGAATTCCAAAATGCCAAACATTCCCAAATTGGAAACCGTAAATGTGCTTCCTTCCATTTCATCAGGCTTGATTTTTTTGCTACGTGCGCGTCCTGCCAAATCTTTCACCGCAGCACCAATTTGGGTCAATCCCAATTGGTCTGCAAATTTAATTACAGGAACAACCAAACCTTCATCCACAGCTACGGCCACACCCATGTGGATGTGTTTTTTGTAAAGCGTAGCATCGTCAGTCCAAGTAGTGTTGACTTGCGGATGTTTTCTTAATGCCATCGCACAAGCTTTCAACACCATATCATTGAAAGATACCTTGGTGTCAGGCAAATTATTGATTTGCGCACGAGAGGCCTTTGCATTATCCATGTCCACTTCAATGGTAAGGTAAAAGTGTGGCGCGCTAAACTTAGAAGCGCCCAAATGCTTGGTAATGGCTTTTCGCATGGAAGAGTTTTTGACTTCTTCCACCATCTCTTCGCCTACTGGCGTATATACTGGTACGGCAGGCTGCTGCGGTGCTGCAGCTGCTGTATCCGCCACCACTTTCTCTACAGGAGCTGCAGTCGCAGCGGCGGGTGTATAGTTTTCAATATCTCTTTTGACTATGCGGCCATGGTCTCCCGAACCTTTCACCGTGGCCAAATCGATGCCCTTATCCGCAGCCATTTTCTTGGCCAAAGGAGAAGCAAAAACGCGTTGCCCATCAGCTACCGGGGTTTCCGGAGCAATTGTACTAGCAGCTGCTTCGGATTTGGTTTCCGTTGCAACCTCAGGAGCTACTTCGCCAGCAGCTTCCGCTGGAGCGTTTAAAACCGCAGAAACATCGGTGCCTTCTGGGCCAATTACGGCAAGTAAGGAGTCCACAGGAGCACCTTCACCTTCTTGAATACCAATATGCAGCAAAGTACCTGAATAGAAAGACTCGAATTCCATAGTGGCTTTATCGGTTTCGATTTCAGCCAAAATATCGCCTTCTTCTACGGCATCTCCCACTTTTTTCAACCAAGAGGCGACGGTGCCATCTTCCATGGTATCACTCAAACGAGGCATTTTAATAATTTCAACGCCATCAGGAATCGAAGCACTTGACGCAGGTGCAGCCGCCGCTTCACCAGCAGGTTCTGTTTTTTCGGTAGCCGGAGCCGCTTCTGCGGGAGCAGCTTCTGAAGCACTACCATTCAATAGAGAAGCAATATCCTCCCCTTCATCTCCAATAATGGCCAAAAGTGAATCTACGGGTGCGCCCTCACCTTCCTGAATACCAATGTGCAACAAGGTCCCTTCATGAAAGGATTCAAACTCCATAGTAGCCTTGTCCGTTTCAATCTCAGCGAGAATGTCGCCTTCTTCCACTTTATCTCCTACATTTTTGAGCCATTTGGCCACGGTGCCTTCCTCCATGGTATCGCTCAACCTGGGCATGTTGATTACTTCTGCCATTTTCTCTAGAGTTTATGTTGTAAAAATGGATAGTTTTCTTGTTCGTATACGGAATCGTATAACTGTTCGATTGGTGGAAAATCAGAATCTTCAGCAAACTTCTCACATTCAGAAACCAAAGCTTTCACTCGGGCATCCATTTCTTTGATTTCATCTTCGCTAGCGTAGCCTTTTTCCAACAATACATCCTTCACTTGAGTGATAGGGTCTATTTTTTTGTATTCTTCAACCTCTTCCTTGGTTCTGTAGTGCTGCGCGTCAGACATGGAATGTCCGCGGTAACGATAGGTCTTCATTTCCAAGAAAGTGGGACCTCCTCCCGTACGGGCACGTTCGATAGCTTTGTCTACCTCTTTGGCAACGATTGCTGGGTCCATTCCATCAACTGGAGCGCACGGCATTTCATAACCCAACCCAAGTTTCCAGATTTCGGTGGTGTATGCAGTTCGTGCTACGGATGTTCCCATAGCGTACCCATTGTTCTCGCAAATAAAAACGACAGGTAACTGCCACAACATGGCCAAATTGAAGGTTTCGTGCAAGGAACCTTGACGGACTGCTCCATCCCCCATATAACAAAGGGTAACGGCGTCTCTTTTAAAGTACTTGTCTGCGAAAGCCAAACCAGCTCCTAAGGGAATCTGTCCTCCTACAATTCCGTGACCTCCATAGAAACGATGTTCCTTGGAAAAAATGTGCATTGACCCTCCATTGCCTTTGGATGTTCCCGTAACCTTTCCGAACAACTCGGCCATTACTTTTCTCGGGTCAACCCCCATACCGATGGGTTGCACGTGGTTACGGTATGCTGTAATCATGCGGTCTTTGGTCAGGTCCATGGCATGCAGTGAACCGGCCAACACCGCTTCTTGCCCATTATATAAGTGGAGGAATCCACGTACTTTTTGTTGGATATAGACGGCTGCTAGTTTGTCTTCGAACTTTCTCCAAAATAGCATGTCTTCATACCACTTAAGATATACTTCCTTTGTTATCTTTTTCATTAACGGTTGAATTAATTAAAGGCTTCCTAAACAACTAAAGCAAAAATACACTAATATCTGTTTTGTAAAAAGGTTTGAACTTTAAGAATTATCCAAAAAAGAATTGCCAAAGGCAAGGGGTAGTAAATCAGCAATGCCATTACAAATATATATTGGACCTTCTTGCCCTTGCATCAATACGCGAATCGGGGAATTTTGCTTCTGTTCATACTCCATCATCGCTTGTCGGCAACTGCCGCAGGGCCCTGCAGGACGGTCCACTACATGGGCTTCCGCTGCTGCGCTTATTGCCACCGACAATACCGCAACATTAGGATAAATGGCTCCAGCCTGAAATATGGCCACGCGTTCCGCACAGAGACCAGCAGGATACGAAGCGTTTTCTTGATTATTCCCAACCACAATTTCACCATTTTCTAGAAGCACTGCCGCACCTACCTTAAAACCAGAATAGGGTGCATAAGCATTCTTTCGCGCCTTGATGGCGGCCTCCAGAAGTCGTTTGTCTGGCGCCTCTAGTTCATCAGTGCTACTACACTCGATGAGTTCAAATTGAATCTGGTGTTTTTTCATGGCGCAGTTTGGCTATGCACCAAAAATAAAAAAACCTGTTCGGGAACAGGTTTTTTCTAGTTTTATTCTTTGATAAACGCTTAGTCGTTGAAAAATTCCTCACCAAAATTAAAGGTAAGGGAGAAGCGTAAAGTATTTTCCAAAGGATTTCGAATCTGAGATGTTGAGAACAAATAGGACAAATCAATTTGCGCCGACTTGAATTTGAATCCAGCGCCCAAGGTGGCAAACTGTCTTGCTCCTTTTTCTTCGCTTTCGTTGAAATATCCTCCTCTTAACATAAATGCTTCGCGGAAGCGATACTCAGCACCAAAAGACCAGGTAATTTCTTTTAATTCTTCACTAAAACCGTCGGGAGCATCTCCAAAAGATTCAAAGGCGCCATTTAAAAATCCGATTTGTTGGTATTCGTCATTATCCTCTGCGGTAATCACACCGTCACCTGTGAAGTCACGTGGGGTTGGCACCAAAAGTTTGTTGAATTCGGTATGAAGGCCTAATACGTTGTCGGCGTCAAAAATGAAATCGAATCCTGCTCCAAATCTTAGGTTGGTCGGCAAAAAGTTTTCTTGTCCGCCTTCATCATATTGAATTTTTCCACCCAAGTTGGAAATATTGAACCCAGCTCTCCAACGTCCATCAAAGCTGTTGTATGCAATTTCCCGGGAACGGTAGAAACCACCTATATCCACAGCGAAAGCGTTGGCCGCTTGCGAATCTTGTGTTGCATCTTGGAATCTTAAGTTGGAACTAATGAAACGCCCGGCTACAGACATGGAGAAGGTCTCGCTTAATTTCAAAGCGTAAGACCCATCAATAGCAAATTCGTTTGGCTTCACCAAAGTTGCATCTTCGTCAATCGTCTGGCGCAATTCAATTTCACCTAATCCAAAATACCGAAGACTGAAGGCAAAAGCACCTCTTTCACTGATTTTGTTGTAAAAACTGGCGTTCAATAAGGAAACATCGTTGACTATACTTTCCAAATAAGGCGTATAGCTCACTCCGACTCCGCTTTTTTGGGTTGCAAAGGCGTACTTAGCAGCGTTCCATTGTTGTGAAAAGACATCGAATGTTGTCGCAACACCCATATCACCCATACCCGCGGCACGAGCATCGGCAGCGATTGTCAAAAAGGGAACAGCTGTGGTAATTGCGCGTTCTTGTTGAGCGTGTACGTTAGCAATCAACAAAACGGTAAGAACAAGAAGTAACTTTTTCATTCTAGGTTTTTAGCGTTAAAAATGTTGGGGCAATAACACCCTTAACTTTTTTCAGGTCATATAACTCTACACAGTAAACGACCAATTCAACAAAATCTTATAAACGTGTGTGGTTTTTTGTTGAACGTTAAAGTTTTCATTCTTTTTCAATGCATTTTTCGGGGAGAAAGGTAAATAATACCCACGTTAAAACCGCATGCTATCATACTATTTCGATGTTGTGGTCGTTAAGTACAATGAATGCAAAACATTTTTTGTCCATTATTTAGTTTCAGCAACAAAATATTATGGATGAATGTGCGTTTAACATTCGTGAAATCAAAATCAAATTGAAGTTAGGTTTAGGGCTGAACCCTTGAATTAAAAGCACTCAATCCCAAATTATGAAAAAACATCTTATCAAAGTTGTACTTTCTAGCGTAGTAGTGGTCGGAAGCGTTGCGAGTTGTAAGAACTCCTCATCTTCTGGATCTAAGAACGTTTCGAGAGCCACGGGTTGGAATATTAACGCCAAAGAGGGCGGTTTCCAATATAACTCCGATTTTAAGGAGCAGGAAACTCCTCCCGGAACAGTATTTATTGAAGGGGGTACTTTTACGAAAGGTAAGGTACAAGATGATATCATGCACGATTGGAACAATACACCAACGCAACAGCATGTGCAGTCCTTTTATATGGATGAAACAGAGGTAACCAATTTAATGTACTTGGAATACCTTGATTACATTAAAAGTGTTTATCCGCCAGAAAACCCGAATTACAAAAACATTTATAACGGTGCCTTGCCTGATACTTTGGTATGGCGTAACCGACTTGGTTTTAATGAAACTATGACCAACAACTACTTGAGACACCCGGCTTATGCTGAGTATCCTGTGGTTGGGGTAAACTGGATTCAAGCTACCCAATACGCTGAATGGCGTACCGATAGGGTAAATGAAAGCATGTTGGAGCGCGAAGGATACATCGCCAAAGATGCTAAGTACAAAGCCCTGAACGGTGAAATCGGTGGAACCTTTAGCACAGAAGCATATTTGAACAATCCTGAATCCGTGTATGGAGGACAGATTGATTCCCTTCAAGGCAAGCAGAAAAAAGATTCTATTAGCAACTTCGCCAAAAGAAGTAGTGGTGTTTTGATGCCAGAATATAGACTTCCAACGGAAACCGAATGGGAATATGCTGCGCAAGCCCTTATCGGCTCTAGAGAATATAACAACTATCGTGGTAGAAAGAAATATCCATGGGAAGGTGATTACACTAGAAATGGACAACGCGTAGGTCGTGGTGACCAATTGGCCAACTTTAAGCAAGCCAAAGGGGATTACGGCGGAATCGCGGGATGGTCTGATGATGGTGCTGATATCACCGGTGAAGTAAAGTCTTATAAGCCAAACGATTTTGGATTGTATGATATGGCCGGTAACGTTTCTGAATGGGTAGCGGATGTATACCGCCCTATCGTTGATGATGAAATCAGTGACTTTAACTACTACCGTGGAAATATCTTCTTGAAAAAAGCTATCGGTGAGGATGGAAAAGTAACCGTACTGCGCGATTCCATCGTGTACGATACTTTGCCAAATGGAAAAGTGGTTGCGTTGAATTTGCCAGGAGAAATCAAAGAGGTTCCTGTGGATGAAGAGGAAACTTATTTGAGAACCAATTTCTCCTCAAGTGACAACAGAGGTTACCGCGATGGTGACCCAGGTTCTTCACGTTTCTTCCAGCGCTTTAGCGATGAAAGTGATAATCGTAAAATGTACGATTCTCCAAAACACAAAGTAGAGCGTGATTCTACTGGTAAATTGTTGAGACAATACGATACCTCTAACTACAGAACTTCCTTGATTAACGACGAAGTACGTGTGTACAAAGGTGGTTCTTGGAGAGACAGAGCTTTCTGGTTAGATCCTGCACAAAGACGTTACTTACCAGAGTATATGGCTACGGATGATATTGGTTTCCGTTGTGCTATGTCAAGAGTAGGTTCGAAATCAAAATCGAAAAACAAAACGGTACGACACAAAAAGTCGCGCAAGTAAACCGTAAACGATAAAAATGAAAAAGCCTTGGCCGTTGGTCAAGGCTTTTTTTATATTCGATTTATGGATATCGCACAACTTCACGCCTACTTTTTAGAGAACCCAAAGGTTTCCACAGATTCCAGAAAAATTGAATCTGGAAGTATCTTTTTCGCTTTGAAAGGCCCCAATTTCAACGGGAATGCTTATGCAGAACAGGCGCTGGAAAAAGGAGCCAATTATGCGGTCTTGGATGAAGCGGAATACCAAACGAATGAGCGAACGCTTCTAGTGGGGAATGTTTTAGAGGCTTTACAACAATTGGCCACCTTTCATCGCCGGTATTTGAACCTTCCTATCGTTGCTTTAACCGGTTCCAACGGAAAAACAACAACCAAGGAACTGATTCACGCTGTCCTTAAAATAAAATACAGGACAGTAGCCACTAAAGGCAACCTCAATAATCATATTGGCGTTCCCTTGACGCTACTTTCCATGAACAAAGACACTGAGATGGGTGTTGTCGAAATGGGAGCCAATCATCAAAAGGAAATTGCGTTTTTGTGTTCTATTGCAGAACCAGATTTTGGATACATCACCAATTTTGGTAAAGCGCATTTGGAAGGCTTCGGAGGCGTGGAGGGCGTCATCAAAGGAAAAAGCGAACTGTATGACTATTTGTTGGCTCATGACAAACATGTTTTTTTCAATGCAGACGACCCAATTCAAAGGGAAAAACTAGCGTCTTACATTAAGAAATTTGGTTTTAGTGAGAGTGATAGCCAGTTCTACCCCATCCATCTGGTTCAAAAACAGCCCACATTGCATATAGCACTAGAAGACATTCAAATACATTCGCAATTAATGGGGGAATATAATTTTCCAAACTGCTGTGCTGCCATTATCATGGGAAAATATTTTAATGTTCCGCTAACCGAAATTAAAGCTGGAATTGAGGGCTATCTTCCCGACAACAATCGGTCACAATTGTTAAAGAAAGGAAGCCACACTTTGGTCATGGACGCCTACAATGCCAATCCAAGTAGCATGAAGGCGGCACTGGAGAATTTTAAAGCCATGAGTTTTGAAAAAACCATGCTCATTTTAGGCGATATGTTTGAATTGGGGGAAGATTCCGCCAAAGAGCATCAAGCCATCGCCGACCTCGCCCAGAACTTACAATTTGATTCCATGCATTTCGTAGGAGAACATTTTTCAGGAACAAATACAGCTTATCCGCAGCACCAAACATTTGAAGCATTCAAGCAAGCTTTTTCGCCACCAAATGCGGAAACTTCATGGGGTATCTTAATTAAAGGAAGTCGTGGTATGGCACTGGAACGAATCCTTGATGCCTTCGCGCCGGAATCATAAATCTTTCCTAAAAAGCAGTTTTTTATCGATTCTTTTGAAATGCAGTTCGTTACCCTGCGTACTAAGTACCATGGAAACAACGAATTTGAATACCCCGATTGTGATTTTTGATGGTGAGTGCAACCTATGTAATGGGGTTGTGGACAAACTAACTCGGACGATTCCAAACGAACGGGTAAGTTGGGTTCCGTTTCAGTCTTCTTTAGGGCAAAAACTTTTACGAGAAAACGGTCTGTCTACTACCGAAATGGACTCTGTTATTTTATTCGAAGGGACTACGTTTTCCAAAGATTCTGATGCCTTTTTCAAACTTATTGCACAAGTTCCACGATTCAAATGGACCGCTTTGGCCTGCCTATCCATTCCCAAAGGGATTCGCGATGGGATTTATAAGGTTTTTGCGAGAAATCGAGTAGCCTGGTTTGGAAAGTCCCAAAGCTGTTCGCTGGGATGGTAAAGTGGGATATACTGGATTCGAACCAGTGACCTCTGCCCTGTCAAGGCAGCGCTCTAAACCAACTGAGCTAATATCCCATTTTAAGAGTGCCGCAATATCGGAAAAAGTTACCAATCTCCGTATTCCGCTGAATTTTTTTGTGTTTCGTGAAGGGTGATGTGCAACAAATGCGTCGTTTTCAAATGGGGCTTCAGAATATCATAAATCACTTTTACAAAATATTCAGTAGTAGGGAATAGGTTTTCGAACTCTGGGCAATCTTCATTTAGATTTTTATGGTCGAAACGCTCTTCAATTTCATTTTTGATGAGGCGTCCCAATTCTCCTAAATCCATCACAAAACCGGTATCCACATCTACCTCACCACGAATACGAACCTCCAGTTCAAAATTATGTCCGTGATAATTCGGGCTGTTGCACTTTCCAAAAACTTCAATGTTTTTTTCATCACTCCAATTGGGATTGTGCAAGCGATGTGCCGCGTTGAAATGTGCCTTTCTACAAATGGTTGCAATCATGCTGCAAAAATAAGAAACCGACCTTTCTTGTCCATCCGAAAAAGAAAAAACAACCTATTTTCTAAGTAGTGCGGTGCCAATAGGCCCAAAGCATTAAAATAGGATGAACCACTAGTAGTCGAACCCAGGCACCCCATGGCGGAATACACAAGCCGTCGGGTACGCAAGAGCCTATCTGGATGAAATAGATATGGGATGGAAGAAATGCAATCAACAGAATTAGGATGAGATAAAAGGCCCACTTTCTAGTTTTCCAAAACAACAAACCCACAGCAGCTAGTATCTCCAAAATCCCGGAAACACTATTGATGAACTCCGGGAATGGCAGATAATCAGGAATTAAAGGCCCATAAAATTCTGGGTTGATAAAATGGTTGGCCCCTGCATACGCGTAAAAGGCCGCCATGAGGTAAAGACTAATCTTCTTCATTGGTCAAAGCCCATTTTTTCTCTTGGTGGACTTTCTTCAAAATCAAAAAGAAGGGAATCCACCAGATAAAATCATTTGTGATAAGGGTATAGATAAATTCGAAAGGAACCAAATCCTGCCCATAGTTGAAGAAAAAGCCCAAAGGCCCAAAAATCTTACCCAAGAACCCCACTGCAACAATGGGCCAATGGCGTAAAGGGTCGAAAGAAGCCCACCAATAGCCCAAACCGTACACGCCTACAATCATGCCCATACCTTGCCAGACCATAGGATGGTTTAGTCGCTCCATACCTACTAAATCAAAAAAATGATTCGGAAAAAGCACTACCCAGGCACCCCACAGAATGTTGTAAACCGCGGCAAGTTGAAGTGTTAATTTCATTCCGTTCCCATTTTTTCCCATTGATAATCAGACCCAAGGCGAAAGCTCCCCAAAAATTCAAAATTGCATTCTGAAGGGGAAAGAATGGATAGAAACGATTCATTCTTTTTGTTCTTGTATAAATGATACACTTCGCCAACGTTGGGTTGAAAACTAAATTTAGCACCGTACACCAGGTTGTTGTACTCGTAGCGTTCCATCATATCTTGGTACTGCTGACGAATCTCATCGAACTCAGCCGTAAAGGCATGGTTGACCTTCCGGACATTCTGATTTTTCCAGGGCGAAAGGTTCGTTGGGACAATTTTGGGCGACCCCACATTGGTTGCATAGGGTTTTAAAGCAGCATTATAGGTTTGCTCCTTTTCATCAAAAACCACATTATCAGGTTTTTTGGGGGATTCTTTTTTGTCTTTTGTATCGCTCATCAATTTGTGAATTCAATCAAAATTATTTCGGTCTTCTAAAGTATGTTTGGCCAAAATCCGAAGATTTTCTCTTTTGACATCAGTATCTTTTCGCATAGACCATAATACATCACTAGCTTTTTTTCGAGTGGTTTTGAAGTCAATTATAGGCATGGGATAATCCTTTCCTAATTCAAATCCTATTAGTTGTTGGTCCATTAAGGACATTTTCCAAGGTTCATGGATGAAGGCGTTCGGAACGTCTCGCAATTCAGGAATCCATTTGCGGACAAAAACACCCTCTGGGTCATGGTCCAAACCATTTTTTGTGGGATTATAAATTCGGATTTGATTGATACCCGTTACCCCTGCTTGCATTTGAATTTGGGGATAATGGATTCCAGGTTCAAAATCCAGGAAACATCGCGCCAAAAATTTAGCAATGGATTGCCAGGGCAACCAAAGTTGATGGGTTGCAAAAGAGACCAACATCGCGCGCATACGAAAGTTCACGTAACCTGTTTCCCGCAAACAACGCACCACTGCGTCTACCAAAGGAAACCCTGTAGTACCCTGCTCAAAATGCTTCAAATAGGTTTGATTCTCTTCTTTTTGCATTTTTTGATACCCACGATTGACCGATTCAAATTCCATTCGGTCTTCCATCTCAAACTTTTGAATGAAATGCGCTTGCCATCGCAATCTGGAGGTAAATCCGTCAAGATTTCTCTTTTTAGGACTTTGCGGACGTATCGCCTTAGCCAACTGCCAAACTTGTCGGGTGGATAGATTTCCCCAAGCCAAGTAGGGCGACAAACGACTACATGATGACCGAGCTGCTTCTGGTTTGGAAATGTGCTGGTTGTAGTTCAGATATCGATTCTTCAGAAAGGTTTGAAAGTATTTTTGCGCCTCCGAAGCCCCACCCTTTTGGAAACTGCCATGTTGTATTACTTCCAAATCCACTATCGAAACATCTTCAATTTTTTCAGAGTAGGTTTCCGGACTTCGTATTTGGCCCTGTTTCGGTGTAAAGGGAAATTGTGGCGAAATCATATATTCTGTCCAAGTATCGCGCCAACCGTTTCGGTTTTTGGAGCCTCTAAAAACGCCGTTGTTTACAAATTCAAGCCATTCGATGCCTTGATGTTTACAAAACTGGGCGAAAGCTTTATCCCTTTGATACGTTTTCCGAATACCGGTTTCCATAGGGGAGAAAACCGTTCTGACCTTAACGCTTTGCTGTAACTTTTCAAAAAAGGGAATCACCTCATCCTGCACTACCCAGACTGAAGTGCCATAAGCATCTAGCTTCTCGTTCATGTCCTTAAGGGACTCCTTTATAAAATTCCAGTGTCGTTCCGAATAATGGTCATCTGCGATGAGGGAAGGTTCAAAAAGATACACCAACAAAAACGGATAACCTGTTTCAATAGCGCGGGCAATGGACTCATTATCTTCTAAACGAAGATTTCGTTTCAACCAAACTACCTGTATCCCTTCCTCTTGCATTTTGCCGTTCAGCTATTCAAAATGGGGGCTATCAAAAAAAGATGTCATGAAAACCCGCAATCCAAGCGTAAAACTAGTAATTTTGTTTATCTATATTTCCCAAAGAATAAACAAAGTTGGAAAAAGAGGCCTATAAAATTGCCATTGTTGGCGCCGGTGTGAGTGGTTTGACTGCTGCACTGGTGCTCGAAAAACATGGGTATGCACCTGAAATTTATGAAGCCTCCGACGCTGTTGGCGGACGGGTCCGTACCGATATCGTGGAGGGCTACCAACTAGACAGGGGGTTTCAAGTTCTTTTAACGGCTTATCCCATTGTATCCAAATATCTGGATTTGGATGCTTTGCAAGTGCAACCGCTGCGCTCAGGGGCATTGATTTCACTCGGTGGAAAAAAGCATAGCTTAGGCGACCCTACACGGGATTTTAGATTCCTATGGCCAACCCTGACCAACCCCTTCGCTTCTTTTCGCGATAAACTTCTGATTTGGAAACTAAATCGAACGCTCAGAAAAGCATCTCTTGCGCATATTTTTGAACAGCCAGAACAAACTACTTTGGCTTTTTTACAAGACTACGGTTTTTCGGAGGATGTCATTACTGCTTTCTTTAAACCTTTCTTTTCAGGAATTTTTCTTGAAGATGAATTGAACACTTCAAGTCGGATGTTCTGTTTTGTCTACAAGATGTTTGGAGAAGGACTTGCGGTGATACCTAAAAAAGGGATACAAGCCATACCCCACCAGCTCCAGCAGCAATTACAAAAGACCAAAATCCATTTTAATAGTAAGGTGAAAACCTTGAAGGAAGGTGAAATTCACATGGAAGATGGAACGGTTCTCAAAAACCATTTGGCCATTGTTGCTACTGAAGCTTCAGACTTGATTCCGTCCCTGAAAAAACAAGCGGTTGACTGGAAAAGTTGCTATACGCTTTACTTTGAAGTCGAAAAACGAAATATCCCTACGCCTATCATCGGACTTTCAGCAAATGATGGTTGGGTCAATAATATTTTTTATACCACCAGTATTTCTGCAGAAAACAAAGGCAATCATGAGCTTTTAAGTGTAACCGTTGTTCAAGCGCATAACCTTGGTAAAAAAGAATTGGTGCAAGCCGTGGAAAAAGAACTTCAAACCCATTTTGGTATTCAGACGCTGCGCTTTATAAAGTCCTATGCCATTCCCAGAGCATTACCTGATTTGCAAAATCTGGAGTATAGTTTGGCCGAAACTGAAACGCGATTGAATAGTAGAATTTTTCTTTGTGGAGATGTACTGTTGAATGGTTCTCTCAACGCAGCCATGATTTCAGGGGAGCAAGCCGCAAAAGGGTTGGTCCGCACCTTAGAGGACAGTCAAGATTTGGCATTTTTCACCTCGGAGTATCTCTGAAACACTGCAAATAAAGTGTCTATTGGCAAAGCACACAGCGGTTTGCATACCATAAAATTGCCCATCTTCAAAAAATTCTAGACCTTGAAGGGTATATTTTGTTTACATGGACTTTGAAGTCACTGCAGATGTAATACCCTTGGTAAACGGTTTGGTAACCGGATTAACTCCTTATGCCAACGCCCAGGATGTAGACTTAAAATTCATTTCTGATGAACAACAACTTCTTGTTTCGTACAACCCTCAAAAAATTCTTTCAGAAATCACAGTTTTGCTGAGCAGAATTATCACTTTTACGCCCCAAAAGCATCGGGTAACCGTAAAAATCCATTGTTCATCAAATGATGTCAGCTGCTTCACCATAAGCATCGAAAATACGGGAGTAGACCTCTCCAAATTAGGAGAACTAATTTCAGCCATCAGTTATGGCTTGCACATTAAAAAAAAATCAAAAGGAACCTGTTATCATATTGATATTCCCTTTGGACAGTCATTACTAAAAGCTTCACAGCCCTCCTCCCATGACTTTTTACCTATCCAATACCCTATGTATTACGCCACAATACATAAACGTTTAACTCATCATTTTGATAATGTCGAGAACATTGAAAACATGGTTGCCGCCAAAAGTCAAAAAGAAGGGATTTTTTTAAAAAAAGTAAATGCTGTTATCCATTCCAATCTTGACAATTCAAACTTCTCCATTGACCATTTAGCCAAATCTATGGCCCTAAGTCGAACACAACTTTTTCGAAAAGTCAAAAAACTGACGCAAATGTCCCCCGCACACTATGTGCGCTTTACCCGCTTGCAGGAAGCAAAGAAAATACTGCAAACCACTAAAGAGGAACGCACGGTTTCTGAAGTATGCTATTCTGTCGGTTTTTTAAACTTAAGTCATTTCACACGCTCTTTTAAAGCACAATTTGGGATGAATCCATCGAGTTTACGGAAACAATGAAACGTTGAGTCAAAAGTTTGCAACATTTGGTCAAAAAAGTATCAAACTTCGAATATACCTTTGAAGTAACTGATAATCATATCATTATGGACAATCTCAAAAAAAATCGGGAATTCATTATCCGTTATTTCAATGCCATATCTGGCAAGGCCAAAACACGCTCTGTCAACGAGCAATTTATTAAAGACGAAAAACTCATAGAGCATATCGCTTTTTTTGAGGGGGCTTTTCCCGAATACGAACTTTTCATCGAAGAGATGATTACGGAGGCCAACAAAGTGGTTGTACGTGGAAGAGCGACAGGAATTCATACTGGAGAACTTAATGGAATCCCCCCGACAGGAAAAAAAATGGACCTTCCGTTTATCATCCGTTACACCATAACCAACAACAAAATCACGGATCATTGGTTGCTGGCCGACCAAATGATATTAATGGAGCAACTTGGGGTCATTCCGCGTCAAGCAGAAGTGAATCCTTCCTAAACTCAAACAAACACTTATGAAATTACTTTTTTTATCAGCTGTGCTATTCGGCACGGTAGCTGTAGCTCAAAATGCTACCTCACTAGAAGAAACGAAAATCAAGAAGGTCATACTGGCGGAAACCATGGCTTACGAACAGGAAAGTATGGATGCATGGGAAGACACCGTGACAAAATCTACGAACATGACTTTTGTGTATGGACTTGCTGACGGGACCCGTGGACATATCAATGGTTATGACAATATCAAAACTTTGGTTCAAGAATGGATGGACGGGGAAGAGGATACCTATGAATTTATTGAACGTAGTAACTGGAATATCAAAATAAATGGGAATCAAGCTTGGGCCACTTTTCGAGAAAAAGCAACGGTCAACGGGCAAACTACCATTGGAGAAGAAATAAGGATTCTGGAAAAAATCGATGGAAAATGGAAACTGGATGTCATCGCTTTTATCTTTTGACGGATTAGCACGGCAAAACTTAGGGGAAGTTAGCTAGAAGTTCGATACAGTAACCATTAAAAAAACCTCAAGTTTCCTTGAGGTTTTTGTTGTGGTGTATTTTGAACGAAGCTCGAACCTATTTTGAAAAAAAAGTGGAATTGACAGCGGACTAGTCCGCTGTGGGGTGCAAATCGGTCGCCCGTTCGGGCGGTCGTATCGTCCGCAAGGCGGACATCAGCCGAATACAAT
>JBCBPD010000009.1:0-61051 GCA_039820925.1 Bacteroidota bacterium | reverse complement strand
TTAGGAAAAATTAACAAGGCTCAAGAAATGAATTACCTGCGAAGGATTTCATCTGTTAAATGTAGGAAGCAGGGTTGAGTTTTAACAACGTCTCAGGTTAATTTAATGTAATCAAGACGGGAAATTAGAGATTTGCTTTTAAAACTCAACCCTGCTTCCTTCATTTAACAGATGAAATCCTTCGCAGGTACTGCATTTATTGCGCCTTGTTAATTTTTCCTAAAGATAATTATAGTATATTAGCCAAGCTATTGCGATTCTGGTGAAATAGTACGGTAAATTTTGAGATATAACAAAATATTATGCTTCTGATTTATTGACCTCACATCCCATTAAACTTATTAACACGAAACCGTTTTCGTAAAATAGTGAAGATTACTTAAATTTTGATTAACATTTTTTTTATATATGTTTAACACTTGAATTGAAATTAACTAAACTTAAAATTAATTATCTATGAAGATTACGCTACTAAAAAGTTTTTTGCTGCTTGGAGCATTTGTGTGTTTCGGCGTGGCAAAGGCTCAAACGGTTTCGGGAACGGTCTCTGACTCGAATGGTCCCCTACCTGGAGCTAGTGTTGTCATCAAAGGTACTTCCAATGGTACACAAACAGATTTTGATGGTAATTACACACTAAACAATGTAACGGACGGCTCAGTAATGGTATTTAGTTATATCGGTTATGCATCCCAAGAGATTGCGTACACCGGTCAAACTACATTAAATGTTACGCTACAAGAAGATGCCCAAGCTTTGGATGAAGTTGTGATTATCGGTTATGGTCAAACCACAGTTAAGGATGCTACCGGTTCGGTTGCTTCGGTAACCTCGGAAGACTTTAACGGAGGTGTAATTGCTTCACCAGAACAACTTATTCAAGGTAAGACTGCTGGTGTAAACATTGCACAAAACAGTGGTGAACCAGGTGCTGGTATCCAGGTGAACATTCGTGGTGCCAACTCTGTAAGAGCAAACAACAATCCATTATTTGTTGTAGATGGTGTGCCACTATTCGGACAGAACACTGATGCAACAGGTACGTCTGGTCGTGATAACGACGCGACTAGTGCAACGGGTAACCCACTTAATTTCTTGAACCCAAATGATATTGAGAGCATCAGTATCTTGAAAGATGCTTCTGCAACTGCGATTTATGGTTCTAGAGGTGCGAACGGTGTTGTTATAATTACTACTAAAACTGGTAAAGCTGGTAGTGGAGGTGTATTTGAATTCAGCTCCAACTTAAGTATCTCCAGTCATAACCGTCAATTTGAATTGTTAAAGCCTGACCAATTTTTGGACGCTATCACGGAGACTGGTGGTAACGCAGCGAATGTAGATTTTGGAGGTGGAACAGACTGGCAAGAAGTAATCTTCCGTACCACTGCGTCTACTACGCAGAACTTGGCATATAGCCAGAATTACGGTTCAGGTAACATTCGCGCCACTTTAGGATATCAAAAGCAATTTGGTGTAATTGAAAAGTCGGATTTCGAAAGAATTTCTGGAAGAGTAAACTGGAATCAAAGATTTTTGGATGACAAATTGAAAGTAGGTATCCAAGGAACTATTTCAAGAACAAACAGAAGCCAACCCCCTTTGCAGGGTAACGCTGGTTTCGCTGGGGATATATTAGGTGCTGCATATTCTGCTAATCCCACTATTCCTAACGACCCTAATGTTGACCCAGGAGGAGGTTTGTTGAATCCAAGAAACTATTTGGATGGTGCCCAAAATATCACCAATACAAATCGCGCACTGGTTAACGCCTCAGTGGAATATGCTTTCACACCGGAATTATCTGCTAAAGTGAATCTTGGTTACGATAAATCTGATAGTGAGAACGTATCTGTCCTATCCTCCAATATTATCAACATTGATGGGGTATCTAACGTAGGTGCTGGAACGTTCAACACTCTTGAGCGTGAAAATCAACTACTTGAAGCAACTGTAAACTATAGAAAGGAATTTGAAAATTCCAACTTGGATGTTTTGGTAGGTTATGCTTACCAAGATTTCAGAAACTTTGGTTTCAACTCTGCTGCTAGAGGTTTTAATACTACTGACCTGAATGGAATGGGTGGTGCATTGACAAGTACTGTTGATGCGGCTCAAAATGCTATTAGTGGTTCATTCCAACAATTCTATTATGCGCCCAACAGAGACGGTCTAACGGTTAATAGGTTGTTTCCAAATGCAGAAACCACTAACCAAGACATTAACTTCACTCGTGGAGTGCAAGCGTTGGTATTCGATAACTTCGATAATACTGATGAATTACAATCTTTCTTTGGAAGGGTGAACTATACACTTTCCAATAAATACATCTTTACAGCTACAATGAGAGCGGATGGTTCCTCTCGTTTCGGTCCTGAAAATCAATACGGATATTTCCCTTCAGGTGCTTTCGCATGGCAGATTGGTGAAGAAGATTTCATCGGTGACGGCTTTTCTACTTTGAAATTGAGATTGAGTGGTGGTATCACTGGTAACCAAGATGGTTTAGGCTTTGGTCAGTTCGTAGCTAGACAAAGATACTCTCAAATCAACCTGGGAACCATTCAAAATGGCGTTACTATCGACAATGAAAACGGTCTTGCAATTATAGCAACAGACCAACCTGATTTGAGATGGGAAGAAACTACAGATTTCAATGTTGGTATTGATTTCGGTTTCAACAATGATAGACTTAGTGGTAGTATTGATTTTTATCGAAGAGACACACAAGATATCTTATTGCAAACACCACCAGCAGCACCATCTACCAATCCATTCCAGTTTGGTAACGTTGATGCTAGTGTAATCAACCAAGGGGTTGAATTTGCGTTAAACTATGACTTCATTCAAAGTGAGAACACTACGTTCGGTGCGAGCTTTAATATTGCTTACAACGAAAACGAGATTCGAGACTTTGCAGGTGAAATTAATCTAGGTCCTGTTAACGGTCCAGGTCTTACCGGTGCCTTCGCGCAAAGATTTGAAGCAGGAGTACCATTATTCTCCTACTATATGGCAATCTTTGATGGATTCGATAACGACGGTAATCCAACCTATGTCGATATCGACGGTAATGGTGTAGGAGATCCTGATGCGGATAAAACTTTCGTTGACGAAGATGGTCTTCCAGACATAACTACTGGTCTGAATTTGAACTTTAGTCACAAGAACTGGGATGTTAATGTATTCCTTGCAGGACAATTTGGATTCTCAGTATATAATAACACCGCTAATGCCTTGTTCAATGCAGGTCAGCTTAACACCTCTAGAAACATTACTGTGGATGCTTTAAACGCTGGTGAAAACCCAAGCGCATCTACTGCGGTGTCTACTCGTTTCTTGGAAAGTGGAGATTTCGTAAGGTTACAAAACGCATCCATTGGATACAATGTGCCTCTTAGTGGTGATGGTACTTTAAAAAGTTTGAGATTATCTGTGACGGGTCAGAACTTGTTCTTGATTACTGACTATAGTGGAATCGACCCTGAGGTAACCGTTAATACAGGTCAACTTAACCAAGCAGCTCTACCTAGTAGAGGTATAGACTGGACTTCGTTCCCGAATCCTAGAACTATAACATTTGGCCTAAATGCTACGTTTTAATTAAAAAAAATTGAAAATCATGAAAAGAAGACAAGTTAAATTTTATGTAATGACCCTCCTGTCGGTTATTGGATTGTCGTCCTGTACCGATTTGGAAATAGAGGAAAGTGATTCCTTTATTGATGACGGTTTTCAAGGGTTGGAAAATACTGCTTCGGCAGTAAACCAAATGTACTCTGGTGTAAGTCGCTTGGGTGACCAAGCCAACATTTACGCCCTTAGAGAAGTTACTTCTGATGCCCTTTTGATTCCTACAAGGGGTGCTGACTGGGGTGACAACGGTAGATGGAGAAAACTACATCAACATGAATGGGGATTGGAAGAACAAGATATCATTACTCCTTTCGATAACTGGAATGCGAGCCAGTTAGCTGCGTCGCAAATTCTAGACGAGAGAAGTGGAGCCACTCCTGGAGAAGCCGCAGATGCGTATTTCATTCGTGCATACTCAATGTGGTCCATTCTTGATTTGTTCGGGCAAGTTCCAATTAGAGATACGCAACTACCCACAACTGCAATTCCTGAAGTATTTTCTGGTGCTGCAGCCGTAGATTTGATTTTAGCTGATTTGGATGCTGCCATTCTCGGTTTGCCTGCTGTAGCTGCTGGTAATACCGATGCTATGAACCGTGGTACACAAGCCGCTGCCCGTTTCCTTAAAGCGAAAGTTCTATTGAACCGTCACATTTATGACGCTCAATTGACCGGTGGTGGTGGAACTCCTGCTGCCGCAGATATGGCTGAAGTAATTTCTTTGGTTGATGCTATCGCTGCTGAAGGATATGCCTTGGAAGCTGATTACTTTAATATCTTCAGAAATACTGCTGATAACGAAACCATCTGGTGGACGGAGTCTGGTGTAGGTAACCGTATTTGGAATGGGCTACACTACAACCTTACAACTCCAGAACAAGCTGGTGGATGGAATGGTTTCAGTACACTTGCCGAATACTTTGACATGTTCGAAGGTGATCCGAACTCGAACCTTGAAGGAAGTGGTCAAGAGGAAAGAAGAGGTTTTGTGCCAACCGAAGGTGTTGCTGCAGGTGCTGAAGGAACTATTGATGATGACAATGATGGTATCGCTGACGGTTCCAATATTGGTTTCGGATTCCTTTTAGGTCAACAGTATGGCCCTGATGGAACTGCATTGGAAGACAGACAAGGTGGTCCATTATCTTTCTCTAGAGAATTTGTAGATGGCGATGGAGCTCCTAACCTTATCAATAACAGCGAGGTTACCGGTATTCGTGTAATCAAGTACAACCCACGATTCGGTGGATTTACCAACCACAGTATTCAGTTCAGATATGCTGATGCCCTTTTGATGAAGGCTGAAGCTCAAATGAGAAGTGGTGGTGACCCAACTGCTTTGGTTAATGAATTGAGAACTGTACGTGGAGTTGCTCCTCTAGGTTCCGTAACGGAAGCTGATTTGTTAGAAGAAAGAGGTAGAGAATTGTTTGTAGAAGGCTGGAGACGTAATGATATGATTCGTTTCGGTCAGTACCTAAGACAATGGGAGTTTAAAGGTGATACAGAAACTGGTAACGATGCCCGTTTGCTATTCCCTATTCCACTACCACAATTGCTTGCAAATCCGAACTTACAACAAAATCCTGGTTACTAAGTTTTAGTTTAAGCATACGTTTATCGAAAAGTCCGCCAAAATTGGCGGACTTTTTATTTTTAAACACTTCTTTATAAAAGCATCCACTATCCAAACATTCATCTCTTCCACTAAAGATTAAGTACTTTAAATCCAGCTGGATCTAACCAACCATTGACATTCTTCATTCGAACAAAACATTATTCATGGTTCTTTTACTTGGAGAATTGACCAGCACTTTTGTTAACCCGACCTGCATAATAAGCTTTACATGAGTAACTAACCCCATTCAACTCAACGCAAAGAGAATGTCTGCCATCTATGTTTGAGATAAACGGTGTAGTCAATGAAAAGATTCTCCACCCAACTTGAATACATACTACGAGTGCTTTTACCAATCCCTATTTGGTTTTTCAATATTCAAATGCGCATAGATAGAAACTAGCATTTGGGAACCACATGAAAAAAGGACTTCATCTTTCGACAAAGTCCTTTACTGTTACATTATAAAGTGAATTCCTGCTAACGGAATACCCACCACATGACCAAGACCACTGCTATTATGGCTAAGGTCATCCAAAGTTCTTTATTAGAACCTGAATCCTTTTCCGCACTAGAGGCCTCTTTGCTCCCATACTGATAGGTCAAAGTGGGATCTAGCTCTTTTGACGAAGATTGTGTGCTCAAACTAACCACTATTAAAATCGCAATGCTCACCACAAATAGGAAGATGGCATAATGCAAGAAATTCATGGTTATTAAAGTGCCCAAAAGTGAAGTCTCTGAAATAGCCAAACCACCTTCTTGACTCATAAATTCCAGCACCAAACGCCCAATACCTAGGACAAAACCCGTCCAAAGGGCCGCCAGAGCTCCCTTTCCATTGATTTTTTTATAGAATATTCCCAACAAGAAAGCTGCTGCAATCGGTGGTGAAATATACGCTTGTACACTCTGCAAATACTTATAAATTCCCCCGCCTTCAGTCAATTTGCGCATAAATGGAATCCAAGCCAAGCCTACTAAAACCAAAATAATAGTGGCCAAACGTCCCACCATTACGAGTTCCTTCTCTGAAGCTTTGGGTTTCCATTGTTTATAAAAATCAAACGTGAACAAGGTAGAGGTACTATTAAATACGCTGGACAATGAGCTCATCAAAGCCGCCAAGAATCCTGCAACAACCAACCCTTTGAATCCTGTTGGAAGCACTCTCAATATCAATGCTGGTAATGCCGCATCCGTAGTAGTTTTGGTTTCTCCTGTAATCGGATTGGTAACAGTAAACATATCCGGAAACTCGGTAACGGACAGTGCGTAAGCTACAATACCGGGAATCACGAAGATGAAAAGAGGTAATAACTTTAGGAAGGCACCAAAAATGGTTCCCTGCTTCGCCACTTTGATGTTTTTCGCTGAAAGCACACGCTGTACAATGAATTGGTCGGTACACCAATACCAAATTCCCAAAATAGGTGCCCCCAAAAGCACACCGGTCCAAGGGTACTCTTTGTTTCGCCAGAGACTCATAAAGGTGTCCGGTTCTGGAGCGTTGTCTTGTATGGCCAACATTACGTTATCCCATCCTCCGATGGCTTGCAAACCAAAATATGTAGCGGCCACCCCACCCAGAATAAAAATCATGGATTGTACCATATCGGTATAAATCACCGCTTTCAATCCACCAAATACGGTGTAAATCCCAGTGGCAATGACCGTAACAATGGCACCGGTCAAGAATGGAATTCCCAACAACACTTCAAATACCAATGCGCCTGCAAAAATGGTGAAGGATATTTTGGTGAGGACATAAGAGATTATTGAAATCACAGAGAGGTATACTCGTGAACCTTTGTTGTATCGTTTTTCCAGAAATTCCGGCATGGTAAATACACCACTTTTGATATAAAATGGAACGAAAACCCATCCTAAAAGCAGAAGAATGAGTGCTGCCAAAATTTCAAATTGTGCTTCTGGAAAGGCGCCTCTAGCCCCAGAACCTGAAAGGCCAATCAGGTGTTCAGAACCAATATTACTGGCAAACAGGGAGGCTCCAATGGCAAACCATCCTAAATTACGTCCGCCCAAAAAATAATCCTTACTACTAGAGCCACTTCGCTCTTTAACGGTAACGAACCAAGCGATTCCAAAAACCAATAAAAAATAGAGCGCAATGACTATAAAATCGAAGGTGCTAAGATTTCCCATAAAATTGAGTTAGGTCAGTTGATATTTTGCAATTTAATGATTTTTGCATAGCCCAGCATGTCCTCTGAAAAAGGGTTTACCAATCGCTACGTCCTACCCCACTTTAACTTTCAACTTCCTTCGAGTTTACTTAAATTGCCGGCTTATTTGGTATTGTGAAAAAGTCCATTGCAGCCTTGCTTTTTTTGCTTTTGATTTCTTCTTGTTCGGAAGAGAAAACCCTCTTCCAAGAGGTATCGGACGGACACAGTAATATCACATTCAACAACACCCTTACCGATACCCCAGAGTTGAATATTTTGAATTACCTCTATTACTACAATGGCGCCGGGGTTATCGCTGCAGACTTTAACAATGACAACCTGATTGACATTTTTTTTACCGGTAATCAGGTGCCAGATGCGCTGTATCTGAACCAAGGTGATTTGATTTTTGAGGAAGTGACCCAAAAAGCAGGAATTTCTCCCACGTCTTCTTGGTCTACAGGAGCGAGCTATGTCGACATCAATTCAGATGGACTGCTTGATATTTATATCTGCAAAGCAGCAGGATACCGTAGTCTCAAAGGCAAGAATTTATTGTACGTCAACCAAGGGTTGGATGATAATGGTATTCCGCAATTCAAGGAATCAGCGGAGGCATATGGAATTGACTTTTCTGGACTTAGTACGAAAGCTTCTTTTTTCGATTATGATTTGGATGGAGATTTGGACATGTTCCTTATGAATCACTCGGTTCATCCCAATCGAAACTACGGCAAAGGCAGTCAACGAAAAGGGTACAATCCGATTTCTGGCGATGTATTGTACCAAAACAACAACGGAAAGTTTATTGATGTTAGCGAAGAAGCAGCCATCTTTCAAGGAAAAGCAGGATATGGTTTAGGGCTAGCAATCAGCGATGTCAACCAAGATGGCTACCCCGACATTTATGTCGGAAACGATTTTTTCGAAAACGACTACTTCTACATCAATCAGCAGGATGGTACGTTTCAAGAAATCATCTCTACCCAACCGGATATGTTAGGGCATACCACCCACTTTTCAATGGGGAACACTATCACCGATATAAACAATGATGGTTGGACCGATATCCTTTCGTTGGACATGCTCCCGGAGAACTTGGTGACATATAAAACATCTGGTTTGGAATACGGCTATCCTATTTATAGGCAATACCTCAAAAATGGTTTTTCACCCCAATACATGCAAAACACCTTTCACCTAAATCTTGATGGAGAACGATTCGCGGAAATTGGAAACCTTAGTGGAATTTCGGCTACGGAATGGTCTTGGGGAACTTTAGCGGCGGATTTTAATCAAGATGGATTGAAAGACATTTTTGTTTCCAACGGAATCAAAGGAGCAACCAACGATATGGACTTTATGAACTTCATTGCCAACGAAGGCATTCAAAGACGTATCGATGCGGGGATGAAAAAAACGGATTTGCCTTTAGTCAATGAAATTCCAAAAAAGAAAGTCCCTAACTACTTTTTCAGAAACAATGGCGACCTCACCTTCAGCGACGTTTCCGAAGAATGGATGAAATCCGTTCCAACTTTTAGCAACGGTTGTGCCTATGCTGATTTTGACAATGATGGGGATTTGGATTTGGTGATAAATCATGTCGACAAAAAGGCCACGCTTTTGGAAAATACTTCAAACCAGAAAGCCGCCTTAAAAGCGAAATTTGAAGGCGGGAAAAACAATCCCATAGGTATTGGCGCTACAGCAACCGTGTTTGCAGGTCAAACCATTCAACATTTTGAGAATTATCCAGACCAAGGTTACCTTTCAGCGGTTCCACCCATGTTTCAAGTTAACTTGCCAACCGGGCAAGCTATCGATTCTATTCAGGTTACATGGCCCGGCGGCCAAACTCAAACACTAAAAAGCATTACCTCCAATACTGAACTAGTTCTAAAGCAAGAAGATGCTTCAGAGCAGCTTCCTCAACCGACACAAAACCTATCTCCTTTTGTGGTCAATGATAGTATTATCCCTTTTCGGCACAAGGAGAGCGTGTCCATAGATTTCGATGGAGAGCCTTTGATTCCCTATGCAAATTCCAATAATGGTCCTTGCCTCGCTGTCGCCGACGTGAATAAAGATGGATTGGATGACGTCTTTATCGGTGGAGCAAAAAATCAGGCTGGGGGATTATTCCTTCAAGATTCCGAAGGTTCATTTGAAAGTAGTCAACAAGCCTTGTTTGAAACTAGTAAAATAGATGAGAATACTGCTTGCGTCTTCTTTGATTTCGACAACGACGGTTGGACAGATTTGCTGGTTGCCAATGGCGGAAATGAATTTGGTGCTGGAAATCCCTTACGTCCCAAAGTATACAAAAACCAGGGCGGGGAGCTGGAATTGGTATCCGCCATCCCACAAAATGTGGTGCTAAATGCTTCCGATATTGGGGTGGGAGATTTCAATGGGGATGGATTTCAAGATATCATTCTAGTGTCAGATGGGGTTACCCGTTCTTTTGGGGCTAATCCTGAACACTTTTTGCTTTTTAACAATGGAAAAGGTGGTTTTGACGATGTGACCAAACAGCGAATGCCACACTTGGCAAATGCCGGAAATTTAAAAGATGTTGAAGTTGTTGACATTGACAAAGATGGCCAATTGGATATGATTACTGTCGGCCATTGGGAAAATGCTGAAATCCACATAAACCAAAAAGGGAAATTCGTTTTACAAACCCCAAGAGTTTTCGGAAATACCAAAGGTTGGTGGAATGTTATCAAAGCTGCAGATTTTGACAAAGACGGGGATATTGACCTCATCGCGGGGAACTGGGGCCTGAATACAAAATTCAAAGCAAGCCCCGGAGAGCCCATCACCCTGTATCGCAACGATTTTGATGGGAATTCCAGTGTGGAGCCTGTCGTTACCTACTTTCATCAAGGTATTGAAACCCCTTTTGCCTCCAAAGATGCCTTGGTCAAACAAATGCCTTTCTTGAACAAAAAGTTCCTTTCGTATTTGGATTTTGCCAATGCCTCCATTGAAGAGCTTTTCGGTAGTGAAGCCCTAAACGAAGCCACTCGGAAACAAATCTTTGAATTGAACAGTTGTTATTTTGAAAACAAGGGTGATGGAAATTTCAACATAAAACCCCTTCCGTTTCTAGCCCAAGCTTCCCAAATAAATGACATTTTAGTCGAAGATTTGAACGAAGATGGCTACCTAGATGTGTTAATTGTGGGCAATAATCACCATATTAGCACGCAGTTAGGTAGGTTAGACGCCTCACATGGTATATTTTTACAAAATGACAAAAAGGGATTCTTCTTCCATAACCACAAACAAGACCCAAGTATCGATGGGGTCGTCCAAAGCATCGGTAGCATAAACCTAAACCAGAAACTAAAATTTATCATTGGACGCAACAACGCGCCCGCATTGATGTTGAGTAAAAGACAAGGAAAATGAGCATTAGAGTTTTCGCATCAATCCTTTTGTGTTGGACCGTATTGATGTCATGTAACGACAAAAAGGAACCATCCGAAGAGAAAAAACAAGAGCAAACACTTTTTACCCTTTTAAAACCTGAGCGCACCGGTATCGACTTTGTAAATAAGGTTGAAAACCAAAAGAATTTCAACATCTTCAAATACCGAAATTTTTATAATGGTGGTGGAGTAGCCCTGGGGGATGTAAACAACGATGGGCTGATTGACATCTACCTTACGGGAAACATGGAACCCAACAAACTCTATTTGAACAAAGGGGATTTCAAGTTCGAGGATATTACCGAAAAAGCCGGAGTAGCCGGAAACAAACCTTGGTCTACCGGGGTGGTTATGGTTGATATCAATGCCGATGGGTTACTTGACATCTATGTGAGCAATGCAGGAAACCTAAAAGGAAACAACCATGACAATGACCTATACATTAACAACGGGGATTTGACATTTTCCGAAAAAGCCCATGAATACAACCTAGCAGATACCGGATTTTCCACCCACGCCTCTTTTTTCGATTATGATAAAGATGGAGATTTGGACGCTTACATCTTGAACAACAGCAATATCCCTGTAAGCAGCTTGGGCTATGCAGAGCAACGTGAAGTGCGCGCACAAGACTGGGATGGTGTTCCTCATATTTTCAGAGGGGTCGGTGATATGCTTTTGCGTAATGATGGTGGTAAATTCGTTGATGTTAGCGAAGAAGCTGGCATTTACGGGAGCCTTATTGGATTTGGACTCGGGGTTTTGGTAACGGATATCAACCAAGACACCTATCCCGATATCTACGTTTCCAATGACTTTTACGAAAGGGATTACCTCTACATCAATCAAAAGGACGGCACCTTTACCGAAGAAATCAAAGAATATACCTCACATTTGAGTCTATCCGCTATGGGTATTGACATCGCTGACGTAAACAATGATGGTTTCAATGACATTTTTATTACCGATATGCTTCCTGAACCGGAGGAACGTGTAAAATCGGTGATGGAATTTGAGGGATACAATGTTTTTGACTTAAAACGAAGCAAGGACTTTTACCAACAATACATCCAAAACACCTTACAGCTCAATAATGGAAATGGCACCTTTTCGGAGGTAGCCTATTACAGCGGTATTGATGCCACGGACTGGAGTTGGGCCGGATTGATTTTTGACATGGACAACGATGGTCTTAAAGACATTTTTGTCACCAACGGTATCAACCATGACCTTACCGATTTGGATTTTGTGGACTTCTTTGCCAACGAAATCATCCAAAAAATGGCGTTGACAGGCAAGAAGGAATCCATTGACTCCATCATCAATAAGATGCCTATCAAACCACAACATAACTATGCCTATCAAAACAACGGTGACATCACTTTCACCAACGCCAATAAAATCTGGGGATTTGATTTGGAAACCCGAAGCAATGGAGCCGCGTATGGTGATTTGGATAATGATGGCGACCTAGACTTGGTGGTAAACAATGTGAATACCGAAACCTTTGTGTACCAAAACCGTACAAACGAGCTCAAAGACCATAATTATATCCAACTGCAGTTCAAAGGGGCAGAAAACAACCCTTTTGCCATTGGAACCTTGGCTGAGTTCTATTTTGGAGACAACATCGTCAAACAAGAACTCATGCCTTCCCGCGGATTTCAATCTTCGGTGGATTATAAAATGACCCTTGGACTCGGGCAACATGAAAAACTGGACTCCATTCGAGTGGTTTGGCCAAACAATCGTACCGCCTTATTGACAGAAGTAAAGGCAAATCAATTACTGCAATTAAACCAGCAGGATGCATCTGAAGAATATGTTATCCCAAAACCAAAGAAGTCAAAAACCCTCCTAAAACCATTATCCAATGATAGGTTCATGGCGCACAAGGAAAACCCTTATAACGATTTTGATTATGAAGGGCTTATCTATAAAAAACTCTCTCAGGAAGGTCCTGCGATGGCCGTAGCCGATGTGAATGGGGACGGACACGAAGATATTTACATCGGAGGCGCGAAAGGAAGTGAAGGTTTTCTATACATCCATCAAGGTGAAGGGAAATTCAAACTCACTAAGCAAGCTGCCTTTTTCAAGGATGCAGATTACGAAGATACCGCCGCCATCTTCTTGGATTCAGATTCCGATGGTGACTTAGACCTTATGGTCGGTAGTGGTGGGAATGAATTCAACCAAGAAACCAAGTACCGCACAAGACTCTATTTGAACAACGGAACCGGTGTCTTTACCGCTTCAGAACAAACCATTCCATCCACCTTCAAAAATGTAGCGACGCTAAGCGCCAATGATTTTGATAACGACGGTGACCCTGATGTTTTTATCGGTTCAAGAAGTGTGGTCGGAGTTTATGGACCCAATCCTGAGCATTTGTTGCTGGAGAATAGAGATGGGCAATTCGTGGATGCCACAGAGCGTCGTGGATACGATCTCAAAGATGAAGGAATGGTTACGGATGCCATTTGGGCTGACGTAGATGGTGATGGCAAAGATGACCTGATTACAGTCTCCGAATGGGATACCCCAAAAGTCTACAAGAACATGGGGCGACGCATTTCAAAAATTCCAACGAGTTTGGACAGTCTCAGTGGTTGGTGGAACACGGTAGCCGCTCAAGACTTGGATAAAGATGGTGATTTGGACCTCATTTTGGGTAATCAAGGTGAAAATCTACATTACCGGCCTTCCAAGGAAAAGCCCATGAAATTATGGATCAATGATTTCGACAACAACGGAACCATTGAACAAATCGTGACCCTGCAGGAAAATGGAGGGGATTATCCCATTCATCAGAAAAAAGAACTTACTGGACAATTGGTATCCTTGAAAAAGGAAAACCTTAAGGCTTCTGATTACGCTCGTCGGACGATGCCCGAATTGTTTTCAGAATTCGTCCTTGAACAATCCATCGTTAAAGAAAGTACAACCTGCTCCTCTGTAATCGCCATCAACGAAGGCAACGGAAAGTTCACCATCAAAAAGCTGCCGCCAAGAGCGCAATTCTCCTGTATTTGCGGAATTTCATGTGCAGATGTCAACGGGGATGGCAATCTTGACCTCATCATGGCGGGCAACAACTTCGAATACAAACCGCAGTTCTCAAGGTTAGACGCCAACTATGGAAACGTTTTGCTGGGTGATGGCAATCTCAACTTTGAATGGCAAAACTACAATCAGAGCGGTTTCTTTATTCGAGAAGAAGTGAAACATCTGGCCCAGTTAAAAGATAAAAATGGGAATCGTTTTCTTATCGCTGCCGTCAATGAAGGAAAACCTCAAATATTCGCTTTAGATGAATAGTCGGATACTGGTTTTTTGCACTTTTTTACTGGTTTTGTCTTGTAAAAAAGGGGGTGACGTCTTTCAAACCATCCCTGCCGAAGAAGTAGGTATTGACTTTGTAAATACCATTACCGAAACCGACGAACTTAATATTTTGGACTATCTCTACTTTTACAATGGAGGTGGTGTCGCCATTGGCGATATTGATAATGATGGTTTGCCTGATGTTTTCTTTTCTGGGAACCAAGTCAAGAACCAATTGTATCGAAATAAAGGTGATTTGAAGTTCGAAAACATTTCCGCTTCCGCGGGAATCGAAGGCAATAGCACTTGGAATTCAGGAGCGGTTATGGGCGATGTGAATGGTGATGGCTGGCTCGACATTTACGTTTGTGCTGTAGTGGGTATTAACGGTTTTAATGGCTACAACGAGCTTTTCATCAACAATCAAGATGGTACGTTTAGTGAAAATTCAGGAGAATACGGCCTTGATTTTGACACCTTCAGTTCCTCGGCGGCCTTTTTGGACTATGATTTGGATGGGGATTTGGATTTATACCTTTTGAACCACGCCGTTCATACTTCAGAATCTTATGGCAAAGCTTCCCTTCGCTACAAACGGAATTACGAAACCGGGGACAAACTGCTACGAAACGACAATGGAAAATTTGTCGATGTTAGTGAGACTGCAGGAATCTATGGCGGCATCAACGGATATGGTTTAGGCATCGCGGTGTCTGACTTTAATGCAGATGGCTATCCTGACATTTTTATTGGCAACGATTTTCACGAAGATGATTACTATTACCTAAACAATGGGGATGGCACCTTTACGGAAAGCCTAAAGGATTTCTTTGGACATACTTCCCGATTTTCAATGGGGAACGATGTGGCCGATGTCAATGGTGACGGTTTACCTGACTTAATTTCCTTGGACATGCTTCCTGCAGATGAAGTCCCGCTGAAGTCTTCAGAAGGGGATGACAACATTCAAACCCAAAAACTACGGATTGAAGAGTTTGGGTATCATTACCAATTTACCCGCAACATGCTATTCCTGAACCAACCTGATGGAAACTTTGTGGAAACCGCTCTGCAAAGTGGCGTAGCAGCAACGGATTGGAGTTGGTCTAGCCTTTTTGGGGATTTTGACCAAGACGGTGCGCAAGATTTGTTTATAGCCAACGGAATTCCAAAACGACCCAACGACTTGGATTTTATCAAATTCGTATCCAGCAATCAAATCCAAAATAAAATTAACAATACCAAGTTGGTCGACCAAAAAGCCTTTGAATTGATGCCTACAGGGAAAGTCTCCAACTATTTTTTCAAAGGAAATGGCGACGCATCCTTTCAAGAAGTTTCCGAAAGTTGGGCCAAAACCCAACCTTCCCTTTCGGGCGCATCAGCTTATGCAGATTTGGATGGCGATGGTGACTTGGACTTGCTGGTGAGCAACCTAAACGAAAGTCCCACACTGTACGTTAACCAAACCGACGATTCCAACACCTATTTGAAAGTTCGTTTACAAGGGCAAAAACCCAACACTTTTGCCTTGGGCTCCAAGGTATACGCTTATGCAGACGGAAAGGTGCAGTTCAAAGAACTTTTCCCAAGTCGTGGCTTTCAGGCCTCCTCTGAGCCCATTATCCATTTTGGTTTTGGAGAGTCAACCCAGATAGATTCGCTTAAAGTTGTTTGGCCAGACCGTACATATCAAATGCTAACGAATGTACCTGCCAACCAAACCTTGACCATTTCTCCGGAGACGAATCGAAACTTGCACAGCATATCCTCTGATTCCTCAAAGGTTATCTTCAAAAAAGTACCTAGCAAACTGGGATTGGACTTTACGCATGCGGAAGACCGTTATCTAGATTTCAATAGGGAAAAGCTTATCCCATATCGCACCTCGGACCGCGGACCCGCATTTGCTTTAGGCGATTTAAATGGTGACGGCATCGAAGATATTCTGTTTGGCGGGTCAAAGTTTAAAAGTGCTTCCGTGTATATGGCCAATGACTCTATTTTCGTCAAAAAAGCTATGCCAGTTCTATCAAAAGATTCCATTTCGGAAAATGTTTCAGCGGCAATTGCTGATTTCACGGGAAATGGAAAAGCGGATATCCTCTTGGGTAACGGGGGTGGTGACTTTTTCAAAGATGCTCCTCCCCTTACGGAAAGTTATTTTACGACTTCAAATGATTCTCTATTTCCTAAGGAATTTCCGAAAAAGTATCAAAATACGGGTGTTGTAAAACCTTGTGATTATGATAAAGACGGAGATTTGGACCTTTTTGTGGGTGGCTATTCCAAAACCACGGAGTTTGGTGCCTTCGTGCCTTCGTTTTTGTATCAAAACCAGAGTGGCGCCTTTTCAGAGGTAGCGAATTTCCCATCCATTGAAGGAATGGTAACTGATGCGCTGTGGAGTGATATAGATAACGATGGCTGGATGGACCTCATCGTGGTTGGCGAATGGATGAACCCATACATCTTCAAAAACAACAAAGGCAAACTATCCGAACCTACTCAAGTAGAGGCAACGGGGCTATGGCAAGCGGTTTTTCCCTTTGATATTGACCAAGATGGGGATTTGGACTATCTCTTGGGCAACTGGGGAACCAATAGCAAATTCAAAGCTTCCGCAGAAAAGCCTCTCCGACTCTATTTCAATGATTTTGATGGCAATGGCCAAACGGAAACCATTACGGCTATAGCCAAAAATGGAAATTATTTTACCGTCGAAGGGCTAGATGGCTTATCCCAGCAAATTGAATCCATTCGGAAAAAGTATACCTCGTACACCGCTTTTGCTGGAAAACCCCTGACCGAACTCTTTGAACCGGAAGTATTAGAAAATTCCACTCTTTTAGAAGTGAATACCCTTGCGTCTGGATTTTTAAGGAATGATGAAGGGCGTTTTACTTTCGTTCCCTTCGCAAGTTCACTTCAAGTTTCGCCCATCACGGCGTTCACCGCTTTTGATTTTGATAGTGATGGAAAACAAGAAGTACTTATCGGAGGAAACTACTTTGGCGTCAAACCATACCATGGTAGATTCGACGCTTTTAGCGGGGCCTTGCTAAAAGATGAAAATACCATAATTTTGGGCAATCGTTTGGGACTTGATTTTACTAAAAAATCATTGCGCCATTTAGCGACAATATCCATGAATGGCAGTGATTACATGCTCGCCATATTCAACAACCAACCTGTAGAAGTATATCAAATATTGAAGAAATAACTGTTGTAGATGATGAAAACGCTGAGAACCTTTCTTTTTATCCTAGTACTTGTTTTGGCGAGCTGCCAAAAGAAGCAAGAACCTATCATAATTACTGCTGAAGATTTTCACAGTTCGGTGGACAAAGTGACCGAAGTGATGATTCACGATATCTTTTCGCCACCAGTCGCGAGCCGTATCTATGCGTATCCCAGTATAGCTGCTTATGAAATCATCAGTAAGAACAATGACCAATACCGTTCTCTTGCGGGCCAATTGCATGGTCTTACTGAGATTCCAGAGCCGAAACAAACGGAGGCGGTGAACTTTGAATTGGCTGCCCTTATCGCCCATATCGACCTAAACCGTCGTTTGATTTTTTCAGAAGATAAAGTCGTGCAGTATCGCGATAGTCTTTATTCCATTTGGGAAGAAAAAAACACTATGACCTTTGAGGCTTCCAAAAAATATGGATTGGATGTGGCCAATCATATAGCTGCTTGGATGGACAAAGACAATTACAAGCAAACCAGAACCATGCCCAAGTTCTCCGTGTATTCGGATGACCCAGCGCGCTGGCAACCTACTCCCCCGGCGTATATGGATGGAATTGAGCCCCATTGGAGCAAGATTCGTCCTTTTGCCATTGATTCTTCCGCACAGTTCAAACCGTTGCCTCCGCCCGAATTCTCCACGGACCCGGAATCGGACTTTTTCAAAGAAGTAAAAGAGGTATATACCATCAGCAAAGAAATCACTGAGAAGGGAGACGAATCAGAAGAAGTAGCCATTGCCCAATTCTGGGATTGCAATCCATATGTTTCGGTAACTCGAGGACACTTGATGTTTGCTACTAAAAAAATCACTCCAGGTGCGCATTGGATTGGTATCGCCAAAATCGCAGCTAGAAATTCCAAAGCAGATGCTGCCAAAACAGTGTATACGTACACGAAAACGGCCATTGCCATCGCGGACGGTTTCATTAGCTGCTGGGACGAAAAGTATAGAAGTAATCTGATTCGTCCCGAAACCTTAATCAACGAACATATTGATGACAGTTGGGAACCGGTACTGCAAACGCCTCCTTTTCCAGAATACACTAGCGGACATAGCGTAGTTTCAGGAGCAGCTTCCGAAGCGCTGACCAGCATCTATGGGAATGACTTTGCATTCGACGATGATACGGAAGTGGCCTATGGCCTTCCCGTACGTTCTTTTACTTCATTCCGTCAGGCAGCCAACGAAGCAGCCATCAGTCGCATGTATGGTGGAATCCACTATCGCGCAGCAGTTGAAATCGGTGTAAAACAAGGACGTGATTTGGGTACTTTTGTCGTCAACAAATTGGTCATGGAACAACCGACCCGAGTGGCTTCAAAATAAGGCGCACATGAAAAAATTCTTTATTGGTTTAGGTTCGGTTTTACTGTTAGCCCTGCTTTGGTATCTTTTTTTAAAGCCTTCAGATTACATTGTGCGATTTAAGGCACCTACCTTTACTGGGGCAATCAACCAAACCTTGAAGCTTTGGGATACCTCTCTGGACACCGTTCAAGGCATCCAACAAGAAGGTGAGGATTTGACGGAACTCACCCAGACCCTTCGCTTTTCCGATTCCACGCACGTATACCACTGGAAAATCAATCCCATAACCGATTCAACCGCACAAGTTGTGGTAAGTGTTCAGGATACCGAACACAGCCTCATGAACAAAATCATGGTGCCTTTTTCAGATACTGATTTTGAGAAGCGCTCTCGAAAAACCGTCATGGATTTCATGGAAAACCTGAAGCAACATGATGAGAACTTCCGTGTAAACATCATTGGTGAAGTAGATTTTCAATCCAAGTACATAGGTTATATCCCTGTGAAGGTGACGCAGTTTCAAAAAGCGGGTGGTATGATGAAGAACATCACCTACTTATCGGGTGAGTTGTTTGCCAATAAAGTTCAATTAGACGGTCCGCCTATGGTTGAAGTGACCCATTGGGATAGGGTAAATGATAGTATTTATTACAACTTGGCCCAACCTATTGTACGAGTCGACAACCTTCCACAAGACACGGAAATCAAATACAAGCGAATTTTTGGAAAAAGAGCCCTCAAGGCCGAATACTTCGGAAATTACATCACTTCGGATAGAGCTTGGTACGCCCTTATGGATTATGCCAAACGGGAGAATATCGCTGTGGAACCTACACCCATTGAAGTGTTTCACAATAATCCCAACACGGGAGGGGACGAGCTGAATTGGAAAGCTGATATTTATCTCCCCCTCAAAGAAAACAATGACTAGGTTCCTGCTTCCCGTTTTGGGTCTTCTGGTTTTTCAATCCTGTGCGCAAAAACCATGGTATGGAGACTTAAACTTTGAAGGGAAGTTTCCCTCCAAACTCAGTGAAGTTTCGGGCATGGAAGTCATTGATGGTGAGATTTGGGTGATAGAAGACAATGGTAACAAGGACATCCTCTACCGCGTTGGTCCGAAGGCAAATCTCATCCAACAACTCAAAGTGAAAGATGCCAAAAACCAAGATTGGGAGGACTTGGCTCGTGATATCGACGGCAATTTGTACATCGGAGATTTTGGGAACAATGCCAACCAACGAGAGAATTTGTGCATTTATAAAGTCCCTAATCCCTCAAAGGAAAAAGGTGACAAAATTCAAGCTGAAGCCATACGGTTTTCGTATCCAGAACAAAAGAAATTTCCCCCTAAAGACAAAAACCTGCTGTTCGATTGTGAAGCCTTTTTTCATCATAATGGCACTTTGTTCTTGATTACCAAAAACCGAGCACATCCCTACACTGGAAAAGCGCTGGTTTATAGTATTCCAGACACCCCTGGCAAACACAAAGCCAAATTGATTGGTGAATTTGCCAGTTGCACCGAACGGGATTTTTGTTCCATTACCGGAGCGGCTATCTCACCCAGTGGTGAAAAGGTTGTTTTATTGGGTTCAGGCTACATTTGGCTGTTTACAGAATTTCCCGAAGGGAATTTCACTAAAGGCAAGATGGAACAAATTGATGTGTTGCATCGGACCCAGCAAGAATCCATATGCTTTAAGGACGAAAACACACTGCTTATTGCGGACGAGCAATCCAAGACCAAAGGAAGAAATCTGTATTCCTATTCGCTTCAGAAGGATTAGAATCCAAAACCCAGTCCAAAAACAAATCGTAGGCCATCTGCACTATGAAACAATCCCAGGTTTGCCGATAAAATATCGGCCCCATTTGCGAAAAAGCCTCCGCCGTATGAATTGTGCCATCGGGTAGAACTATCTCCCGGGAACCAAACCCTTCCGTAATCAAATCCACCAAAAAATCCGGGGGTCACAGGTAACAAGCCGGTTTTGGACCTTCTAAAGCTGTATCGGATATCCGTATTTTGAAAATAGGCTGTCTTTCCCGTGAACCGTTGAAAACGGAAACCGCGTAATCCGCTATTCGCCCCAATACTTGCGCCTTGGTAAAACTCAAAATCATCTCCGATATTGAAATGACCTTTTACCTGACTGGCTAGTACAAGACGCCCATCGCTTGTGATTTTGTGGGTAATGGATAGACTGGGTATCAAGAAGGCAAAGGCACGGTCAGAATCCGTCAAGTTCATGCGATAGCCTCCTTCCAAAGAGAAATCCATCCCCATGGTTGGGAAAGCGTCGTTGTCATAATTAGTGTATTCATATTCGGCTGAGACGCCAAAGAACTCTTGATCAAGGTCTCGTCCTTGGTCAGAGAAAAACCCTTCTATAAATCGACCTTCCGTTTCTTCTACTTCATATTGCTCATAGGAAACCCCTAAGGCAACCCGTGAGCCTTGCCGTCCTCTCCAGACGACTGCAGGAGCAAATTGAATGGTCTCAATTTTCACCCGATTGAAATCCAATTCAAGTTCCTCTTCTTCATCATTGTTGACAGTTTCATTTCCAAAACCAAAAAAGTTGCGTGCAAAATTAGGACTGGTAAAACGGGCTGCGATTTCCAAATTGGCTTTGCCAAAGACATTTGCAAATTCTCCGTTGTAGTTTACATCAAACCCATTCGTAGCAAAATAGTAGCCCGCCTGAACACTATGGCGTTGCGTAAAAGGGTTTTGACGAAATCCATTGTAGATATAGGTATTCGCAAGACCTAAAATGATGCCATCGTCGGGATTAAACCCAAAATTAGGTAACAATTGATTGTTACTGGCTTTGATTTTGTCAAAAACATAAGTGTTCGTTTCATAGTCCCGAAGGCGATGTATTCGTCCGCCATAGGCTTCGCTGTAATCGTTCTTTTTGTCTTTGAAATCGTAGCCCAACACTTTTCTGGAGCCCTCCGCTATTTTGTAGCTATCATTGTTTTGTCCGCCAATCAAGCGTAATTTGATTTTTGAGGAAGGGGTATTTACATCAAAGATATCCGTGTCATCCAAACCATATACCCAAACTTGTTTGGTATATTCTGGCTTATAAACTTTGTCAAAAAAGACATCAGCCTTCTCTCCTTTCTTGATACGAAATCCTTTAATAGCCAATCCACCGCTAGCGGTAGAACGAATCTCGAAGTAGTCGTCTTTATCTGTCCCCGTGACCACGCTGTATTTATTGATGACCCCAAAATACGTGGCAGCAGTTTCCGCCAACTTCTCCTTTCTGGTCAACAGCTTTCGCTTGATTTCAGTAACCGTTTCATCACGAACTTCTTCAGGAAACGCCAACATGGCTTCATCAATTACTTCTGGAGTTATCCGATTTTGAATGAAACGAGCTTCCTCCAACCATTGTTCCAAGGTGGTCTCTGGAAGCAAGGCCATATCCAACGCAAAGGTGCGTGGGGAAGAATTAAAACCGCGAACATTGCGAATCTCTTCACCAAACCCTTCAAATATCCGTAGGCTAGGAACAACTCTTGAAGCCAGCCCCACTATTGAACCATCCCCCCAAAGCGAATACGCTTGGTCACGGTCCCGAGGAATAGGTTTATATAAAACATTGCCTTCGGCATCTTCAAATTCCGCCCAACGCCACTGGTCCACATGTCTGTCCCAATCTCCAATAAGCATATCAAAAAGCCGAGCACGCACGTAGGTTTGTGCATCCAAGCTATATTTTTCGTCTTTTCTAAGTTTCTGGATAAGATCATATGTACTTTCAATGTCCTTGGTTTTCCCAAAGCTTTCCAAATCGTCATGACCTTCGGAAACATGCTCTTCAATCATGTACAATCCGTCCCCAAACTCTGAATTAAAACCCCCTAAAGTGTTTTGTTTTGGGATGTAGAACAGTTTTGGATTGGTATGATACAATTCCACGGCATCTGATAAAGCTGCGGTAGTAAAAGGCGCATATGGGTGTGCTCCGGTATAGATGTCCAATAAAAGTTCTTGGGTATAGGTTTCATCAAACTCGCCGATGACAAATTGCTCTTGAAAGGCAATGGCTTGCAGATAGCGTTCCGCACTTTTTCGTAGGCCACGCATCACGAACTGTCTTCCAGATTCATCCTTCAATCTCAAGGAATTCGACTGGTTCCCCCCTCCTTTTCGAACTACGGTCAACCCACCATACAGTGTATCCAAAAGCACGGTCGGTGCTTTTACTTTTACCGCGTAATACTTCCGATAGCGCTCTCCCCAAAGCCATTTGTGAAAACCTGATTTATCAATTTCCTCATCTGAATAAATAGAAGCGCTTTTATAGGTGGGAACGTCTCTCGAATAATTTTTGACTGCGGATTGGGTTTGTTTCGGGAGCACTTCCGTGGAGAACAGGGTTTCTTCACCCTCTACTTCGTTTGGGGAAAAGTAGCTAACTTCAGAAGACCCATCCGTAAATACATTGAGCACCGCATGGCCCATACGACCCGTTGAAAATTGGCTTCCACGAATTAATCGGGTGGCCCCCTTTTTAGCGCCAGAACCACTTACAATTTGCGGAATACCTTCTTGCACGTTGTATTGCAGCGTGTGCTCATGCCCAGATACAAACAGAATGCGATTGGAGTATTGGGAAAGGGTCACCAATCTCTTTCTTAAATGAGTGTAGAACACGTTTTGCTGGTCTGCAATGGAAGCACCACTGGTCTTTCGTAAAAGATTGATGAAGGACCCCAAAATAGGCAGTGGAATTTTACCCCCGCTCGGATATAAATTCTGATGAAAGGAGTAGTACCCTCCATGCGAACCGTAAGTGAACATGGGGTTGTGAATGGCAACAAGGATGGTTTTGTCCAGATTCTTTTTGACCTGACTTTCAAACTCCTCAAAAAAACGTACCCTATCCTTGATTTCGCAATCATCGTTCATGGTAGGGTGTTTGTCCCAATCGGTCAAATACCACTCTGAATCGAGAACGATAACCACGATGTTATCGGTAATATCAATCTTTTCAATCGGGCAACCGTTTCGGGGTTGGAACACCTTTTTGGAATCCAAAGCCTCCTCGATATACTCTTGCTGGCGTTTTACACCTTTAGGGCCTTCGCTATACCAATCATGATTTCCAGGAATGAAGATGGGTTGTCCCTTAAACTCTTCCAGAGTTTTGAGTTGGGCATCTAGATGGTTTTGTGCCAGTTTATGTTCTTTCTCCTTTTTTGGTGAAGGGAAACCAGCGGGATATATGTTGTCTCCCAAAAAAATCGCGGTACTGTTTTCATCGGCTTGGTCAAGGTGTTGCTTGAAATTTTTCAAGGCTTGGTTCATTCCCCCAACCGGAGATTTTCCTGCGTCACCAATAAGGTAAAAGGTATGCTCTATTTCTTTACCCTGTTCCGGTTTCAGGTCAGTGATTCCTTGTGCATATTTCGCCTCATACGTTGCACAACTACTCAATAAAATGGTAAGCGCGGTGAGAAAGATGTGGGTATTTCGACTTGAAAAGGTTGATTTCAAAATTTCGTACTTTGGAGGTTTGAAAGAGCAGCTATGTCGGAAATCGTAGAAAAAGCCGAAAAATATGTGTCAGACCTTTTACAGGATGAGCTTGATACTAAATTTCTTTATCACAATTTGCGACATACCCAACGTGTAGTTAAAAGTACTAAAGAATTGCTCAATTACTACAATTTGGGTGATGCCGAGAATGAAAAGCTGTTACTTGCCGCTTGGTTCCATGATACGGGATATACCAAAGGCGTAGAAACCCATGAAAAGAGTAGTTGTGGCATTGCGCGTGATTTTTTGGACTTGCATCAATACCCTTCCGAACAATCCGATACCATTTGTGATATCATCATGGCGACCGAACGGTTCCATGAGCCCAAGAACCTCAACGAAGAAATCATTCGAGATGCTGATGCCTCACACTTCGCTCAAAAAAGCTATTGGGAAACGACAGATTTTTTGAAAGAGGAATTGAGCTTGCTGGGGTTAAAAGACTTTTCTGCGAAGGAATGGCGTGACGAAAACATCAAAATGTTTCGTAATGAACACCGTTTTTACACGCATTACGCCCAGGAAAACTGGTTGGAAGGAAAAGAAAGAAACCTGAAGCAACTGGTCAAAGAGAAAAAGACCGAAAAAGAAATCGCCAAAAAAGAAGCGCTTAAAGCCAAATACAAAAGCGAAAGTCCTGACCGAAGTGTGCAGACTTTGTATCGCGTGACTTTAAAAAATCACTTAAAGTTGAGTGATATTGCCGATACGAAGGCCAACATTTTGTTGTCGGTAAACGCCATCATCATTTCCTTGGTTTTGGCGAATCTTATCCCAAAACTGGATAATCCCTCGAATACCTATTTGATTTATCCCACTCTTATTTTCATTGTTTTTAGTGTGGTATCCATGGTGCTTTCCATTTTGGCCACGCGGCCCAATGTAACCAGTGGGAAATTCACGAAACAGGATGTAAAGGACAAAAAAGTGAACTTGCTCTTTTTTGGGAACTTCCATAAAATGGAATTACCTGAATACGAATGGGCCCTTCAAGAGCTGGTCAAAGACAAAGAATACGTATACTCCTCCCTTACCAAAGACCTTTACTTTTTAGGCTTGGTTTTGGATAAAAAGTACAAAATTCTGAGGCTCACCTACAACATTTTCATGGTAGGTATGATTGTTTCCGTAATCGCTTTTGGAATTGCGTTCCGCTTTTTTGGTCCCGACCGAATGACGTTCTGATTATTTCAATTCCGCCATTAAATCCTCATAGGTATACGTACGCTCTTTTTTCTTGTCTTTGGTGTACAAAATCTCAACGCGAATCGCCTTAAGTCCTGTTACCCCTTGTAAACCTTCTAGCTCAACGATTTCAATATTGTTGGTGAAATAGCCTTTGGCTTTCAAGAAAGTGATGTAACGTAAATACTCCTTTTCATCTTTTCGCTGGGAATACACAATAGCAAGTTTCCCTTTTTGGGTCAAGCGCTCATTGGTTCCCTTAATGTAGGATTTGTCGATACGCTTTTTGATGATTTCGTAGCGGGCGTTGTATGTGCCGTCGACATCAAATCGTTTTTCATCCATTCGAAAACGAATCCCCAAAGAGGTACTATATACCAGAATCAATGAAGCTACATCCAATTTCACCGGAAGCTTTGGCTTTAGCGCGTAGTATTTGTTTTCCATATCGCACATCACCTGCAATTGCCACAATCTTAAATTGCTCAAGTATAGTGGGTCAAATGCAAGGTCTTGTGAAATAGAAGAACCAATATACATGTTGTGCTCTACCCCATCCGTTTTGTACCGTTCAAAGTAGTGCGGAAACATTTCTTGGGCTTCAAGCTGTTTTTTGTCCAAAACGGTCGCCAGTTCCATATTCGCCTCCATAACACTTTCGTCATAATTGCGTCGATGGTCATAATACGACTCTGTTTTCGAATCAATTTGACTCTCATACTGGTCAATGGCTTTGCCCATATCTTTGTCCAGTGCCTTCAAATGCTTGAAAACCGGATTGATTTCCTCCCTGACAAAATCATATACGGCCTGCTCTGTTTGCGTAAACAAGGCTTCTTTGACTTCATTGAGATAATTGTCCACACGGAACATCAATTCATCGTAAATCGGAAGCTTGAACTTGTCAAATGCAGATTGCAGCACGTCCTTGATTTCCGATAACTGAATCATCAAATCCCGTTGAATCGAAAGGTTTCGTTGTTTAGCTGATTCCCTAATGTCAACTTGCCCATACAGTGGGTAGACGTCTTTAAAGACAATCTCCTTGAACTGGGGTTGCTGTCCAGAAAGTTCATCCGCCATAAACCGTTTGGCTTCTTCCTGGAATTTCCAGTAGACCGAAGAATGTACCGTAGTACACTCGTGTTGTATGATGGCGTCAATGAGGTTTTCCTCCTCTTCAATGGAACGGAGTACCGCAGAAACAATGAATGGCATTACATCTTCCAACTTATTGGCATTTGCGCCATTCAGTTCGTTGACCTTTGTGGAGACCAGCTCCAATACCCCAAGGAGATTTCCATCCTCAGCTATAGGCGCGAGAATCACACTCTTGATGCCTTGCTCCTTTAGGTTTTTATAAGGTTGAGCCCCATTGGACTTTTCGTAGTATTTGTCTACGTTCGATATGGTAAAATAGGTGCTGTCTTCCAACAAACTGGTGTAGGAACCGTCACACAAAACCCTATCACAGGATTCCATCTCACTACCTTTCAAAATGTAGCTTTCGATTCCTTTCCCATAAATCTTTAGGAAGCGGTCAGTGTGTATATCGTAGCCTGTAAAACCTACTTTGATGTTTTGCAGGTTGAAAAGCGAGCGGAAGGTTTCCTGAAAACTATCCATGAAGTTTTCACTTCCGCGCTTATTGCTCCCGATAAGAGTAGACTTGATTTCCGAAATGGAATGCTCCGCCGTCACATCGAACATATTGCAAATCACGAAGCCTTTGGAGATAAAACTATTTGGTGGAATTTTTTCCTTCCAAAGTTCAATATCCTCAAAGTTTTCCAATAGTTCGTCGACATCTTCTTGGGTCAATTCCTTGGATTTTTCCGTAGTATGAATCTCCATAAAATCCACATTGTAAAGAATGCGATAATGCCGCATGATGCCATTGGCATCCGGAATATCATAAAAGAATGGACGTTTAAAATCGATACTAAAACCGTAGTGAAAAGAAAGCACTACGGTACATTTCATGATGTAGTTAATATCCATCGGAAGATTTCGAATAGAGAGTTCGTAATCTTCACCGGCATCTTTCAAAATATTCTGGAACCTTTCCGAAGAATTAAAAACCAAATTGTCAAACGGTACAGAGGCCGTTTTGATTTCGTTCTTTGTCAACACTGATGAGAATGTATCCGCCAAAATAATGCGAATAACATCTTTGTGCTTTTCTAAAAGGCTTATATCTGAAAAACCCTCCCGCAGTTCAGGGTAAGGTTTCTGTGCATCCAAAACGTACTTCGCCCGATGTGCTAAATTAGGGTCGTCACCATTCAACTGCTCATCGTAATGTTCCAATAGCTTATTGAAACTTACCAGCTGCACCATGGGACTCTCGAGGTTGGTGTCCTGTTTCATATCAGTTTTAGTCGTAGAAGTAACGGTAAAGTTACAAAAAGCAGGGTTTCAGCCGTGTTAACAGAATCTTTATGGAATTGAAGGCATTTTTTGGATATTTAATGAAATTTGTTCCATGTCCTCTTTCAAACGGCTAAACCGAGCTTATGACAACGCCAAAACCGTAGCGTTTGATGATACTTCCAAGTTTATTATTTTCAGTGATTGCCATCGAGGAGACAATAGTTTTGCTGATGATTTTGCGAACAATCGGAACATTTATTTTCATGCCTTAAGCCACTATTACCGCAATGGCTTTCAGTATTGCGAGTTGGGCGACGGTGATGAACTTTGGGAGAACCTAGGTTTTTCGTCCATTTTTGAAGCGCATAAAAATGTGTTCCAGCTTTTACGGCAATATCATATGGAAAAGCGCCTACACATGGTTTGGGGCAACCACGATATGGTGTACCGAGACCCCAATTATGTCAACAAGCACTTATCCAAGTACTTCGAACCGATTGACGGTGAGGACAAAGCCCTGTTTGAGGGAATTACCTATCACGAAGCGCTGGTTTTAAAGCATAATGAAACGGGACAAGAAATCTTTTGCGCCCACGGCCACCAAGCCGATTGGTGGAACTATGTTTGCTGGCGTATCGGTCGTTTTTTGGTCAGGATTCTTTGGAAGCCCTTACAAATTGTGGGCATTGCCGACCCTACAAGTCCTGCGAAAAATTATAAGGAACTCATTCGTATCGAAAAGCGCATCAAGCGTTGGATTCTCTCGAAAGACTTATTATTAACTATTGCGGGACACACCCACCGACCGCGTTTTCCCGAACCAGGGCAAATTCCTTTTTTCAACGATGGTAGTTGTGTACACCCGCGAAGCATTACCGGTATTGAAATTGAAAACGGGAAGATTTCCTTAATCAAATGGCAGATTTCAACGAAGAACGACGGTACGTTGCAAATTGTCCGCGTGCTTTTAGAAGGCCCTGAAAAACTTTTGGATTATCAGGAAAACTAATGGAAGAACAGGTTCAACACATTCTAAATCAAATCCCAGTTCGGCATGACTGGGCCTCTTACCTGACATTTCTAGGTGTTTTTCAAGGTTTCTTTCTCAGTGGAATCCTGTTTTTGCGCGCAAAAAGCAACAGCGCCCTTTATTTCCTAGCCTGGACTTTTTTAGTGCAGAGTCTAATTTTCTTAGATAATTTTTCTTGTTACACGGGTTTAATGAAGTATGCCATTTATTTCAATGATTCCAGCGAACCTCTTGTACTGCTGATTGGACCCTTATTCTATTTCTTCGTGTATCAGTTGCTCCGGCGAAAATCCGTTGCCCTAAAGCAAATGGCAATTCATTTTCTGATACCGTTGCTATATGCCATTTCGCAAATACAGTACTACCTGGCCCCATTATCGGTTAAGGTAAATGCGTATTTGGGTGCCTATTTCAGGGATATGGAGAGAGCCAATGTCACAGAATCCATGGATTATACCTATCATATTTTTAAAGATAGGTTTCATCTTATGGTGCTATTGAGTTTCTTGACCTACACCATTTTCTGTGGGGTTTTGGTCTGGAAAGAACGGAAACGTATTTTGGCCTACCCTGCCAATAAAAAGAAGGCTAAGTATCAATTTACGCGAAACTCTGTCTTAATTCTGCTCATGCTTTTTGTTTTGGTGTTCACGGTTTTCTATCGTTTTGAGGATGATGCCGGAGACCATTACATCTCCCTTTTCAATACCCTTATCACTTTCTCAGCTACCGCATTGATTTTGATTGAATCCCGTTTTTTTGAAAAATCATGGGTGGCCGACAAATACGAAACCTTAAAAGGAGAAAGTCTTTCTTTTGTGCGAATTGAAGAAGCCGTATCCCAGAACGCTTATTTTCTAAAAGAAAAAGCGAGCCTGAAGGACCTTGCGGAAACCTTAGGCACCTCACCCAACTTACTCTCCAAAACCATCAATTTGGAAACAGGAGGTCGGTTCAATGACTATATCAATCAAAAAAGGGTAGAAACCTTAAAATCTCGCTTGTTGGCCTCCGAGTATGCCCATTTAACGATTGAGGCTATCGGAGAAACCGTTGGTTTTTCTTCAAAATCAACACTTTACGAAGCTTTCAAAAAACATACAGGCCATTCTCCTGCAGCCTTCGTTAAGCTTCACAGCGCAAATAAATCTTCCTAATACCTCCGATATTGTAATTCCGGACGGCTTCGGGCTCCAATTTTTTGGACCACCCTATCAAAGCCAAATAATTTGGTCGAAAATTCATTCATCATGGAAACAAAAATTCGACGTTATGATTTGGACTGGCTTAGGGTCATTGTATTTGGACTCTTGATTTTTTACCACGTAGGTATGTTTTTCGTTCCCTGGGGTTGGCATATCAAAAACAATGTGATTTACGAGTGGCTCCGTTGGCCGATGATATTCTTGAACCAATGGCGGCTCCCTATACTTTTTGTGATTTCCGGAATGGGCACCTACTATGCGCTAGGTAGTCGAAGTCTTGGTCGCTTTATTGGAGAACGTTACCTCCGGTTAGCCATTCCATTAGTGGTTGGTATGGTGCTTATTGTCCCCCCCCAAGTATATTTCGAACGGCTAGCTGATGGGGATTTTGTGGGGTCTTACTTTGACTATTATACCACAATTGCTTTTGATGGAATCTATCCCGAAGGAAACTTCAGTTGGCACCACCTTTGGTTTTTGCCTTACCTCTTTTTGTTCTCGTTGGTACTTGCGCCAATATTTCTGAGGCTCCGCAAACCTGGAAATCGTTTCGTGCAGCGTATCAAAAATAGTATCGCAAAACCGCTAGGACTCTACATTTTCATTATCCCAATCTATTTGATTGAAGTTTTTATAGAGTCTTTCTTTCCCGTCAACCATGCATTGGTGGGTGATTGGTATGCTATTGCTTACTATTTGGTCTTTTTCTTTACGGGTTTTTTGCTCATCAGTTCGGGAGACACCTTTTGGACGAGCTTAGAAAACATTAAAGGTAAAGCATTAGGCATTGGGGCTTTTTCGTTTACAGCCCTTACCCTTATATGGCTGTTTTTTGAAGATGGTTTAGTGATTCACCTGATAGAAGCGTTCTTTAAAATGACCAACCTCTGGTCTTGGATACTGGTCTTGTTTGGATATGGAGCGCAATTTCTGAATCGCCCAAGTAGCACCATTGCGTACGCCAACCGCGCGGTGTACCCATTTTACATTTTGCACCAAACCATAACCGTAGCACTGGCGTATTATCTCATGGATTTGTCTTGGGGATTAGTACCGAAGGCCACCCTGCTTGTTTTGGGCACTTTTGGTATCAGCTGGGTATTGTACCATTTTGTGATTTTGCCACTGTTTTTTCTACATCCCCTGTTTGGGTTGAAAAAAAAGAAGGCCCACTAAGTTGTGGGCCATTTTTGCTTAAAAGAAATAGGATAGTCCAAATAACAGATTTGAGCTATTGAAGTCAAATCTAAAATCTCGATTCTCAGCTGTAGTACCATTACTGTCTTCTCTATCCAAAGCCCTATAGCCAAGTAGTCCAATAGAAGTTTCAAAAGCAAGGTTTTTAGCTGGAAAAAACAGGACGCCAGGGCGCAGATTTACAAAGACCCCATCAGCTTCTGAAGTAAACCTATCCGAGTCAAAATCAATACTCTCCGACCAAGATTTTAATATACCGACCTCACCTTGTGCAAAAAAAGCAAGGTTCTTATTGATAGCAAAATACCGTCGGACATAAGGCGCTAATGAAAGACTTTCAGATTTTGATTCGGTGTTGGAAATAGCTCCATCAGGTGCTATACCTTCATTTTCTCCTTTTTGCACAAAATACTCCGAAACCAAGCCAACGGTCCAGTTATCACTAAAAGAATAGCCAACTCTTGGTGAAAAAGCAAAATTTCTCCGCTCTGAGTTTCTACTGAAGTCATCGGAAAAGTCATTATCAGACGTGTTGTTGAAAAACGAAAGATTACCGCCCAAAATCCATGTTCCCTTGGGAATGGTCAGGAGGCTATCATCTTGTTCTTGGGCCATAGTCATTACCGTAGTTAGCATTAAGGTTGCCAGTAAAAATTTTCTCATTTTGATTTTGATTTAAAGGTTAAGTCATTTCTGCATCAAGCATCATTCCCATCCGTTCTATCAAATTCTGTTTGTGATGATTTTAACGACACCCTAGTTTGTTCATCGATTTAACGTGATTTTATTAACAAACTGGCAGGGTATTTGCTACCTTTAGTGGACTGACGTCAATACGCAGGCTATGAAAAAGTGGATTGTTTTTGGAATGATGAGCGGTTTGGGATTTACTACGCTCTGGGCGCAGGGTGATATTCCCACAACCAAACCCTTGAAGATTGGAGAACGTAATAACCTCGATATAACTACTTCTAACCAAGGTAGCGTGCTACGCATGCCTTCGGTGATAGACAACAATTTGATTTCAAAGGAAAAGCCGGGTGTAAAAATGCTTCCAGACCAAGAGCTGGTGCAAGCTGGGCATGATTTGAAAATTGACCCCAAGGTAGGTGAGAAAGAAAAGAAAGGTTCCAAAGAGCATTTCGGAGATCAATACTTAGGGGACGTGAAGACCAACGCCAAGTTTGTTGGAATTGTTTGTCGTGACCATGAGTATGTGGATGGGGACCGAGTGAAGATTTCCTTGAATGGTGTGGTGGTAGAACCTAATATTTTACTTACCGGTGGTTTTAAAGGTATCAACATCGACCTGATTAAAGGATTCAACCGTTTGGATTTCGAAGCCCTCAACCAAGGGACGTCAGGCCCAAATACGGCACAAGTCGTAGTGACCGATGATAAAGGTGAAGTCATTCATAACAATAGATGGAATCTGTCTACCGGTTCAGTCGCAAGTTTGATAGTCGTTAAAGATGGTGATGAAGAAGCTTCGGAATAAGTTCTACTCTCCTGGTTTGTACGTACGCTTTGCCCTTTTCAAAACATCTTCCTTATAATATGCAGCTTCTTTCCATTTTTGGGTAGCATATAGTTCTGTTTGGTCGTCAAAGTGAGGTGATTTAGGGTCCCCGCTTTGTCCTCCAGCGAGAATGGTCTTGGCTTTTACTTTTTCACCGAATTCAACCACCGCAGCAAAACTATTCCCGCGCGTCCCATAGATTTTTTTGGTGTTATTGTCGTAGCGAGCTCCATAAGCGGCTAAAGCACCCCAACTTCCACTGGCAAATCCAATCGGAACGCTGGGCTTATCATCATCAAACGCTTGACGCACATCTCCATTTATGCGTTGGTACCGATTCACCTCACCCCAAGGCATTTGCCAAGTGCCGAATTTTTGCTCTAATTCAAGAACGACATCGGAAAAGAGATTTACGATTTCCTTATCGGAAGCATATTGCTCAAAACTCGAAAAAACCTCCATTAAACTAGGTCTTCTCTTTATTTTCCCAGTAACCCCCCATAACCAACATTTTGTTCCAAAATAATGGGCCAAGGTCATCGCCACTGAAGATTCGGAGGTTTTGTAATCCCAATCTTTCAGTAGTGAAATCGCTTGGGCTAGACTTTCGTTTGGCACATTTTGATGTGCCTTGAACAACTTCGGCAACAACACCTCAAAAGCAGGCAAATACGGGTCATGTGCCAAGGTAATCAGGCTTTCCAAAGTGAAATCATTTTTGTCCTTCAATAAATCAATGGCATGTACGCCTCGAAAATTCTCTTGGTCCCGGGACATGTATTTCGGATACGCCCCTCGTTTTGGACTAAATTCCAATGCGGCGGTGTATGGCGTAGAATTACAGTTTTGAATCCAACCGTTCCCCGGGTTTAGAATCAAGATGTTTTCATCTACCGTATGCAAACCTTTCCAGTCGGTCGCAGGATTGCTTCCATCTACGGATTGTGTAAAGTCGAAAATAGTGTCTCGAACCGGAATAAAATTCCCGTGGAAGTAAGCAATGTTTCCTTCGGCGTCAGCGTAAACGGTATTGTTGGACGAGTTGGTTCGGATATCCATCATTTTCCGAAAGCCCTCGTAACCCGATTGCTTCGTCCGAATGTAGGACTGCTCCAAAGCTTTCATGGGCTCCCACATCATTGCCGTGGCTACCCAGTTGTCTCCCTCTTGATAGGTTACCGGTCCATGATGGGTGTGATAAGTCGGAAATGCTTTCTCCACTAGGGCATTACCACTTTTGAACTTTAGCCTTACCGTATCTGTTTTTACTTTTCGAAGCTCATCGCCATATTGGTAATACAAACCATCCTCTTTTTCAATAATGGTCTCTCGATATTCATCCAATACATCGGTATACGTCGAGGTATGCATCCACCCTGTTTTTTCGTTAAATCCTTGATACACAAAAAACTGACCCCAGGTGACTGCTCCATAGGCATTCAAACCTTCTTCGCTTACTACGTGAACTTCCCCTCTAAAGTAAAATGAAGTATGAGGATTGATAAGCAATAAGGTATTTCCAGATTGGGTCAATTCCCCTGAAATCGCAATCCCATTCGAGCCTTGGGGTTCGGGAATCTTGGTATCCTCAGGTTTCGCTGCTAAAATGCTATTGCTGTATAAAGATTTTATCCTTCTTGTAGATACTCGCTCGATATCTCCGCCTATACTTCCTTCGCTAAAGTAATAGGGCATCCAGGGTTCAAAATGCGTAAGTAGTTTGGGTTTTACTTCAGGATGCGTGTGCAAATAGTAGTTGATGCCATCCGCAAAAGCAACACAAAGCTTCTTTAACCAAGGTGGGCTGTTCTCATACTCAGCAATCGCTTCTGCCTTGGTCATAAAAAGCCTTGCTCTTAAGTCACTGTACAACGCTTCCTCTCCTTCCACCTCTGCCAAACGACCAATAGCCCAAATGTAATTCTGTTCTACTCGATTAAAGTCGTCTTCGCATTGCGCATACAACAGACCAAAAACAGCATCCGCATCCGTTTTACCGTAAATATGAGGTACTCCGAAATCATCTCGAATAATCGTGACATTTTCGGCTTGGGTTTCCCAACGCATTACTTCAGTGTTTTGACCCACCGCAAAAACACACCATCCGAATACTAAAAAGAAAATCCTTAAACGCATGAAAAACCCATTTGAATATGCTTTGAAGATAACAAGAAAAAAATGGAAGAATGAAGGTGCTGACAAGGTTTTACAACCCTAAAATTTGGACTACCTTGCAGTGCTTTTTATGTTGAAATATGTCGAAGAATAAAGTAAGTATCCTCAAGGCTTTTAAAACTATTATTTGGCCCAGACGCAAACTGGTGATGATAGGGCTTTTGTTGATTGCAATTAGCAAAACGGCAAGTTTTGTAGCCCCTATTGCCTCCAAGTATCTTATTGACGATGTGATTGTCAATAAAGATTTTTCGATGCTTAAATATTTGGTGGCGGGAGTGATGTTGGCCATCTTGGTCCAAGCCATAACCTCTTTTTTGCTTACGCGAATTGTGAGCGTGCAAGCCCAATATTTGATTTCCGAGCTCAGGGCGCAGGTTCAAAAAAAGGTCTTGGCGCTTCCTATCAGTTTTTTTGACAATACTAAAGCTGGGGCTTTGGTCTCTCGAATCATGTCTGATGTGGAAGGCGTACGAAACCTAATCGGAACGGGGTTGGTGCAATTGGTGGGAGGAACCATCACTGCCATCGTTTCTTTGGTACTTCTATTGGACATCAGTGTTCCTATGACACTCATTACATTTATTCCGTTGGTCGTGTTTGCTGTAATTGCCTTGAAGGCTTTTAAAATCATCCGACCGATTTTTCGAAATCGCGGGAAAATAAATGCAGAAGTCAAAGGGAGGTTGACAGAAACCCTTGGTGGTATTCGTGTCATAAAAGGGTTCAATGCGGAAAAACAGGAAGAAGCTGTTTTTGAAATTGGTGTTGACCGTCTGTACCAAAATGTAAAGAAGAGCCTGACGACCACGGCATTTATGTCGAGCTCCTCTACCTTTTTGTTGGGCGTTGCCACGACAAGTGTCATGGGTTTTGGGGGTTATCAAATTATAGAAGGTAGTTTGACCGTTGGGGAATTCGTTCAGTTTACCATTTTATTGGGGCTCATGATTGCGCCCATCGTTCAAATGAGCAACGTGGGGAGTCAACTCACTGAAGCGTTGGCTGGCCTAGACCGGACGGAAGAGTTGATGAACGAAACTACAGAAGCTGAGGCTACGGACCGGACTATTCAACTCCAAGGAATAAAGGGAGATATTGCCTTTCACAATGTTTCATTTGCTTATAAAGAAGATGAAACGGTGTTGCACGATATCAATTTTGAAGCAAAGCAAGGTCAAGTGATCGCTTTGGTAGGAAGTTCTGGTTCGGGAAAATCAACCATTGCTGGATTAGCGGCAAGCTTTTTAGTCCCGGAATCCGGAAAAGTCACTATCGATGGTATTGATATGGCTAAAGTCGACCTTAACAGTTTCCGACAACATTTGGGGGTAGTTTTGCAAGATGATTTCCTGTTTGAAGGAACGATTCGAGAAAACATCCTTTTTCCAAAACCGAATGCTACTGAAGAGGAATTGATCAATGCGGTCAACGCGGCATATGTGAATGAGTTTACTGACCGATTTGAAGAAGGACTGGATACCCTTATCGGAGAACGTGGGGTGAAACTTTCAGGGGGGCAACGTCAACGAATCGCTATTGCACGTGCTGTTTTGGCGGACCCTAAAATTTTGATTCTGGATGAAGCAACCTCAAGCTTGGATACAGAATCGGAGGCGCTTATTCAAAAAAGTTTGGTGGAACTTACCAAGGGAAGAACCACTTTTGTCATCGCTCACAGGCTAAGTACCATTCGCAAAGCGGACTGTATTCTAGTAATTGAAAGCGGAAAGATTATCGAAAAGGGGACGCACGATGACTTGATTGCTTCCAAAGGACGGTACTACAACCTATTTACCTACCAAGCCAGAATCTAAAGTTCTTCAGGAGCCAATTCTACCTCCAATCCCTCAAGTTCTGGCGTAATATGGATTTGACAACCCAATCTGGAGTTATCCTCTACGTTGAACGCTTCGGCTAGCATTGCTTCTTCATCATCTGATTTTTCGGGTAAATCATGTTCAGACTGCACGTAACACTGGCACGACGCGCACATAGCCATTCCCCCGCAAATTCCGATGGTACCTTCAGGAGCCAGTTCGTATGACCGGACCACTTCCATGAGGTTCATGTTCATATCGGTGGGCGCGTCTACTTCATGAAGCACACCTTCTCTGTCTGTGATTTTGATTTTTACATCGGACATGTCCTACTAACTAAAATTTGGACGTTACGGTTAAAATAATTTGAGAAGGATAACAGCTGGCGTGCTGCTATCCGTTTGTAGCCTTTTGAAATTGGGATGCCTCCTAGCTTACGTTAATGACCTCCTCAATCTGGGGAGCATACTTTTTTATCGTCATTTCTACTCCGCTTTTCAAGGTCATTTGGTTCACACTGCATCTAATACAGTTGCCCTCCAAACGCACCTTTACTGAGCTATCGTTGTCAATGGAAATCAACGATATATCTCCACCATCGCTTTGTAGAAAGGGTCGTATTTCATCTAAAGCCTTTTCAACGTTGTTTCGAATTTCCTCTGATGTCATTTTACTTCTTGTTTACAGCGGCACATCCGGCCATTGTGGTAATTTTTATTGCTTCCGTGGGCGGTAAATCCATGTTTCGCCTCACCAATTCTTGCACCACGTTTTTGGTTATGGTTTCAAAAGCGGTCTGAACGGGAGTTGCCGTTTGCATGGCAGCGGGGCGTCCCACATCTCCTGCTTCGCGAATGCTTTGTACAAGGGGTAATTCCCCCAAGAACGGTACCTCTAAGTCCTCTGCGAGGTTTTTGGCACCATCTTGGCCAAAGATATAATATTTGTTGTTAGGCAATTCTTCAGGCGTAAAATGCGCCATATTTTCTATGATTCCCAAAACAGGAACATTTATTGCCTCTTGTTGGAACATCGCGACACCCTTTCGCGCATCAGCCAAAGCAATCTCTTGAGGTGTGCTAACGACTACCGCACCCGTTACCGGTAAGGATTGCATGATACTCAAGTGGATATCCCCCGTCCCTGGAGGCAAATCCAAAATTAAAAAGTCCAGCTCCCCCCAGTGCGCATCAAAAATCATTTGGTTCAGCGCTTTTGACGCCATAGGCCCTCTCCAGATAACGGCTTGATTGGGTTGGGTGAAAAAACCAATTGAAAGTAGTTTCACACCGTAGTTTTCAACCGGTTTCATTTTCGCTTTCCCGTCCACATCTACGGATAATGGGCGTTCTGTCGCCACATCAAACATAATAGGCATGGAAGGACCGTAAATATCCGTATCCAACAAACCTACCTTAAAGCCCATTTGGGCCAGTGTCACCGCAAGGTTAGCGGTAACCGTAGACTTTCCCACACCTCCTTTTCCAGAAGCCACCGCAATGATGTTTTGGATTCCCGGAATGGGCTTTCCTTTAATGGTGTTCACTTTGGCCTTAGCTGGGGCATCAACTTTTAGGTTGACCTTAATTTTAGCCTTTGCGTATACCTCTTGGTGTATGATTTTGAGAATTTCAACTTCAGCTTTTTTCCGGGCCTGAAGGCTTGGGTTTTTGATGGTCAAATCCACTTCAACCTCATCTCCAAATACTTGAACATTGGTTACCGCACCACTTTCCACCATGTTTTGGCCTTCTCCGGGAACCGTAATCTTTTCCAATGCTTTTAAAACATCGTTTTTGCTCAGCTTCATGAATTTCTTTTTGTTGCTGTCGTCTTTACTTAAAAAGTCTTACAAAGATACGGCAAGTGCCACAGAGTAAAGACCTTGGCGATTGAAAAAGAAGATACCCTAATCAGCTTGAATTATGGTAGAAGAAGCTCCATTTGTTAATCCATCGAAGGAAGTTCCTTTGCAGGATCCCAGAAGTGTTCTTGAAAGTTGACAATTTGATTGTCCTGCACTTCAATACCTTCATTTTCCAGCAATTGTTGCATGAGATTGGTTCCATCAAAATGGTGTTTTCCGGTAAGAACCCCGACACGATTAACGACACGATGTGCTGGCACATCTTTCCCCACAGAATTGTTCATAGCCCACCCTACCATTCGCGCGCTTCGCGCTGCACCCAGGTATTTGGCGATAGCCCCATAACTCGTCACCCGACCATATGGAATCTGTTGGGCAACTTGGTATACTTTATCAAAAAAATTCTCTTCAGCCATCAGCGATACAATATTCGAATCAAGGTAATGATAACCAATAGGACCATCAATGCTCCCAAGATATAATTGGAGTTTTTGGAAAACCGATTTGATTTGGTTTCCAATTTATTGAAGTAAAACGTATACAGATACAGTACAGAAAAGGTACCCGTTCCAGCAGCAAAAACAAAGGTGGCGATGTCCGCGGTTTCAAACTTAATCCATCCCGCCTCATTCCACATGGCATTGAGTCCGCTATAATAAGGAATGGTCAACAGGTTAAGGGCAGCTAAGAGCATCCCCCTGAAAAAACTGTTCTTTTTGCTGACCCGTACTTCTGCTTTTGGCGTTGCATTTTTACGCTTGGCCACCACAAAAAAGTAAACCGCAAAAAAGCCAAAAACCCCCAAAGCAATTTTCAGCAAAAGGTCGATAACCTCTGGATTATTGTACAAGAATTTGGAAATCCAAACTGCCACGTAAGCTTGCAGCATAATCATAGTAGACACGCCCAAACTGAACACCACGCCATTTAATTTACCCTTTTCAACACTGGTTTTCGCCGCATTCATATTCAGCAATCCAGGGGGTACCGTAGCCATAAAGGCCGCAGAAAAAGTGGCAAAAAATAGGATAAGTATGTGAATCATTGGTTAGTGCAATCTAAACTGCACGTAGGTTATTGGTTTTCCTTCTTCAAGGTAATGTTTTTCATAAAAAGTTTGAATGTCCAATACTTCCCTAGGGCTACCCTCATTTCGATACACATCATGATTGGCATAGATGATTTCGTGTCCTAGCCCATGAAGAAGGCCTAATGTATATCCGTGCATAAATTCGCTATCGGTTTTAAGGTGTACTAGGCCGTTTGGCACCAAAATCCGTTTGTATTTTTCAAGAAAATCCTGATTTGTCAGGCGATGTTTGGTGCGCTTGTATTTGATTTGTGGGTCAGGAAACGTAATCCAGATTTCATGCACCTCGTTTTGGTCAAACAGTTGGTCAACCAGCTCGACTTGGGTTCTTAAAAAGGCTATTTGGGAAAGGTTCATTTCCAATGCCGATTTCGCCCCTCTCCAAAAACGGGCCCCTTTGATATCGATTCCGATATAGTTTTTCTGGGGAAATTTTTGAGCCAAACCTACGGTGTATTCACCCTTGCCACAGCCCAACTCCAAAACTATGGGACGGTCGTTTCCAAAATACGCACTCCAACGACCTTTCCACTCAAATCCTTCCAGAATTTCTTCCCGTTTCGGTTGGATAACATTGGAAAAATCTTCGTTTTCCTTGAAGCGTTTTAGTTTGTTTTTACTGCCCATAGCTGCACTTGGCCATTGAAAATTTAATCTTTTGGCAAAACTAAGGAAATACAAAGGCAATCTTCAGAGTGTTTCTTGCAAGAATGCAAAATTCCAAAAGAATTCTGGTAGCCCCCTTGAATTGGGGATTGGGACATGCCACCCGTTGCATCCCTATTATTCAAGCTTTGCTGGAACGTGGCCACCAGCCTTTTTTAGCTTCCGACGGGGTAGCTCTTGCCTTGTTACAAAAGGAGTTTCCCAACCTCCCCGCTTTTGAGTTGTCGTCTTATAAAATCAAATATGCTGAAAAGGGACGGAACTTTAAAGTAAAGATGATTTGGGATTCTCCGAAGGTGATTAAAGCCATGCGCGCCGAAAAGAAGGAAATCAAAAAACTGATTAAAAAGCATGAATTGGATGGCATCATTTCGGACAACCGTTTGGGAGTCTATTCCAAGAAAATCCCCTGTGTTTTTATCACCCACCAATTAAATGTACTCTCAGGAAATACTACCTGGATGAGTTCTAAAGCGCATCAAAAAATCATCAAAAAGTTTGATGCATGCTGGGTTCCTGATGTGGAAGGCAAACCCAACCTTACCGGAAAGTTGGGACACTTGAAAAAGACCAAGTTGCACATTGCTTATTTAGGTCCGCTAAGTCGATTCAAAAAGAAAGACATTCCTTTGAAATATGATTTGATGGTGTTGCTTTCCGGTCCTGAACCGCAACGGACGTTTTTGGAGGAAAAATTACTGGAAGAACTGAAGCAATTTGATGGAAAAGTGCTTTTCGTAAAGGGCAAAATTGAAGCGGAACAGACTTGTTCAGAAATTCCATTGGCCAAGGGACAAATTACAGTCTACAACTTTATGCAATCCAAAACGCTGGAAGAAGCCCTAAACAGCAGTGCACAAGTGCTTTGTCGGTCGGGCTATACCACTGTAATGGATTTGGCGAAATTGGAAAAGAAGGCATTTTTCATTCCAACCCCAGGGCAATATGAACAAGAATATTTGGCCAAACGGTTACAAAAACAGGAGTTAGTGCCATTTTGTAAGCAAGAAGATTTCACTTTATCCGAATTGAAACGTATATCCGAATTCAAAGGGCTGGATGCATTCGAAATGCAAACGGACTATGATCCGCTGTTTGAGGTTTTTTCCAACGTAAAAGAAAACTCGGAGCCCACCTCGGCCTCACTTTCCACATAGATTTTCTCATCGTGGGCCTCAATGATGTGCTTCACAATGGAAAGCCCCAAACCAGAGCCGCCTTCCTTGCGACTTCCACTTTGGTCTACCCTATAAAAGCGTTCAAAAAGACGTGGAATATGTTTTTTGGGAATTCCTTCTCCATTATCGGTAACGCGAATAATCACCTTGTTTTTGATAAGGTTTTCGACACTTACTTCGGTCGTTCCCTTTGGGTATCCATATTTGATAGAGTTTACCAATAGGTTACTGACTACTTGCTGAATCTTTTCCCTGTCCGCATTTACCCAAATGGGGGTATTGTACTCCATATCGAAAGTCAAGGAAATCTCCTTTTCTGCGGCTTTCATCTCAAGTAGGTCAAAAACATTCTGGACCAATTCAATGATATCAAAGGTTTCCCGCTCCAATTTTAGACCGCCCACCTCTAATTTGGTTATCAAATCTAAATCGCGGACGATGTAAATCAATCGTTCTACCCCTTTATTGGCCCGAGCCAGATACTTATCACGAACCTTTTTGTCGTTTATGGCACCATCCAATAAGGTGAGAATATATCCCTGCACAGTGAATAAGGGAGTTTTCAATTCATGGGATACGTTTCCTAAAAAATCTTTTCGGTATTCCTCCCGGATTTTTAGCGTATCTATCTCAATTTTTTTGTCCTCGGCAAATTTTTCAATCTCCTGAGTCAAGGTTTTCATGTCAGTGGTTACGGGTTTGGACGAAAAGGTAGAAGACTCCAGTAACGAAACATCATCATATATCTTTTTGATACGTCGGTAAATGAAACGCTCAACCCGAGTTTGAATGATTAAAAAGGAGATAATGAAACAAATCGGAGCATAGATGAGCAGAAAAGGCCAATTCCAATGCTCTATAACCGCCATGGAAACAATCAGCAATCCATTTAAAGCAATGGTAATCAGCAAAGAAGAACGTAAAGCAAACTTATATGACTTCCGGGTTTGTATCGCCATTAAAGGACAAACTTATAGCCCACCCCTTTTACGGTTTTGAAATGATGGTCGCCAATTTTTTCACGTAGTTTTCGAATGTGGACGTCGATGGTTCTACCGCCTACGACCACTTCGTTACCCCAAACTTTATCTAATATCACTTCTCTTTTGAAGACTTTGCTAGGTTTTGAAGTCAATAAGGATAAGAGTTCGAATTCCTTTCTGGGTAAGATGATTTCCTTGCCGTCGTTGACAATTTTATATTCCTCGCGATTGATAACGATATTGCCTACTTTCACAATATCTTCAACCTCTGCCTTATCTTCTTTCAAGCGTCGCAACAAGGCTTTTACCTTGCTCACCAAAACCTTCGGCTTGATGGGTTTGGTAATGTAGTCATCTGCTCCGGCATCAAATCCCGCCACTTGGGAATAATCCTCTCCGCGTGCCGTCAAAAACGTAATAATGGTATTTTCCAGTCCGGGGGTGCCGCGCAAGATTTCGCAAGCTTCAATGCCATCCATTTCAGGCATCATGACATCCAATATAATAAGGTGAGGGTGTTTTTTTTTCGCTTTGGCCACTCCTTCAGCACCGTTCTTGGCCGTAAAGACTTCGTATCCTTCACTAGTGAGATTATAACTCACGATTTCCAAGATATCAGGTTCATCATCCACTAACAGAATTCTGATGTCTTTTGTTTTCATAGGATGGCAGATTTAGCATTAACGGCCCAAATGTAAAGATAATACGATAACAGCATAAACGCTTAACATTCATTTAATCTCATAACATTATTGTAACATTTTTGGAATAAACTCTTAACACGTTGCTAACATCGCTTTTACAGCCCCTCGCGTTCTTTGCGCCAAATACTTACCTAGTAATGAAACACTATTTGACCATATTGGGTCTGCTACTAACACTTAGCCTAACCGCCCAATCTACCACTGGAAGTATCGTGGGAAAACTCATTGACAAAGAGCAAAATAATGAACCGTTAGCCTTTGCCAACGTACTTATAAAAGGTACTACACAAGGAACAACCTCTGATTTTGACGGGTTGTATGAAATAGCAAATGTGGAACCTGGGGTTTACACCGTAGTTTACAGTTTTTTAGGGTATGAAACCATTGAAATACCTAATGTTGAAGTAGTTGCTGATAAGGTGACCAACGTAGATGTACCGATGAGCGCTTCTCAAGGTTTTGCTCTGGATGAAGTGGTCGTAACCACCGTTGCCCGTAAAGATTCTGAAGTAGCATTGCTTTTAGATCAAAGAAAGGCTGTAACCGTGGTTGAAAGTATTGGAGCGGAGCAGTTGGGGAGACTTGGTGTTTCTGATGCTTCGGCTGCTACCACCAAGATTTCAGGGGTGTCAAAGTCCGAGGGGTCAGGTCAAATTTACGTAAGAGGTTTAGGGGACCGGTATTTAACGACTACATTGAATGGATTACCAATCCCTTCGGATAATGTAGATAAGAAAAATATAGATTTAGGATTATTTCCTACCCGATTTATTGAGAACGTTTCGATAAGTAAAACCTTTTCGCCCAATAATTCTGCAGACCAAGCTTCCGGTAACATCAATATCAAATCAAAGAATATTACTTCTCGAAGCGACTTTGGGGTTAGTTTCAGTGGAGGAGTCAATGGCAACGTCGCCAGCAGCGATGTCTTTGATAATTTTAGAGCAACTGCGGTTAATAGGGATATTAGTCTTGGCGTTTTTTCAAGACCCTACCAAATTGATAATATGGTACAATCGCTAACTAATCAGACTTGGAACACCCAAGCTGTCGATGCACCATTAAACTACTCGTTTAGTTTTAACGCCGGTGGATTTTTAGATGAAGCGGGTAAGTTTAGGTTGTTATTCGCTGGTGGGCAATCTGTTGATTACGAGTATCGCGAAGGATTGTTTCGTGAGTTCGATAGAGGTATTACCAATAGTTTGTTGGAGGTAACTGGCGGTGCTAGGGATTTTGTGCCCGATGGGGACAATATCTATTGGAGACGTACTGTAAACACTAATGGTATGTTGGTGGCTCAGTACAAGCTAAATGACAACAACAACCTAAAGTTCAATGCTTTTGTTATTAACAAAGTCTTTGAAGAAACTCGAGAAGCAGGTAGAAGTGGTGAAGCCATTGTTTTTGACGAACTGACGCCAAATTCAGTTGCGGGTAATCAGTTCGTAAGAGATCAAAACATAAAGAATACACTCTTATCCATCTTTCAGCTTACAGGAACCCATGACATTAGTGAAAATAATGAACTCGACTGGGCAATCGGTTACAACCGTTCAGCGGCTGATGAACCTAATCGTATTAGGAACGAATTCAACTTTAGAAATGTAGACGGTGTTCCGGCAAATGAAAGGCCAATTGAGTTTGGTAATACCGGAGGGTTCCAACAGCGTAAAACATCACAGGATATTCTGGATAACGAATATAATGGGCGTATTAAAGATGCTATCACCTTAAAAAAGGATGAAGATGAAAACGATGTGTATAAATTGAGTTTTGGGGGTGATGGTAGATATAAGGAGCGAGATTTTAGGTCCATTTTTACAGGTTTTGAAGAGGGGGGGGCCATTGGTTCCTTTCTGGTAAATTCCATTGATGATTTAGACGACATTTTTACGCAACAAAATGTCGATGATGGTTTGTTGCAGCTTAACACTCAACCTGAGGATACGTATAATGGCGAATTAACTTCTTATGGCGCTTTCGCAGATTTTGTTGGGGTTTTTGGAAAATTAACAGCTGGCGTTGGACTGCGTTTTCAAAGTGATCAAATCGATATAGACTGGGATGTAAACAATGCCCCAGGCGGTCGTGAAGGCTCTAGAAACTTAGCATATGACAGATTGTATCCTTCTTTGAATCTTAAGTATGATTTAAATGATAGGATGGCACTTAGATTGGCAGGAAGTTTAAGTCAAACGCTACCAGAATTCAAGGAAATTGCACCCTTCGAATACGTAGATCCGCAGGGTCAAATTACCGCGGGTAACCCAACGCTAGAAGCTTCTACCAATGTGAATGTCGATTTAAAATTTGAGTTTTTTCCTTCCAACGGTGAATTATTATCAGTAACAACGTATTACAAACGTATTGATGATGCCATTAACAAATCCCTTCGGACTGGAGGCGGGGATGTATTCTCCTATTACAACACCGGAGATGCCCGCATTCTTGGGCTGGAATTGGAAGGTCGTGTTTTTCTAATTAAGAAAAGAGATTCCTTACCGAACCTTAGACTTTCTGGAAATGTTTCCTACATAGACCATGTACAGGATTTAAAAGATGATTCTGAAGGTATAAATGAAAACGGATCGCCGAGAACCTTCCAGTATAGAGGAATTGATGAAATAGGTTTAGAGGGTGCTTCGGATTGGACTACCAATTTAGCCTTAACACTAAACACGGGAAATAAGTATCCTTACGAATTCACTTTATCCGCCAACTACGCATCCGACAGAATCTTTTCTTTAGGCTCACCCATTTTTCAAGGTGAAGACCCCAACAATCCTGGCGTTTTCTTCGAAGACACCAGTTTTAATGGCGAAATTATTGAAAGAGGTGTTGTAGTACTCGATTTCATTTTTAGCAAAGACATAAATGAACATTGGAGTATCGGAGTTTCAGGAAAGAACATGTTAAACCCCGAAATCCGTCGCTTCCAAAATGTAGCTTCAAGCTTCGGCAATTCTACGGCAACCCAGGAAGAAACGGTACTAAGTTATACTCGAGGCGTGAACGCTAGTTTAAGCATTAATTATAAATTCTAAATTAAATCAAGTAGATGATGAAAACTCTAACTAAAATTCTTGGTCTAGCTTTTTTTGCTGGGATGTTATTCACAGCATGTAGCAGCGACGACAACGGTGGCCCTGTAGGTGGTTCAGACGATCCACCACCCACTGGTGAAGAAACAACCCTTTCTGGTTCTATTGACGCAGATAGAACATTGCTTGCAACCGAGCAATACACTATTGATGGTAGTGTTACGGTAGCCGATGGGGTTACCTTGACCATTCCTGCAGGAACTGTAATTGTATCAAATGCAGGTAATGATAATTATTTAGCAGTATTGCAAGGAGGTCAAATAGACATTCAAGGAACTGCTACTAACCCTGTTGTAATGCGATCCAATGGAAGCGCAGGTTCTTGGGGTGGTTTATTGCTTTGTGGTAATGCCACAACCACTGCCGGTACTAATGTAACTGCCGAAGTTGGTGGTCTAGTATATGGTGGTACTGATGATGCAGATTCTTCAGGATCTATAGAGTACTTGATTCTTAGAGATGCGGGAGCTCAAATCAATGCCGACTCTCAATTCAACGGGTTATCCCTTTATGCTGTTGGGTCCGGTACAACTATTGAAAATGTGGCCATTATCAATGGTACTGATGATGGTGTTGAGTTCTTCGGAGGTACAGTATCTGCTACGAATGTTTATTTGGAAAACAATGAAGATGATGCTATCGACTGGACTGAAGGTTGGAATGGTACGCTATCCAATGCCTACGTAATCAACACAATAGAGTTTTCAACTGCAGTTGAGGCTGATGGTACCGCAAGTAACCCAACTATTAATGATTTAACGGTTATTACTTCTATAGACGGTGGAGCCGAGGGAACTTTAGCCATCCAAATGAAGAGTGCTTCCAGCGCTACTATCAATGGCTTCTCTGCTACTGGTTTTAGTACGTTGTTTGAATTTGCGGGTTCTTCCACTGCTGCTGAGCTAGTAATTGATGGCGAAGCTGCTGATACGGCTGATGATGCTGTTTATGATTCTTCTCCAACCAACGCTAGTGATTTTGCTTGGGCTACTGACGCTTCATTAGATTCTGGCCGATTACCTGCAAACATTACTTCTGATACCACTTTGGATGCTTCTGTAGAATACACTATTAGCGGTCCTGTTTTGGTAAACAGTGGTGCTACGTTAACTATCCCTGCTGGTACCGTAGTTGTTTCTGAATCTGGAACTGCCAACTACTTGGCTGTGCTACAAGGTGGTATGATTGATATTCAAGGTACTGAGGGTAGTCCTGTTGAAATGCGTTCTGCTGATGGAAATCCTTGGGGTGGTTTACTACTATGTGGTAATGCGCCAACCGTTGCAGGTACCAATGTAACTGCCGAAGTAGGTGGTTTGGTTTATGGTGGTACTGATGCTGCCGATGATTCTGGGAATATCGAATACCTAATACTACGTAACACTGGTGCTCAAATTAATGCTGATTCCCAGTTTAACGGTCTATCATTATATGCTGTTGGATCTGAAACTTCTATAGATAACGTTGCTGTTGTTGGAGGTGCTGATGATGGTATCGAATTCTTTGGTGGTACGGTAAGTGTTACCAACTTCTACGCGGAAGATATCGAAGACGATGCTATCGACTGGACTGAAGGTTGGAATGGTAATTTGGATACGGCTTACATCATCAACAACGTAGAATTCTCTACTGCTGTTGAGGCTGATGGGACCGCTAGTAACCCAACGCTAACCAATTTAACAGTTATTACTTCTATTGATGCTGGGCAAGATGGAACTTTAGCTATCCAAATGAAGAGTGCTTCCAGTGCTACAATAAATGGATTCTCTGCTACTGGTTTTAGTACTTTATTTGAGTTTGCTGGTTCTTCTACTGCCGCTGATTTGGTAATAGACGGTGCACCAGCTGACGAAGCTGATGACGCAGTTTACGATACTTCTCCAACCAACGCGAGTAACTTTGCTTGGGTAACCGACGCTGATTCTGGTTCTGGTGAAACATCTCAACTTCCTGCAAACATTACTTCAGACTTAACTTTGGATGCTAGTGTACAATACACCGTTGTTGGTCCTGTATTGGTAAACAGTGGTGCTACGTTAACCATCCCTGCTGGTACTGAAATTGTATCTGCTTCGGGTACTGCTAACTATTTGGCTGTGCTACAAGGCGCAGATATCGAAATTGGAGGAACAATGGACAACCCGGTAGAAATGCGTTCAGAAGACGGCAACCCATGGGGTGGTCTATTAATCTGTGGTAACGCTACAACTGTGGCTGGTACAGACGTAACTGCCGAAGTAGGTGGTTTGGTTTATGGTGGCACTGATGATGCTGACGACTCTGGAAGTATTGATTACTTAATCCTACGTAATACTGGTGCTCAAATTAATGCCGATTCCCAGTTTAACGGATTGTCATTATATGCCGTTGGTACGGGTACGTCTATCAGCAATGTTGCTGTAATTGCTGGTGCAGACGACGGTATTGAGTTCTTTGGTGGTACGGTAAGCGTTTCTAACTTCTATGCAGAAAATATAGAAGATGATGCTATCGACTGGACTGAAGGTTGGAACGGTACTTTAGATAGTGCTTTTGTTAAGAACAGTGTGGAATTTTCCACTGCGGTTGAGGCCGATGGTACTGCTAGCAACCCAACGCTAAATAACTTAACAATTACTACCACTACTGCCGGTGCAACTTTAGCTATCCAAATGAAGAGTGCTTCTACAGCTACTATAGATGGATTCTCTGCTACTGGTTTTAGCACTTTATTTGAATTTGCTGGTTCTTCTACCGCTGCTGAGTTAGTAATTGATGGTTCTGCTGCTGATGAAGGTACTACGTATTCTTCTTCAACGACTGTAGAAGGAGACTTTAGCTGGATTAACAACTAGAGCTTCCTTTAAATGGATATAGTAAAGCCCCGCCAATTGGCGGGGCTTTTTCTTACCCCATAAATATTTCATTTCATCGAAAATTCCTGCTTTTTCGTTGACCTTCACTGCGTTGCGTTACAGAATTATTATATTTGTGGCATAGCCCTTGCAACCAAATCTTTATGAAGCACCTTTACGTAGTATTCTTTTTATTATTTGCTTCGGTCACCTTCGCTCAAAATGACGTAGGTGCATCGGCAGAGATTGATGGGCTAAAACTCTACCCAAACCCAGTCACACAAAACAAGATTTATATCGAGACGCTATCTTCTAGTCCTAAGGAAATCGCCATTTTTGACGTTTTGGGCACTCAGGTTTTACAAACCAGATTGATGGGGCGTGAATTGAATCTTGCCCGTTTGGCCAAAGGAGTCTACATCATCCGCATTCTTGAAAACAACAAGGTGGCCACCAGAAAGCTTATTATTAAATAGCATCCTTTTCGTCGAAACATCGATGAACCACATACTTTTTCCCGGTATACCTACATAAATCTTTGTTTCACAACAAATTATGGCCAAAACCTAGGGCTTTAGGTACTTTTATAAGGCTTATGTTCCAAATCAAGCTTTATGAAGAAAATCTACTTTGTTCTACTTATGGCTTTACCTCTATTCACCTCCGGTCAGGAATTGGCTAGTGCCGACTCCAAAGAAGTCAACGAACTCCAAGGGTTCAAAATGTATCCTAATCCCGTTTACGGTAGTGAAGTTTATATTACCACTGCTTCCAACGGAAACAAGGGCATCAAAGTATATGATGTTTTCGGAGAGATTGTGTTGACTGACCGAATCGCGACCAATACCTTAAATGTTTCTCCTTTAGTGCCTGGCGTATATGTCTTGCAAGTTACCGAGCAAGGGAGCACCATGACGCGCAAACTGGTCATCAAATAGAATTGTAAGGCTTCTTGCCAAAATCCTTTTTCATTTTGGATACCTTTATCGTCCCATGAAGGTACCGGATAGTCCAACCCTATTCTCTATTTCCGACGCAAATACTTTTGAAGCTTGTGCATTGGCTATTTTCAACTACCAATACACCAAAAATGCAGTGTATCACGAGTATTGTTCCCTGTTAGGCGTACATTCAAAAGAAGTTTCCCAACTATCCCAAATTCCTTTTTTACCCATTGCTTTTTTCAAGGAGAAAAGTGTGATTACCGGAAAAGCAACACCTACGCATACTTTTGAAAGCAGCGGAACCACCGGGAGTTTGACCAGCAAGCATTTCGTAACCGAAATTTCCCTGTATCAAGAAAGTTTTAGAACGGCTTTTCAGCAATTCTATGGTGACCCGAAAGACCTGTGTATCTTGGCCCTATTGCCTTCTTATTTGGAACGAACAGGGTCATCCCTCGTGTTTATGGTTGATGACCTTATTCAAAGTTCAGAACACCCCTCAAGCGGATTCTATCTGCATGACTTGAAAGCACTCCATCAAAAAATAGTAGAATTGGAAGCTTCCCAAACCCCCACTTTACTTATTGGGGTTTCCTTCGCATTGCTGGATTTGGCAGAACAATTTCCCACCCCTCTAAAACATACTATTCTGATGGAAACTGGCGGAATGAAGGGAAAACGAAAAGAAATGATTCGGGAGGAGCTGCATCAAGAATTGCGCAAGGCCTTTCAAATACAGCACATTCATTCCGAATATGGCATGACAGAACTCTTGTCGCAGGGGTATTCCAAAGGAAACGGAATTTTTGAATCACCACCCTGGATGAAAGTCCTCATTCGGGACCCAGAGGACCCTTTATCCCTTCAAACCCAAGGAAAATCCGGCGGAGTGAATGTTATTGACCTGGCAAATTTGAATTCCTGCGCCTTCATTGCCACACAAGATTTGGGAAAAGTACATGCTGATGGAAGTTTCGAAATCATCGGCCGATTTGACCATTCCGATATTCGTGGATGCAATCTTATGGCGCTTTAACGCCTGAAACACTACTCACAAATCATCAGGTAGTAGTTCTTTTTTCCGCGTTGTAACAGCACAAATTTTCCTTGAATCAAGTCTTTTTCAGTGATGAGATAGTCTTCTTTTACCTTCTCTTTATTCACAGAAATCGCATTCTGCTTGAGTTCTCGCCTTGCCTCTCCATTTGAGGCGAAAAAACCGGTTTTGGCAGATAAGGCAGCAATCATATCCATATGCCCCTTCAAGTCTTCTTTGGCCACGGTTGCCTGGGGGACCCCTTCAAACACGTCGAGAAATGTTTTTTCATCCAAAGTCCTTAAATCTTCAGAAGTAGATTTTCCGAAAAGGATATTACTTGCTTTTTCTGCTCTTTCCAACTCTTCCTCCGAATGCACCATACGCGTCACCTCTTGCGCCAACTTTTTCTGCAAGGCTCGCATATGAGGCGCTTCGCGGTGATTTGTCACCAAATCGGTTACCTCATCCTGGGACAGAAGGGTAAAAATCTTGATGTATTTTTCGGCATCCTCATCGGAGGTATTCAACCAATATTGATAAAATCTGTAAGGAGAAGTTCTTGCGGGGTCCAACCAAATGTTCCCGCCTTCCGTTTTTCCAAATTTTGTGCCGTCCGCCTTGGTAATCAAAGGACATGTCAACGCGAAACCTTTTCCACCGCCAATACGACGAATCAGTTCCGTTCCGGTAGTAATGTTGCCCCATTGGTCACTACCTCCCATCTGTAGGGTACAATCCTGTTTTTGGAACAAGTGAAGAAAATCGTATCCCTGAACCAGTTGATAGGTAAACTCGGTAAAAGACATCCCTTCTTTCGCATCGGAAGACAACCGTTTTTTAACGGAGTCTTTTGCCATCATGTAGTTCACCGTGATATGCTTTCCGACATCGCGGATAAAGGACAAAAACGTAAAATCCTTCATCCAATCGTAGTTGTTCACCAATTCCGCAGCATTGGGGGCATCACTATCAAAGTCAAGAAATTTTGCAAGTTGGTTTTTCAGTGCATCTTCGTTGTGCCGCAAAGTAGCTTCATCCAAAAGGTTTCGCTCCGCTGATTTCCCCGATGGGTCACCAATCATTCCCGTAGCCCCTCCGACCAAGGCAAAAGGTTTGTGTCCTGACATTTGGAAATGCCGCAACATCATTACCCCTACCAAATGCCCAATGTGTAGGGAATCCGCAGTGGGGTCAATCCCAACATAGGCACAACGCATTTGCTCTTGCAGGTGCTCTTCGGTTCCCGGCATGACATCATGAATCATCCCTCGCCACTGAAGTTCTTCTACAAAATTCTTGTCCATGGTCGTTTTTTTCAATTTCATGCAAATATAAGTCAACCGCCTTACCCAAAACACCTATGTTAACCTTGGTTTTCATATTTTAAATTTCAGGTTTCCACTCGGGTTTTACTTAGTACTTTTATAGCATGATTTTAGTCACGGGAGGCACTGGTCTTATTGGTTCACATCTGCTATACCAACTTTGTTTGCAGGATAAACCCGTAAAGGCCACGTATCGTACCAAGGCATCTTTGGAAAAGTGCCGGCAACTGTTTGAACTTTACTCCAAGGAAGCGAGAATCCTCTTCAATAAAATACAATGGGTCAAAGCCGATATTATCGATATTGAAGCCTTACAAGTCCATTTTGATGATGTGACTGAGGTATATCACAGTGCCGCCCTTATCAGTTTCGACCCACGGGATTTTTCGGAATTGATGAAAACCAACCAAGAAGGCACCGCGAACATGGTCAACCTGAGTGTGCGCAACAAGGTCAAAAAATTCTGCTATGTAAGCTCCATTGCCGCCCTGGGACAAGGAAAACCGAATACACCCTTGGATGAAGAAACCGAATGGAATCCCCAACATGCAACGGTATATGGCATCTCTAAATTTGAAGCCGAGCTTGAAGTATGGCGCGGAACCCAGGAGGGTTTGAAAGTGGTGGTTGTCAATCCTGGTATTGTTTTGGGTCCAGGATTTTGGCATTCAGGTAGCGGTCTACTCTTTAAATTGGTTGCAAAGCAAAAGACTGCTTTGTTGCCCTCTGGCACGGGCTTTACCTCCGTAAACGAAGTGGTGGACTCGATGTTGCAACTCATGGATAGTAGCATTGTGAATGAGCGTTATATTTTGGTGAATCAAAACCTTTCGTACACAGCTTTTCTCAAAAAAGCAGCAGAGTATTTAGGAGTAGCTCCTCCTAAGAAAAGGCTATCAACCAGACTACTGGATATCCTTTGGCGCCTGGATTGGATGAACGCCAACCTGTTCGGAAAGCCTCGGAAGCTCACGAAAAACATGGTCCGGGGCATGCAATACCCAACGGAATATGATGCTAAAAAGTCATTGGAAATTCCAGGTTTTGCATACCGCAACCTAGAAGATGAAATTAAATCGTGTTGTGAATTTTATCGGCAGGCCCATCCCTAAAAAAGGCTAAACTTATTGCGCCATTTGTTTATTTCCTGACTTAAGCGCGTTTTTGATACTATCGTTGGCCTGCTTTTTGGCGTCTTCCAAACCTTTTTGTTTTTTCTTCAGTCTACTTTCAATTTGTTCGTAGATGTATTCGTATTCGAGTGGTTTGGAGGCATAGTACAAATCGCTCTCAGCAAATTGAAGGCTATCGATATTGTGTCTTTCGTACAGTAACTCCATCATCTGCTTGTTCTGCTTTTGCATCACGTTTCGGAAGGAGGTGTTGGTCGCATTCAACAGGGCGAGATCATACAAAATCGTAATCATCTTTTCCCTGGGAATCACATTTGCAGGTGGTTCCACTACTTTTTCAGCGCAGCCGACCAACATTAAAAAAAGCAAAAGTGTTATTCCGAGCTGTTTCATACTATCGGTCAAAAGTTAATCGCATGGCTTTGCGCTCTTCTGAAAATATCCCCTTGTCGTAGGCCAAATGCCCATTGATGAAAGTACGCATCACCTTGTGGTCAAAAACGGTTCCTTCAAAAGGAGACCATCCACACTTGTATAGCAAGTTTTCACGAGTTACGGTTTCCTTCTCATGTGAGCTGATCTGCACCAAATCAGCGAAATATCCTTCCCGGATAAAGCCTCTTTTTTCCACATCAAACAGCATTGCGGGATTATGACACATCTTTTGTACCATTTTCTCTATGCTGATTTTACCTGTTTTTACATTTTGGAGCATTCCTAAAAGGGCGTGTTGCACCAACGGTCCACCCGAAGGCGCTTTGGTGTAGGGTTGCGCTTTCTCCTCCAGTGTATGCGGTGCATGGTCGGTGGCCACTACGTCAATTCTGTCGTCCAAAAGAGCATCCCACAGCATGCTTCTGTCTTGAGCCGTTTTTACGGCAGGATTCCATTTGATAAAGGTTCCTTTTTCCGCGTAATCCGCATCGGAAAACCAGAGGTGATGCAAGCAAACTTCAGCGGTAATCTTTTTTTGCGAAAGTGGGATGTCGTTCCGAAAAAGTTCCGTTTCCTTTCCTGTAGACACATGAAAAACATGCAATCTAGCCCCTGTTCGTTCGGCAAGAGCCACTGCTTTTGAGGAAGATAGGTAACAGGCTTCTTCACTTCGTATGATAGGATGTAGTGCTATCGGAATGTCATCACCGTACTCCTTTCTATAACGTTCCAAGTTGGTACGAATGGTGTGTTCATCCTCACAGTGAGTACAAATGACCATTTCGGTATTGTTGAAAATGCCTTCCAGTACCTTTTCGTTATCCACCAACATATTTCCCGTAGAGGAGCCTAAAAATAGCTTCACCCCTGAACAAGCCTTTTTGTCCAACCGTTTGAGTTCTTCCAAATTATCGTTGGTTCCCCCAAAAGGAAAAGAGTAATTGGCCCACGCGCTTTTGGCCGCCATTCCGAATTTTTCTTCCAACTTTTCAATAGTGGTGGTTTGTGGATTGGTATTGGGTTGCTCCATAAAACTGGTGATGCCACCTGCTAGAGCAGCCTTGCTTTCGGTATCCAAATTGCCTTTGTGCGTCAAACCGGGTTCCCTGAAATGCACTTGGTCGTCAATGATTCCAGGAAGCAACCAATCCCCCTCCATATCAATGACACCAGCACTATCGTCCGAAATGTCAGTATCAATTCGATCTATGTGGGTATCGCGAATAAGGATATCCGTTTCGCGCTGTTCCCCTTCGTTGACAATTCTTGCATTTTTTAGTAGCAGCTTTGCCATGCTAAAAACTTTTTTTGAAAAAAATACTTCGCAACTTCATCTTTATGACCCCAAAAATCGCTTCTCTAACAATCGAGGAATTCATTTTAGATTTTCCGTTGACACGGTCCGTAAAAATTATGGATACTTCTTCGATATTATATCCTTTCAAATAGGCACGATATTTCATTTCTATTTGAAAGGCGTAGCCTATAAACCGAACTCTATCCAAATGGATATTTTGCAAAACCTCCCTTCGATAGCAAACAAATCCCGCGGTGGGGTCATGTACTTTCATCCCCGTAATCAACTTCACGTAGAAAGATGCACCATAGGACAACAAAACCCGAAACAAGGGCCAATTCACGACATTTACCCCTTTCTTGTACCGAGAGCCCACCGCTACATCGGCCTGATTCAGGCAAGCCCGATGCAAACGCAAAAGATCGGCAGGTCGGTGGGAAAAGTCCGCATCCATCTCAAAAATGTATTCGTAATCCCGCTCCAAAGCCCACTTGAAACCGTGGATATATGCTGTTCCTAACCCTGATTTTTCTTTTCGAACTTCCAAAAACAAACTATCGGGAAAGGTTTCTTGAAGTTTTTGAACGGCTTGCGCCGTACCGTCGGGAGAGTTATCATCCACAATCAGCACATGAAAATCCCGTTTGAGGTCAAAAACGGTTCTGATAATGGCTTCAATGTTTTCAATTTCATTGAAAGTTGGAATTATCACCAAGCCGTCCGCCATTCGTTACTGATTAGAGCGTAAAAATAATACTTTATCCGGGTTAATCCCGTTGTCAATCTTAGGGTCCCTGACCAATATTTGTACATTTGCGTTTGAAATTGCAACCGAATGACCAAGAGGTTTCCAAAACTGTTTATCGTATTAACAGTTATCCTTTTTCTGCTGAATCTCATCCAAAGCGGCCTTACCGAACTTATTTATGATGAAGCCTATTACTGGTATTATGCCAAAACCTTGGCTTGGGGGTACTTTGACCACCCTCCCTTGGTGGCTTTCATGATTTATTTGGGGACCCAATTGTTCGATAACGAGCTTGGGGTTCGCTTGGTGAGTTGCATTTTTTCTGCTGGAAGCTACGTTTTTCTTTGGCTCTGCATCGACAATCCAAAAAAGAACAAATACATCCTCCACTTTTTCCTACTGGTCTTTTCCATGACCTTGATGAACGCCTATGGATTTTTGACCCTCCCCGATACGCCATTGCTTTTCTTTACAGCAGTTTTTCTGTGGCTGTACAAACAATATCTGATCAAATCGAGTTGGGTACATGCTATAGGTCTTGGATTAACGATGGCTGCCGTAATGTACAGTAAATACCACGGGGTTTTGGTCATCTTGTTTGTGGTATTTTCCAACTTAAAGCTTTTGAAAGATGCAAAGGCTTGGACAGCGGTGGGTATTGCATTGCTGTGCTACACACCCCATTTTTATTGGTTATTCGAAAATGATTTTGTTTCCATTCGATATCATTTATACGAGCGGCCCAACCAACCCTATTCCTTTACCAAGTTCACCCTGGGGTATTTCGTAAATCTCGTGGCAATTTTTGGTTTGGTTTTTTATTGGATGTACCTCGCGTTGTTCAAAACCAAGGCTACCGATACTTTTTCCAGGGCCCTAAAGGTGATGAGTTATGGGGTACTGATTTTCTTCTTCATTTCCAGTTTTAATCGAAGGGTACAAACCCAGTGGATTATCATCGCAACCATTCCGATGGTCTTGATTGCCTACAACTATCTTTTGGAGCATGCAACCGCGCGCAAATGGGTTTTCAGAGTAAGTTTGGTCGGTTTTTTCATTTTGCTTTATGCACGTATTTGGATGATTTATCAACCCCTGCTACCGCTTCAGTTTGAAACCCACGGTAACCGCGAATGGGTAGCTGACCTTGCTTCAAAGTCCGAAGGAGTACCGGTTATTTTTGAAAACTCCTATCGCCGTGCGCCGATGTATGAGTTTTACAATCGAACGCCCAGTTTTACGCTGAACAATCATATGTACCGTAAGAATCAGTACTCGATTGACAATTCTGAAAACCAAGTTCGTGGCAATAGGGTACTTTATGTAACAAAATATGCCAATTCAGGGGATGTCTCCTATTATAGTACGGACAGCACTTTATATTATGGCCGATTTATCAAAGACTTTCAATCGTACCGAAACTTGCAATGCATCGTCACTCCAACACCCAAAAAGGATGTTTATGAAATGCAGGTGTACAATCCCTACGATTTTGACGTGCCCTTGGAAAAACTAAAATTCACCGTAGCATTTTCTAACCGCCACAAACAAGTAAAGAATTTAAAAAAGATTGAGGATATTCGATTGGTTCAGCGGGACCTACAAAGTATCGCATCAAAAGACACGATTGGATACACTTTTTCACTACCGCAATCAAAAATGGAAGAACCTTCTTATTTTAGGGTAGGCATTTCGGAGGATAATCTTCCGCCAGGACTCAATAGTATCCCCATCAAACTCAACTGATGAACGCGCTCGAACGGACCTTTATCTCTTTGGACTGGATGACCCTGACCCTGTGTTTTGTGTTAATACTCATCACCTTGGCCAAGTACTTATTCCAAAATAAGTTCGTCAACTTTATCGTACTGCCCTTCAACAACAAGTACCTCATCGTTTATGGTAAAAAAAGTTCTTGGTTCGATGGCTTTCATATTCTGATGACCTTTTTTCAAATCGTGAATCTGGCATTGTTCATCTTTTTGGCCCTTGACACCTTTACGGAAATCCTTGCCGAACAACGGCTTCCATTGTTTTTCACCTTGTTGATATGCGTTTTCGTTTTCCATCTTCTAAAAGTCTCTTTACAAATGGGAAAGGGCTTCGTATTCAATACGCAAAAGCTTATTAATGAACTGATTTACACCAAACAAACCTATTTTAACCATAGCAGTATGGTTTTATTTGGAAGTAACATCTTACTGATTTATGTAATCGAACAGTCAAAAACGCTTATTTACGTCACTATTCTGCTTTTCATTTTGATAAATGCCATTGGATTGGCCAAACTATTGAAGAACTATCAAAAAGAGTTCCTTGGGCATTTATTCTATTTTATTTTGTACCTTTGCACACTCGAAATTGCGCCCCTGGTGTTGATTGGAGGCTATTTAAAAGGTTGAAAATCATATGAAAGTAAAAACAATTTTGGTTTCCCAACCAGAACCCAAAATCGAAAATTCTCCCTACTCACGATTAATTGAAAAAGAAAAAGTAAAGGTCGATTTCAGACCTTTTATCCATGTCGAGGGAGTGCAGGCCAAAAGTGTTCGACAACAGAAAATAGACTTGAACGACTTTACGGCAATTATCTTAACAAGTAGAAATTCCGTAGACCATTTCTTCCGCATTGCTGAGGAAATGCGTTTCAAAGTGCCTGACACTATGAAATATTTCTGCCAATCGGAGGCCGTTGCCTACTACTTGCAGAAATATGTGGTATATCGCAAGAGAAAGATTTACGTAGGACAACGTACTTTCCCTGAATTGGTTCCACTTATCAAAAAGTACAAAGACGAAAAGTTCCTTTTGCCATCTTCTGACAGTTTGAAGGCTACCGTACCGGAAGCATTGAACGAATTGAAGGTGAACTGGACTCGTGGAATCTTCTACAAAACGGTTATTAGCGACCTTTCTGATTTGAGGGATGTATACTATGATATCTTGGTATTTTTCAGTCCTTCAGGGATTGAATCTCTATTGAAGAATTTCCCTGATTTCGAACAAAACGACACAAGAATCGCAGTGTTTGGTAACAGTACCGTGAACGCTGCTACCGAAGCAGGACTTCGTATCGATATCAAAGCGCCAACTCCTGAAACGCCTTCTATGACCATGGCGCTTCAGAAGTACATTACTAGCGTGAACAAATAAATTCAACTAAAGTTGAAAAGAAAAGCCCGAACATATGTTCGGGCTTTTATTATTTAAAACGCATAGCGTTGTGGACCTCCTCTTCGAATTTCTTCGCTAGCATAGGCCTCAAACTTCTTAAAATTCTCTCGGAACGCATTGGTCAGTTTAAAGGCCGTGGTGTAGTAGGCCTCATCATCATCCCATGTTGCTCTTGGGCTAAGTACGCTTGTTGGTACACCCGGACATTCTCGAGGCTGGGCAACTCCGAAAACAGAATGGATGTGATAGTTGTCGTAGTTGTACAAGCCCAATTCACCGCTTAACGCCGCACTAATCATCGCACGCGTATATTTTAGTTTCATTCGGGTACCAATACCATAGGGTCCACCCGTCCAACCGGTATTAATTAACCAGACATCCACGCCAGATTCTACCATCTTATTGCTAAGCATCTCTGCGTATTTTGCTGGATGGAGCGGCATAAAAGGTGCTCCAAAACAAGCGGAAAAAGAAGGTTGTGGTTCAACCACTCCGGCTTCGGTACCCGCAACTTTAGCGGTATAGCCCGAAATAAAATGATATGCTGCCTGGGCTGGAGTCAATTTTGAGATAGGAGGCAATACCCCAAACGCATCTGCCGTAAGGAAGAAGATATTCTTGACGTTCTTTCCAATCGAAGGCTGCTGGATATTATCGATATGATAAATCGGGTAACTTACTCTCGTGTTTTGGGTAATGGATGTGTCAGCGAAGTCAACATTCCCAGTATCATCCATAATTACATTCTCAAGAATAGCACCACTTTTAATCGCGCCATAGATTTCAGGCTCTTTCTCTTGCGACAAATCAATCACTTTGGCGTAGCATCCCCCTTCAAAATTAAAAACCGTATTTTCTGGGGTCCAACCATGCTCATCGTCGCCAATCAATTTTCGGTTCGGGTCTGTTGACAAGGTCGTTTTACCGGTTCCTGAAAGTCCAAAAAACAAAGCGGTATCCCCAGATTCTCCAACATTGGCGGAGCAATGCATGGGCAATGTGTTTTTGTAGACCGGTAAGATGAAGTTCAAGGCAGAAAAAATACCTTTTTTTATTTCGCCAGTATACCCAGTACCCCCAATAAGTGCAATCTTACGGGTGAAGTTCAAAATAGCGAAGTTGTGTTGGCGCGTACCATCTACTTCAGCGTCAGCCATAAAACCTGGGGCATTAATGACCATCCATTCCGGTTCAAAACTATCCAGTTCATCTTCATCGGGACGCAAAAACATATTATAGGCAAACATATTCGACCAGGGATATTCATTTACCACCCTGATGTTCAAGCGATAATCTTGGTCCGCACAGGCATAGGCATCTCTCACGAACAATTCCTTTTCGTTTAAGTAGGCAATGACCTTATCATACAAAAGGTCAAATGCTTGGGGCTCAAAAGGGATGTTGATGTCTCCCCACCAGATTTTTTCCTGCGTGATTTCATCCTTTACGATAAATCGGTCCATGGGCGACCGCCCTGTAAACTCTCCCGTATTGACAGCCAAAGCCCCAGACGAAGCGGTTTTACCCATGCCATTGTCCTCTGTTTTTTGGTGTAACTCCTTGGAAGAAAGTTGATAATGAATCCTGTCATGCGTGATACCGTATGACGTTAACGAAATCGTTTTCGTAGCTGGATCGTATGATGCCATAGTTTCAGGTTTATTTAGGGTGTAAAAGTATAAAATT
>JBCBPD010000008.1:0-69128 GCA_039820925.1 Bacteroidota bacterium | reverse complement strand
GTCATGTTAAAGTACATTAAAAACCACATGGAAAGCATTGATGGAATTGCCAATTATCCAATGATTTCCCTATTGATATTTTTCGTGTTTTTCGTGCTGCTTTTCTGGTGGGTCTTTACCGCCTCAAAAGAGCACATTAAAGAAATGGAAGAGTTACCGTTAGAACATCATTACGAAAACAAAAAGTAAAACTATGAGTACCAAAACACCTTGGTGGATTCGAATCCCCCTGCTATTTTTCCTGGTTTTCGGTTTAATGGAATATTTCATTGATTCAGGGGATAAACCTGCCATCATAGCCTATCCCATTACCCAATTCTTCATGTTGTTGGTGCTGTTGATTCTCATCGCAATAGAATTGATATTGAGGTCTATTGAGAACGTAATGTTCCAGACCCTTACTGAAGAAGCCAAAGAACGCTACCTGCTGGCGAAAAACAAAAAGACCGAATGGAAATGGGCCAGTAATGTGTATCAACGGCTAACCCGAAGCAAAGCTATTGAACGGGAAGGTGAAATCATCATGGACCACAACTACGATGGTATTCGAGAGCTTGACAATGTATTGCCACCTTGGTGGGTCTACATGTTCTATGTGACGATTTTCTTCGGAGTGGTGTACCTGGTACGTTTCCATATCGCTGGAGATTATGACCAGGCCTTGGAGTACGAACAAGAAGTTGCCGCAGCCCGTTTGGCCATTGAAGAATACAAGAAAACAGCCAAAGACCTTGTTGACGTGAATACAGTGGTCTTTTTAGCTGACGCATCCGACTTAAGTGCTGGAGAGAAAATTTTCAACACCAACTGCGTGGCCTGTCACATGGCCGATGGGGGTGGAGGTATTGGTCCCAACCTAACCGATGACCATTGGATTCTTGGAGGTGGTATTAAAAATGTCTATAATACAATTTCGGAAGGAGGACGTGATGGAAAAGGGATGGTGGCTTGGAAACAAAGCTTGAAACCGGCTGAAATGGCTCAAGTAGCAAGTTATGTCCTCACTTTGGTGGGAACTACCCCAGCCAGCCCTAAAGAGCCGGAAGGTGAAATCTGGATTGACCCAGATGCCGAACCAACCTCTAAAGAAACCATGCCTCCCGTCGAACAAGAAAAGGATTCTACGGATTTGGTCATGAACGGATATTAAACACTCTTCAAAATACTTGAAGGTGTAGAACAGCAATCCAAAATGTGATGGAAGAAAACTTTAGGGATTCCATAGGGACGATAAATGAAGAAGGGAAGCGGGCATGGATTTATCCCAAAAAACCCAAAGGCCGTTTCTTCGAGTACCGAAAGTACGTCAGTTATGCGCTTTTGCTGTTTCTGTTTGCCGCACCTTTTGTCAAAATCAATGGACATCAGTTTTTGATGTTCAATGTACTGGAACGACGCTTTAATATTTTCGGATTTCCCTTTTGGCCACAAGACTTCCATTTGGTGGTGATTTCCATGATTGCCGGGGTGATTTTTATCGCTTTGTTCACCGTGGCTTACGGAAGGATTTTCTGCGGATGGTTTTGTCCGCAGACAATTTTCATGGAGATGGTTTTTCGCCGAATTGAGTATTGGATTGATGGTGACCGTGGAGCGCAAATGCGTTTGGACAAAGCCCCTTGGACCGGAAAGAAAATCAGAAAGCGACTGTTGAAATGGAGTATCTTCTTTTTGATTTCCTTTCTCATAGCCAATGTTTTTTTAGCCTATCTCATTGGGAGTGAAAAACTGCTACGATACATTCAAGATGGACCTATGGCCCACCTTTCTACCATGATTCCGTTGTTGATTTTTACCACAGTGTTCTACTTTGTTTTTGCCTGGTTTAGGGAACAGGTTTGTATCATCGCTTGCCCCTACGGAAGACTTCAGGGCGTGTTGCTGGATGACAAATCCATCGTAGTCGCTTACGACCATAAAAGAGGAGAAGGTACTGCGGGCCGAAAAAAATTCCGAAAGAATGAAGATAGAGAGGCCCTAGGCAATGGGGATTGCATCGATTGTTTTCAATGTGTTAATGTATGTCCCACTGGCATAGATATTCGCAACGGTACCCAATTGGAATGTGTCAACTGCACCGCCTGCATTGATGAATGCGACCATATTATGGAAAGCATTCAAAAACCAAAAGGTCTTATCCGTTATGCAAGCGAAAATGAAATCGTAAAACAAGAGAAGTTCACTTTCACACCCCGAATGAAGGGGTATACCGCGGTGCTGACTATCCTGACAGGAGTATTGGTGGGCATGTTGTTTTTGCGCAATGAGCTAGAGGCAAATATTCTTAGACTACCAGGGCAATTGTACCAACGCAAGGAGAACAATATCATCAGCAATGTATACACCTACAAATTGGTAAACAAAACGACGAACGATATTGACAAAGTATCCTTTAAACTCCTTTCGCATAAGGGTTCAATTATTTTGGTTTCGCAAGATAATTTCAAGGTAGGGGCAGAGGAACTTGCAGAAGGAACTTTGTTTATAGAAATCAACAACTCAGCTTTGACCGGTGATAAAGACGAACTCAAAATTGGCGTATATAGCGGCGAAGAACTCATCGAAACTACATTCACCAAATTTTTGGCGCCGAGAAGCTACAACTAAAAACAAATGACTATGCATTGGGGAAAAGGAATTGTAATCGCATTTATCGCATTCATTGGGTTTATTCTCTATTTCGTGGTTCGTATGGCAACGGATGACTGCACCAACCACGACTTGGTCACCCCGGATTATTATAAGAAGGAATTGTCGTATCAAAAGGAAATTGACGCCGCAGAAAAAGCGGCCCATAAGAATGTTGAAGTCCGTGTGAGTCAACATGAAAAAGGATTGGTTATTTATTTCCCTCAACAATTCAATCCTAAAGAAATCACTGGTAAAGTGTCCCTTTATAGACCGTCTAACAAGCAATTGGATTTTGACTTACCCATAAGTTTATCCAACACACATTTGCTCGTACCTGACAACCGCTTGGTGGACGGTCGCTGGGACATTGCCATTTCCTGGTCGTATCAGGGTGATACCTTTTTGAACAAATACAAAATCACATACAAACCATGATTTGGTCTGCGCTGGTTTTGGGCTTTTTGGGAAGCTTGCACTGCTTGGGCATGTGCGGTCCCATTGCCTTTATGCTACCGCTGGACCATACGTCATCTGCAAAAAAAATAGGACAGTTGGCCCTCTATCATTTGGGACGAATATTGGCTTATGACCTATTGGGATTGGTCTTCGGGCTATTGGGGAAGAGTCTGGAACTCTTTGGCTTGCAACAAAAACTTTCCATCGGGGTAGGAATAGTGATGGTAGTTTTGGCCTTTTTCCCTTCCAAAGCGAACATTTTACAGCAAGTCTTCAAACCTTGGCAGCGTTGGATTTTAAAACTAAGAAGTGCGTTAGGGACTGAACTCAAAAAAAAGACACCAGATACATTTCTGACTATAGGTTTTTTGAACGGACTTCTACCATGTGGGTTGGTTTACATGGCAATTTTGGCAGCGATTGCGTTGCAAAATCAGTGGAGCGGCACGCTCTACATGATACTCTTCGGATTGGGAACGATTCCCCTGATGTCCGCCATCGTATTTTCAAAAGGATGGTTTCAACGAAATTTTAAGATGGGATTCAACCGATTTATCCCGATTTTTATAGGTGTTATGGGAGCTTTGTTCATCATTCGTGGTTTGGGGTTGGGAATACCCTATTTGTCGCCTAAGGTGCAACAGACTCCACAAGCTACGGCACAAATCGAATGTCATCAACCCTAAGGAAAAATCATGAAAATTACTACTGCAGCTGAAGCTGTTGAACTCGTGCAATCTGGAAATCGCGTTTTCTTTCAAGGTGCCGCGATGACGCCCAACGAACTCATTGACGCATTGTGTGACCGCTACCAAGAAGTGGATAAGGTGGAAATCGTTTCCATCCACACGGAGGGGAATGCCAAATATACCCAAGAACCTTACAGTCAAAGTTTTGAAATGAACAGCATGTTCGTAGGAGGTAATGTTCGAAAATATGTCAACGGACTTCGCGGGGATTATGTTCCTATTTTTTTAAGTGAAATCCATTTGTTGTTTCGTCGCGGTATCTTGCCGTTGGATGTGGCTTTTATCCAAGTTTCACCACCCGATAAACATGGGTATTGCTCTTTGGGGGTTTCTGTGGATGTGACCCTGCCAGCCATTGAAATGGCAAAAAAAGTAGTAGCGCAAATCAACCCGGAGGTGCCACGCTCTCATGGAGATGGGATAATTCACGTAGACCAAATTGATTTGGCTATCGAGGTGAATCGACCCATTCACCAACATGAACCGGCTACCATCACCGAGACCGAACACCAAATCGGGCAAAACGTAGCGTCCTTGATTGAAGATGGAGCCACCCTTCAGATGGGGATTGGCAATATTCCCAATGCAGTTTTATCCAATTTAACGGGACACCGAAGGTTGGGTATCCATACCGAAATGTTTTCTGATGGAATTCTGCCATTGGTTAAAAGCGGCGTAATCACTGGTGAAGAAAAGCAAGTGAAACAAGGTAAAATCGTGAGTTGTTTCGCAGTAGGTTCGCAAGCCTTGTACGATTTTATAGATGACAATCCGGTTTGTGATTTTAGGGAAGCGGCCTATACCAACGACACGGCTAAAATCCGAAAAAACCCTAAGGTAACCGCCATCAATAGTGCCATTGAAATTGATTTGACAGGCCAGGTTTGCGCAGATACGATAGGAAGCCGTCAGTTTTCAGGGGTAGGAGGGCAAATGGATTTTATTCGAGGCGCATCACTTTCAAAAGGAGGCAAACCTATTTTTGCCATGCCTTCCGTAACCCATCGCGGGGTAACCAAAATAGTTCCTTTTTTAAAGGAAGGTGCTGGCGTAACCACCACCCGAGCACACGTACATTATGTGGCTACAGAACATGGGGTGGTTGATTTGTTCGGAAAGAATCTTCAACAACGGGCTAAAGCGTTGATTTCTATTGCGCATCCCGATTTTCAAGAGGAATTGGAGGAAGCCGCGTTCAAACGCTTTCAGTCCGTTTAAGACCGGAAAATATGGAAAGCGAAGCAGAAATCGTGGGAGCTATTGAAGATTTGGATGCTTCCATTGAACGCTTGTGTACTTTTTTTGAACAATCCAGAGACTTCAGTATTCCGGTTAACACCTCATGGAATGCAAAGGATGTTTTAGGGCATTTGGTGTTTTGGCATGAAAGCTTTGCGAAAAATATTACGGCTGTTGCCACGGGATTAAAACCTGACTTACTGAAAGGCAACCTTCCAGAAATCAATGCGCAAAGTGTCGCAACTACCAAAAGGGTTTCCATCCCAACCTTATGTGCTCGCATGCGAGAAGCCCAAATGGAAATCAAGAAACACATTCTTAATCCTGCAATTGAACACATTCCTTATCGACAGCGTTCACGAAAATACGGTCGTTTGGAGCATGTGAAAATGGTAGAAAATCATATTGAAAGACATCTGAAATCGCTTCGAAAAAAGCTAAATGTTTCGGAGTGACTCATCATAAAGAGTAACATTATGCCGCGTCCAAAGAACAAGACAGATTTGCTTGCCTTGAGCACAGTCAACTATGAAAAGCTTTTGAATTGGATTGATGCTTTGTCTTCGGAGGTGCAGGAAAATGAGTTTCCTGCCGGAACGATGAATCGGAATATCCGTGACGTATTAGCGCATTTGCACCATTGGCATTTGATGTTTTTGGAGTGGTATGCGATTGGAATGACTGGCGGTAAACCCAATATTCCAGCTAAGGGCCACAACTGGAGAACCCTGCCAGCGCTAAACGCAACGATTCGGGAAAAGTACGTCAACGTTCCATTGAAAACCGTTCGTGAAAAGTTTCATGAAACCCACTTACAGGTCATGGAAATCGTTGAACAACATGGCGAAGCTGAACTGTTTGAAAGAATAAGATACGCTTGGACGGGGAACAATGCGGTTGCTGCGTATTTGATAGGAGTGTTATCGAGTCACTATGACTGGGCATTCAAACTCATTAAGAAGGCAACCAAATAAAAAAAAAGGGAAGCAGTACGCTTCCCCTTTTGCTGAACTTGCAATAAAAACCAAATAAAAAAAGTCCAACCACTAAATCTTAAAAGTAACCACCGGAATGTTGGAATGGTTTGCGACATCTTCTCCAATACTTCCCATAAAAAAGTGGGTTAATCCCCTACGGCCATGGGTTGGGATTCCGATTAAATCAGCCCCCATGGTTTCACTATAATTCAAAATACCTTTCTCCACAGTATAGTCGTTGTAGATTTCGACCTGCATGCCCAATTGAGCGAGATTCAAAAACTTGGAAATACGATGGTTTGCATCTTCCGTGCTCAAGAAATCATCAGGAGTATTGATATACACCAAATGAAGTTCTACGTCCAACATTTTTGCAATTTCTAGGGCACGTTTCAATGCTTTAATGCTTTCTTCTTTGAAATCACAGGCAAAAACAAACCGGTCTACGGAGAATTTTTCCACATCCCCTTTGATCACCAAAACCGGAACCGATGAGGTACGTACGACACGTTCTGTGTTTGAACCAATGAAGATTTCTTCCAATCCATCCGTGCCATGCGAACCCATTACAATAAGGTCGGCACCGTGCTTCTGTGCAACTTCATCCAACTCTTGGAACACTTTATAGTGCTTAATGATGGGGACCACCTTTATGCTTTTGAGGTACGGTTTGTCCAAGAACTCGCTAAAGCGTTCTTCTCCTATTTTGATGAGATGTACAACTTGCTCTTGGGCAACAAAGCCTGATTCGCTCATAAGCGAAGGCGAAAGTTCTAGCATGTGCAAAACGAACAGTTCCGCATCATTTGCCTTAGCCAACTTGGCTGCAGCCTTTAATGCATATTCGGATTGTTCTGAAAAATCTACGGGTACAATAATGCTTTTCATGGGTAAAATTTTAGGTTAAACAGTCATGGAAAACAATTTCCTTTCTAAAGATTTCTGCTGCAGTCTCAAGTCAAAAGCCATACAAATGTTCCGGATAAAAGCCATTCCAGTTGCGGTTACTTTCAACCCTTTTTCATTCAAGGTGACTAATCCATCAGCCTCTAGCATGCGTAAGTGGTCTAAGATTTGGGGATAGTTTTCCAAAGATTTTATGTCATCATCCCATGTCGTTTCAAATTGACACATGAGATGTAGAATGTGTTTTCGAATGATACTGTCTTCACGATTCAAAAGATGCCCCTTTGATAAAGGCAAAATATCATGGGACAACAGATTTTGGTATTCCTCAAGGCTTTTTACATTTTGGGCAAACGCGTTACCCGAGTCTCCAATACTTGAGACACCAAGGCCTAACTGAAGCGCTGTTCGGTTTTCGGTGTACCCCATGAAACTTCTGTGTAGTTTTCCTCGGTTTTTGGCTTGGGTTAAGGCGTCTTGGGCTAAGGCAAAGTGGTCCATGCCCACCTCTTCATACCCAGCTTTCAGCAATAAGGCCTTGCCAAGTTTTCGTTGTTCATCTTTTTGTTGGGCGTTTGGCAGGTCTTCATCCCGATAACCTCGTTGGCCATTTCCTTTACGCCATGGAACGTGGGCATAGCTGTAAAAAGCAATTCGGTCTGGACGAATCTGCAAGGTTTTTTCAATCGTGTATTTTATATCATCCTCCGTTTGAAAAGGCAATCCGTAAATAATGTCATGCCCTACCGAAGTGTACCCTATTTCCCTAGCCCAATGGGAAACTTGTACCACGTGTTCAAAAGGTTGTACCCGATTGATAGCCCGCTGTACTTTTTCACTGTAATCTTGTACCCCAAAGCATACCCTTTTGAATCCAAGATTGTATAGGGTTTGCAGATGGACTTGAGTAGTATTATTCGGGTGCCCTTCAAAACTAAAGTGTGGATTTTCTGCTTTTTCCGCGTACAACAGAATTCCTTTTATCAAGAGTTCGAGGTTTTCTGGCGAGAAAAAAGTTGGTGTTCCACCGCCCAAATGCAACTCCTTTATTATGGGTTTTTTGCCCAAAAGTTCCACATACAGACGCCATTCTTTTAGCACCGATTGGATATAAGGCAACTCCACTTCGTGTCGCTTGGTGATGCGTTTATGGCAACCACAAAAGGTACACATGCTTTCACAAAACGGAAGATGGATATACAGTCCTATTCCCTCGTTTTGTCGTTGCATGAAGACGTTTTGAACCCGTTGTTTCCAAGCTTTTCCTGAGAAGGAATCCAAGTCCCAATAGGGAACCGTTGGATAACTCGTGTATCGTGGTCCAGGTACATTATATTTTTCTACAAAATGGCACATGTAAATTATTTTACGGCTAAAGTAGTTGTGGGCTTAACCAGAAAACATGATAATTGTCAGCAGTGATAAAAACAGGAACTATTCCATCCGAAAATTGATGGGAATACTATAGTTCACTTGCGCTGGTTTTCCCCTTTGCATTCCAGGTTTCATTTTCGGCAACGCGGCAATAATACGTTCCGCTTCATTTTCCAATAAACGGTCAGGACCTCTTTTCTGGATGCCAGAGACGCGTCCGTTGGCATCAATCACAAACTTCAAGAATACCCTTCCTGTAATGCGCATCTCAAGCGCTGCTTCAGGATATATGAGGTTTTGTCGGATGTGTTCCTGTACTTTTTGATTGAAACAGATTCGTCGTTCTTCTTCCGTGGGGCAGGTTTCACAACCGGGAAAAACAGGTGCGTTCTCAATTACGGCAAAGGGCACGATAATCTCTTCCTCTTCTTCTTCCACAACCACATCATCGACTCTCACAATAGCATCTTCAATAAAGGCATCTTGGTTGGTCTCCGTACTTTCAATAAGCGTTTCTTCGATATCCTCCACGTCTTCAATAATTTCGATGACAGCTGGTGCTTTCGGAGGTGGCGGAGGGGGTGTGGTCATCACGGTTTGTGTCATGGGAACGTCTTCGTCCATGTTGTCAATAACTTGAACCACATCGAGAACTTCCGAGGTTTTTTCATAGGTTTTGATTTCGAAGGATTGCCAAGTGACAAACAACACGGCGCATAGGCCAATCATGAAATAGAGACTGCTATTTCTTCCAATGTCGGCGGAGGGATTTTTCTTTGGTTTCATAATACTTTCCTTTAATACTACTAAAGGTATGTACCTCAAAACAGGAAAAATATGATACTTATCAGGTTTGTAGTCAGCGGGTTAGAGTTTTAGGTCGGCAACTGGGTCCTTTTTGGTTACATCGGTTCTAAAGGAAAGGCATACTCTTAGAACATCTGGTTGGGAGGTGGCAAAATGGTTTTTGAGGTAGCCTATGTCCAAGGTTGTTCCAGAGGCTATTTTTTGTCCAAGCCCTATATAAAACCGGTTTTGATTGAAGATTGGGCCTTCCAAATTCAAAAAGATTTCATTGAACGATTTTACATAAAAGGACGTGCTAAGCGGTTTGGTGAATTGCATTCGGTAGCGCACCCTAGGATTCACATAACTACGGTCTGGGGTAGATATCCATCGGGTTTCTTGTCGTAGTCTTTGAGAGATGGTATTGCGGTTTAAGCGGAGTGTATGGCTGTATTCGGCATACCACCAAAATTGAGAAGCTTTTTCAGGAACGTCATTGTGTTGATAGCTATTGGCATGCAAATAAGCGAAGCCGGTACCCAGTCTGGATTTTTCACCGGTTCTGTACGTTATGCCACTGCGAAAGAAAGAGAATTCGTAAGCTTCAAACATATCATGATGTCGCAGAATCATCACCGTGGGGACTGTCCAATTGGAATGAATTTTATGATTGCCATTGAGTACCAACCAGGAATCTGTAGTATCGCCGTTTTCGTATTGCCCCCAAACCATCCAAAGCATGCTTACACTCAAGAAGAGAACAACGGTCTTAATAAAGTGGTTGGTAGCGACCATGTTTTAGGGTTGTAAATACGGTACAAAGTTGCACCGTACCCACATGAAGAAACATGACCGAAATCAGTTTTGAAGTTAATCTTAGGTAAGCGTAGGATTAAGATTGGTGTTGTTCCCAAATCAGGGCTGCTGCGCCACAAATCGCTGCGGTTTTTCCTTCCATGCCCGACATGAGTAGCTTCACTTTACCTCTGTAGATTTCAAGCAAGAATTCATTGAAATACTTTTCCAATGGTTCCATTATCCATTTACCGCTATTGGTCAAACCACCCATCAAGATAAACGCTTCGGGCTGTGTAAAAGCAGTGAAATTAGCCAATGCTTGCGCCATGATTTTGGCGGTATAATCAAAGGACATTAAGGCTATGGCATCCCCTTCTGCGGCGGCTTGTGAAATATCTTCGCCGTGCAAATCATTAAAGGCAATATCTCTGAAACGGCTATCCACCAAGTATTTACTCAACATATACATTATAGTGCGTTTGAGTCCTGTAGCAGATACATAGGCTTCCAAACCGCCTTTAACGCCCAGACCTGTCAAGCGACCGTCTCCCATGGTCATATCCACATGGCCTAGTTCGCCTGCAAAACCATCAAATCCATCAATCAGTTGTCCGTTGGCTACAATTCCGGCCCCAAAACCAGTTCCTAGGGTAATGGCTATGAAATCTGTCATGTTTTTTGCGCTTCCGAAGAGCATTTCGCCCAAGGCAGCCGCGCTCGCATCATTCATGATGCGCATGGGCAGGTTCATTTTTTCCTTGAATTTGGCAAGAAAAGGTACGGTACCCTTCCAAAGCAGGTTGCTGGCATTTTCAATAGTACCGTTTTTACTGGAAGCGTTGGGCGCTCCGATACCGCAACCCAATACCTGAAAATCTTTACCGCCTTTCTGTAGTAAATCATCACAGGTCTCACGAAGCTTTTCGAGGTAATCATCAAGGTCTGGATATTCCTTGGTGCGGAAAAACGTTTTTTCCAAACAATGCCCTGTGGCATCGACCAATCCAACTTTGGTTTTGGTTCCTCCGATGTCAATTCCTAAGACAATATCCATAAAATACAGTTGAGAATGATATGTTTCTAAAGTTATGGATTTGTTGCCTCACAAGCCAGAGAGAAATATAAAATAAAGCAGCTTTTTCTTTCCTTTTTTCAGGATATAGGCAAAGCTGATTTCTGTCATGTTTTAGGTTTTGAACGCATTCTACATTTGAAGTGTAATTAGAAATCTCAAAATATAGTGGTATGAGCAAATTAGATAAAATATTGGTCCCGTTCGATTTTTCAGAAGCCTCGGTAAACGCCTTGGAGTACGCTGTGCATTTTATAGGACCCAATCGGTCGAGTCAAGTGGTTGCTTTGTATGTAGGAGTTATGCCCATTTCAGAAAGGGTGGAGAAAGAATTGAACGAAAACTTCTTGAAAATCTTAGGGGGATTTCATTCCAAAACCAAAAAACAGCCCGTTTTGGCTTGCGTTTCCGGAAATGTTATTGAAACGATTTTGGCAACTCAAATAAACCAGAACGCGGACCTCATTATAATGGGAACGATGGGTGATAAGACTACGGATGAAGCCATTACCAATACCTCAAAACTTGTTTTGGAAGCCAATTGTCCGGTCATCTCCATTCCATACGGATGTGATATCAAACAACCCAAGAAAATTGCCTTGGTCATGGGGAAAGAAGAGGTAGAAGACAAAGGGGTGTTGAACATGCTGATGTCCATTGCAGGGGCTTTTGATAGCAAAATTCATGTATTGACCATTTATAAAGAGTCCGTTTATGCCGAAAATGTAGGAGGCGAGCGTACTGAACATTTACTTCAGTATTATTTGGAGCACTTTTATGAAGAGCATATGTTCCAAAAAAATGAAGACATCGAGCAGGGCATTCTGGACTATATCAACGGAAAGGGGATTGACATGCTGGCCATTTTACCCAGAAACCATAGCGTGATGAGCACCCCTTCGGAAGGTCGTTTGACTAAATTGCTCACCCTGCATTCTGAGATTCCGGTCTTGGCGTTGGATTGAGTTGGAAACCCTTTAGAAACCAACCATGTACATACTCCTCATCATTCTGGGAATTACCATTGTACTCTTTATATGGGGCAAGTTCCCACCAGATGTAGTGGCTTTGATGTCAATGATATCATTATATCTAACCGGTATTCTTACCGTATCAGAAACCTTGAGCGGCTTTAGCAACACCACCGTGATTATGATTGCCGCTTTGTTCATTATCGGAGAGGGATTGGCACGAACAGGATGGACCGCTGTTGCGGGACGGTACTTTGTGCGATGGGCTAAAAAAAGTGTTCCTCGCTTATTGGTCATCATTACGCTTGGGTCCAGTTTGCTGTCTGGTTTCGTAAGCAACACGGGAACGGTAGCAGCTTTACTTCCTGTAACGGTGACTGCGTCTTGGAGTGCGGGTACCTTGCCTTCGAAGTTGTTAATGCCCGTAGCTTTTGGTTCCAATACCGGTGGGCTTTTGACCCTCACCGGCACCCCGCCGAACATAATTGTAAGCAACGCGCTTTCCGAAAAAGGTTTTGAAGGGTTTTCGTTCTTTGAATTTAGTTTGATTGGCCTGCCTCTATTGGTATTGACCATTCTGTATTTCCGTTATGTAGGATATCGACTTTTATCCAGCCATCGTACCCAAAATAAACCGATGGCCATCGACCAAGAAATGCACAAGTGGATTGAGAATTACAGCATAGATGACAACATTTATCGCTTACGGATTCGGTCCATGTCACAATTGATTGGAACCAAAGTGGGGGACTGGGATTTTGAGGAAAAGTTCAATGTTTCCTTGATGCGCTTGAAGCGAAGACACCCCAATCCACTGCAGAAGATTCCAAACTTTGTCGAGATTCCTGAAGATGATACTGAAATGCGGTACCATGATATCATCACTGTAAAAGGGGAATCCGAAGATATTGGCCGTTTTGTGATGCATTTCCATCTCGGGGTAATTCCCTTGGCGCCAGAAATGGACAATCTCAAAAAGGAACTCATCACCCAAGAAGTAGGTATGGCCGAGATGATTGTCACACCAAAATCGGTTTTGGTGGGCAAACGCATTGCCTTGGGGCAATACCTCAAACAAATGGATGTGCAATTGCTCGCCGCTTCGCGAAACAATCGTCCTTTAAAAGGAAAAATAAAGATTGCTGCGGGAGATGCTTTTATCATTCGAGGACAATGGGAAAAGATGGACAACTTGAAGTCGGTTTACGAAAACATTGTTATCTCCGGAAGCCCAGAGGCAATGTCTAAAAACGTAGACATCATCGACCACAAAAGTTACATCGCCTTAGCGGTATTGCTATTGATGATTGTGTTATTGGTGTTTAAGGTTTTACCAGGGGCTATCGCTGCTTTGATTTGCGCTGGCATCATGATGATAACCGGTTGTGTGCCTATCGCCAAGGCTTATAAGGGCATCAGTTGGACCAGTGTCGTGATGATTGCGGTTATGATTCCGATGGGGTTAGCCCTTCAAAAAACCGGGGTGGCGCAAATGGCTGCGAATGGCTTGGTTGAATCCCTTGGGGTTTTAGGACCAAGTGTGTTGTTGGCCGGAATTTTTCTTTTGACCACAACTTTTAGCCAAACGATAAATAATTCAGCTACGGCAGTATTGATGGCACCTATTGCCATTATTGCTTCCGGCGCTTTAGGAGTTTCACCCAAACCGTTCATGATTGCGGTAGCGGTGAGTGCTTCAACTGCTTTTTTAACTCCTGTTGGGACGACTACCAATGCCATGGTATTGACTGCGGGAGGGTATCGGTTCACCGATTATATACGAGTGGGAGGTCCGTTGCTCTTGCTCTTTTTCATTACAACGGTATTGCTGGTTCCGCTAGTGTGGAGCTTTTAAACCTATTAAAATGAATATCATGACAGATGTAACAGAAAAACCCAAAAGCTTGGATGGTTATGGGTTGAAAAACGTAACCGCGCATTGGAATTTGAGCCCAGAAGAACTACAACAAATCACCCTGGAAAAGGGAATGGGGGTAGAAACGCAAAATGGAACCCTTTGTATCAAAACTGGAAAGTTCACCGGTCGTTCGCCGCAAGACCGTTTTTTGGTAAAGGATGCCTATACCCAAGAAAAGGTATGGTGGGGCAGAATCAATAAAGCAATTTCTCCGGAGAACTTTGACATCCTACAAGAAGAGATGTTAGCGTACCTCTCTGGAAAAGAAGTTTATGTGCGGGATGCCTATGTATGTGCCGACCCAAAATATCGCATGAACGTTCGGGTAATCACCGAATATCCTTGGTCTAACTACTTCATCAAGAACATGTTCATTCAATTAACCCCTGAAGAACGTGAAGGTTTTGCGGAAGAGTGGCTGGTGCTTTGCGCACCTGGATATGAAGCTCCTGAACCCGCTAAGGTCGGTTTGCGAAGTGGAAACTTTTCGATTTTGAACTTCACCAAAAAAATTGCTTTGGTAGGCGGTTCTGCTTATACCGGAGAGATGAAAAAGGGAATTTTCTCAGCGCTGAACCTTATCCTCCCACTAGAGAAAAATGTATTGCCCATGCACTGCTCGGCGAACGTTGGGGAAGAAGGCGATACCGCCATTTTCTTCGGTTTATCCGGAACCGGAAAGACTACTCTCTCTGCTGACCCAAACCGAAAATTGATTGGTGATGATGAACACGGTTGGACGTATGAAAATACCATCTTTAACTTTGAAGGCGGATGCTACGCCAAAGTAATCGACTTGACCGAAGAAAAGGAGCCAGACATTTTCCGCGCCATTCGGCCCGGAGCGCTTTTGGAGAATATTGTTTTTAAAGAAGGAACCAAAGAGGTTGACTTTTTTGATGCGAGCATCACGCAAAATACTCGGGTCAGCTATCCGATTGACCATATCGACAACATTCAGCTACCGTCGTACGCTACAAATCCTAAGAATATTTTCTTTTTGACCTGTGACGCATTTGGGGTATTGCCACCGGTATCGAAGTTGACACCTGGACAAGCTGCCTATCATTTTATTTCAGGATATACGGCAAAAGTTGCGGGAACAGAGGCGGGAATCAATGAACCTGTACCTTCATTTTCCCCTTGTTTCGGAGAACCTTTTATGCCGTTGCATCCAACAGTGTATGCTGAAATGTTAAGTCAAAAAATGACTGAAGCTGGGGTGAACGTATGGCTCATCAACACGGGATGGAGTGGCGGACCTTATGGTGTAGGCTCTCGTATAAAACTGAAGTATACTCGTGCGATGATTTCAGCCATCTTGGAGAATAAGCTGGATGAGGTGGATTTTGAAACCCATCCGATATTTGGCTTGTTCATGCCCAAGTATTGCCCTGGGGTGCCTACCGAAATATTGGACCCCATGAACACTTGGCTGCAAAAAGGCGCTTATGTGAGCAAAGCCATCCAATTGGCCCATGCATTCCACCTTAACTTTGATAAATTTGCAAGTGAGGCATCAGAGGAAATCCTAAATGGAGGTCCTTTGATTGATTCACATCACAGTTTAGAAGACCACTTTTAATTTGGCATAACACATGCAATTTCAAATTCAGCAACTGGGTACGCCCGAATTTCGATCTCCCTTGCAACTGAGTACGGTCAAGGGAGATCGTATTTTCAACTTTGTGGAAGACACTGAAAAGTTCATTTTTGATACTTCCCAAGAACACTTCACACATTGTCTCAAAACGGGGTCGGACCCAATATGCCTGGAAAAAGCAGGTCCAAGACAACAGCTCTTTTTTGATGCACCCCATTGCACCGCGGCTATCGTTACCTGTGGTGGACTGTGCCCTGGAATCAATAATGTGATTCGAAGTGTGGTCATGGCACTACATTATTTTTATGGCATTAAGCGAATATTGGGCGTGCCATATGGCTATGAAGGCTTGAATCCTGAAAAGGGCCATGGCTTTATGGAGCTTACACCAGAGACGGTTAACGATATTCATCAGTTTGGGGGAACTTTCCTGGGTTCTTCCCGGGGAGCCCAAGAAGTATCAACCATGGTTGACACCTTAATTGAAAATAAGGTTGAGGTGCTTTTTGCGATTGGAGGAGATGGCACTTTGAAGGGGGTAGACGCTATCGGTGCTGAAATTGAAAAAAGGGGCGCAAATATTGCTGCGGTTGGTATTCCAAAAACCATAGACAATGACATCGATTTGATTGATCGTTCCTTTGGATTCGAAACGTCGTTTGATATCGCCAGTGCCATTCTTCGAGATGCTCATAATGAAGCTGCTGGGGCTTACAACGGTATCTCCATCATAAAATTGATGGGCAGGGATAGCGGTTTTATTGCTGCTTCCGCCGCCTTGGCTATGCCCGTGGTGAACTTTGTGTTGATTCCCGAAATGGATTTTGAGCTGGAAGGAGAGAATGGCTTTTTAAGGGCTTTGGAAGAACGTTTGTTAAAGAAAAAGCATGCCGTTGTTGTAGTTGCTGAGGGAGCCGGTCAAAAATTGATGGAAGGAGAAACGGTTAAGGATGCTTCAGGGAACATCAAGCATAAGGATATTGGGTTGTTTTTAAAGGAGCAAATTGGCCAGTATTTTACCGAAATGCCCGTTACCATAAAATACATCGACCCAAGTTACATCGTACGAAGTGCTCCTGCGAACCCTTCTGATAGTGTGTATTGTAGTCGTTTGGCATACCATGCGGTGCACGGAGCCATGGCCGGAAAAACTCGCTTTGTAGTCAGTAAAGTGAATAACAAATTCGTCTACATTCCCATCGCTGAAGTGACTCGAAAACGTAAGAAAATTGACCTAGAAAGTGAGTTTTGGTTTTCGGTCTTACAGAGCACAGGGCAGCCTTTCAATCTAGGGTAGCGCGAAACATGACACCTGTCATTTTTTTAGGATTCGCTTGACCTTAGTTTTACCATGTAATCTTAATAATTAGGTCATGGTACGACGTTTTAGAAATATTTCATTCCTTTTGATTTTAGTGCTGTTAGGTAGTTGTGCTGCTCCAAAAGTAGTGAGCACATGGAAGAGTCCAGAGGCCGACGAGTATAGCATCTACAAGGTATTGGTGGTGGGAATGGCTCAAGAAAAGGCTACAAGACTTGCCTTTGAGACACGATTAAAAGATGCCTTGAAAGTAAAGGGTTTTGAGGCAGACCGCGGTTCAGATTTTTTTGATACCGTATTCACTTCCGCTGAAAAAACAGAACAAGATTTGGATGCCGTGGAACAGCAATTGTTAAACAAAGGGTTCGATGCTATTATCCTTACCAAAATCGTAGGTATAGAAAGTAGAAAACGACTCAAACAACAAGTGGGCAACTTAGGAAGTTTGTACACCCAATTCAGTTCGGATTATCTCGAACATCAGAACATTATGTACGATGAGGGCCATGAAGAATACAATCTTTATACCGCGGAAACATCATTGTATTGTATCTGTACCGATAAAGAAAGGGCGTTGATTTGGCGCGGTAACCTCAATGTGAATGAACCCGTGGATATTGAACGGACCATTGAAATGTACATTAAAACGATTCGTAAAGCGATGGAGAAGGAAGAAGTACTCTTCTAAACCTTCTCCATGATATACGTTACGTAGATTGTTGGTTTTAGGTGCTAAATGATGTTTAAAAAATCAAGGAGCATACAAGCTGGAATTGCAATAAGAATCAATACCAATACAAAAACCATTAGGCGTAAAAATGCAACCAGCATTTTATCGCCAAAAGAAATTTCATTGCTCATAGTAGTGTAATTTCCTTCAATGTACGGAATTCTAAAGGGAGCTTTTTAAAGCCAGACGCCGGTATTCGACCAATAGCCTTTTTTTGACTTTAAATGCACTGGGGTGTGTCAGTCATCGATGTTTTTGGATAGTGTTTTGTCCATGGATTCTAGCACTACTCCCTTAGTTTCAGGCATCACCATGGCTACCCAGAGCAGTTGTAAAACCATCATAAAGGCGAAAAATCCAAAGACCACACCTGGACCTACTACACTAAAAAGCAAAGGTACCATCGACGGAATAATGGCCGCTAAAACCCAATGTGTGGAACAACCAAAAGCTTGCCCTGCACCACGTAGATGATTCGGAAAAACCTCTGCAATAAACACCCAAATCACTGCGCCTTGCCCAATGGCATGGGAAGCGATAAATAAGAACAGGAAAATAGGAACGGAAATTCCAGTCCATTCATTGAAAAAAGCCAAAGCCACTAGCACTAAAGAGATGATGTATCCAACGGAACCGAAATACATCAATTTTTTCCTACCCAATCGGTCAATCAAATAAATCCCCACTAAAGTGAAAACAAGATTCGTGACTCCAATGCCAATACTACTTAAAAGGGCAGTACTCTCTCCGAGACCTGCCAGTTCAAAAATTCGAGGAGCGTAGTACAGAAAGGCGTTGATGCCTGACCATTGGTTGAAAAAAGCAATCAAAAATGCTAGCAAAAGCGGTGTTCGATACTTTTTCATGAAGATGTTTTCATCGCTCTTTCCACTGGCTTGGGCTTGATTGGCTTTTTCAAGTTCAGCGATATTCAAATCCAAAGCAAGGTCGTTGATGACTTTTTCCGCTTCGGCTTTTCGGTTTTGTGTCATCAACCATCTCGGGCTTTTGGGTACCGATAAAACCGCTATCGTATAAATGATGGCCGGAATCGCTTCCGCCCCGAGCATAAAACGCCAATCGTTTTCACCTAAACCACTTAAAAGATAATTGGAGAAGTAGGCAACGAGAATACCGAACACAATATTGAATTGGTACATGCCTACCAGTCGACCTCTATTTTTGGCTGGAGCGATTTCCGAAATGTAGGCCGGAGCAGCAATGGTTGAAGCACCCACGCCTAAACCCCCCAAAAATCGAAAGACTGCAAAACTATACGGGTCATTGACCAAGGTTGAGCCCAATGCCGAAATGGAATACAAAACCCCAATCCATATCAAGGTTTTTTTTCGGCCAAGTCTGTCTGTTGGAATTGCGCCAAAAATGGCTCCAATAACCGTTCCCCATAAGGCCATTCCCATTACCACAATCCCATGGAATGCGTCTGAAGATTGCCATAACGCCTGCAGTTTTTTATCAGCCCCAGAGATGACTACCGTATCGAAACCGAACAGAAATCCAGCAAGGGCTGCAATGAGGGAAATCCAAAAAATCTTTTTTGACATGTTGCTAGTTAGGTTGTGCTTAAAGCTACTAAAAACTAAAGGATTGTTTTTACATAGCGGACAACTTCATCCGTGGCACCCTTGGAGTTTTGTAGCAAACATGCATTGATGTCCCCAGTTTCTTTTCGAAAGGAAGCATCGGTTAGAAGCTGGGAAAGGGTTGTTTCGAATTCTTGTTTAGAGGTAATACTGAGTACGCCATTTGCATTGACCAACGTTTCTGCTTCATCGAATCCTCCATATTGGGGGCCAATCACGACTGGAATGCCAAACACCGCGGGTTCCAAAGTGTTATGCAATCCCGTGGCAAATCCACCACCTACATAGGCAATATCTGCATAACTATAGATTTTGGTCAACAGGCCTATAGTATCCACAATCAAAACATCTGCTTGGGAGATATCGCCATCGCCCAGCTTGGAATAGGTAACCGTAGGCTTTTTTATTTGTGCTTTTAATTTTTCAATGGCTTCCGGTTTTACCGTATGCGGCGCAATAACCCATTTTAGATTTCCTTCGTAAGTATTAATGAAAGGAAGGAGAACCGCCATATCTTCGGGCCAAGTACTTCCCAGTACGAGACACAGTTTATCCGCTTTAAAAGTTTCCATGAAATCCAGATGGTTGTTGCTATCCAAAATAACTGCCACCCGGTCAAAACGAGTGTCCCCATTCACGGTAACCGAAGTCAATTCGATTTGATTTAAGAGGTTTTTAGAGCTTTCATTCTGTACAAAGAAGTGATGGAAAGTATTCAAACTCTTTCGCATGAATCCGCCCCAGGGCTTGAAAAAAACCTGTTTTTCATAGAACATGCCGGATACCATCAAGGTGGGGGTCTCATTCTTTTTTAAGGCGTGCAAATAATTCGGCCAAATCTCGTACTTGATAAAAATGGCGAGTTTTGGTTTTGTAAGTTGAATGAATCGGTTTGCGTTCTTCAAGGTGTCCAAAGGCAGGTAGCACACCAAATCGGCCAGGGAACTGTTCTTTTTGACTTCGTATCCCGATGGGGAAAAGAAAGTAAGTAGAAAAATATAATCGGGATATTCACTTTTGAGTTTTTCCAAAACAGGAAGACCTTGCTCGTATTCCCCTAGGGAGGCCACATGCATCCAGATGAGGTTCTCTTTTTCTTTTAGAACAGTCTCCATCTTCTCAAAAACGTCTCTACGCCCTTTTTGAAACAACTTGATTTTAGGTGAAAACAGGGCGACTATCCAAAGGAAGCCTCCTGAAATCCAAACCAAAAAACTGTAGAGATATCGCAACCGTACTAATTTTCGCTAAAAATACATTCTTTGCCCAATCAAAGGCCAAGGAAGCTTATTTTCTTAATTTTGACAATCAAATTCCAAGTATGAGAAAAATACAGATGGTCGACCTCAAAGGCCAGTACGAAGGCATTAAAGAAGAAGTGAATTCCTCTATTGAAGAAGTATTGGATTCTTCGGCATTCATCAACGGACCCAAGGTCAAGGCCTTTCAAGAAAACTTGGAAAAATACCTGGATGTAAAGCACGTCATTCCATGCGCCAACGGAACCGATGCGCTTCAAATTTGCATGATGGGATTAGGTTTAAAACCCGGAGATGAGGTCATCACTGCCGATTTCACTTTCGCTGCTACGGTGGAAGTGATAGCGCTCTTAAATCTGACGCCCGTTTTGGTCGATGTTGACCCAAATACCTTTAACATTGACCCCGTGGCGGTTGAAAAGGCGATTACACCAAATACCAAGGCGATTGTCCCCGTTCACTTGTTTGGGCAATGCGCGCCAATGGATGAATTGCTGGCACTAGCCGAGAAACACAACCTTTATATTATTGAAGATAACGCCCAAGCCATTGGTGCGGTGCACACCTTTAAGGATGGCCGTAAACAAAAAGCTGGGACTTTGGGTCATGTCGCCTCAACCTCATTTTTCCCTTCTAAAAATTTAGGATGCTATGGCGATGGAGGTGCGATTTTCACCAACGATGATGATTTGGCCCATACCATTCGGGGAATTGTCAACCATGGTATGTATAAAAGGTATCATCATGACGTGGTAGGAGTCAATTCCAGATTGGATTCCATTCAAGCGGCAGTTTTGAACGCTAAGTTGCCCAAATTGGATGGCTACAACGCCAGCAGAAGAAATGCTGCTCGAAAATATTCAGCTGCTTTTAAGGACAATGAACATATTCTTCTTCCAAAAACCGTAAACGGATGTGAAGGCATTTGTGACACTTGTGATTGTCATGTTTTTCATCAATACACTATCAGAATTTTAAACGGAAAAAGGGATGCTCTGGTGCAACATCTATCCGAAAATAACGTTCCATGTGGGGTATATTATCCCATTCCCCTTCACCGACAAAAAGCCTATTTGGATGAACGGTATAACGAAGCGGATTTTGAGGTAACCAACCAACTGGTAGACGAAGTGCTTTCGCTACCGATGCATACCGAACTGGATGATGCGCAAATTGATTTCATCACAGGTTTGGTGAATGATTTTGTTAATAGTTGATTATGAAAATATTAGTTACGGGAGGTCTTGGATTCATTGGCTCCCACACGGTGGTAGAACTTCAAAATGAAGGTTTTGAAGTAGTTATCATCGACAACCTTTCCAATTCCTCTGAAAAAGTACTGGACGGAATTACCGCCATTACCGGTAAAAAACCACACTTTGAAAAAATCGATTTACGCGAAAAGGAAACCGTCATCGCGTTCTTCCAAAAGCATCATGACATAGAAGGTGTAATTCACTTTGCTGCTTCAAAAGCCGTTGGGGAGAGCGTAGAGAAACCGTTGTTGTACTACGAAAACAACCTTGGTGTTTTGGTTTATCTGCTCCAGATTTTAACCGAGAAAGTGAAAGCTCCTTTTATTTTTAGCTCTTCTTGTACCGTATATGGTCAGGCTGATAAGATGCCCATTACAGAAGATGCTCCGGTAAAACCAGCGGAATCACCTTACGGAAATACGAAGCAAATCGGAGAGGAAATCATCCGAGATACCTGCGGGGTTAACCCTGATTTTGCAGCCATCGCTTTGCGTTATTTCAATCCGATTGGGGCGCACCCTAGTGTTGAAATTGGGGAATTGCCTATTGGCGTGCCACAGAATTTGGTACCCTTCATCACACAAACGGGAGTAGGTTTGCGGGAACAGCTTTCGGTTTTTGGCGATGACTATCCCACAGAAGATGGAACGTGTATCCGTGACTATATTCATGTAGTGGATGTAGCCAAAGCACACGTGGTCGCCTTACAACGTCTGCTTCAAAATAAAAATGAAAAGAACTACGAAGTGTTCAACTTGGGTACTGGAAAAGGAAGCTCTGTATTGGAAGTTATCGAAAGCTTTGAACGCGTTTCCGAGAGTTCACTCAATTATAAAATTGTAGACCGTCGACCAGGAGATGTGATTCAGGCCTACGCTGATACGGCAAAAGCCAATGAAGTTTTGGGTTGGAAAGCCCAATCCAATTTGGACCAAGCCATGCAATCAGCTTGGGACTGGGAACAGAAAGTTCGACAGTAAAACGAAACAACCCGCCATCACGGCGGGTTTTTTATTTCGCAAAAGTGGATTACCTTAAGCTCACTAACGACTAACGTAATTTGAAAATGAGACAAGGGCTAACCCTACTTTCCCTAATGTTTTCCGTTCTGGTTTTTGGGCAGAAAACCTATCTGCATTGCGGACAAATGTTGGATGTGAAATCCGGCAAGATGCTCAAAGCACAAACCTTGGTGGTAACGGGCAATACCATTTCAGATGTTCAATCTGGCTACGTAGAACCTGCAGAAACTGAAGACCAAGTGATTGACCTCAAAAGTATGACGGTCTTGCCGGGCTTTATCGACATGCATGTTCACATTGAAGGCGAATCCAATCCGCAAAGCTATATTCAACGGTTTACCCTAAATGAAGCAGATGTAGCTTTCCTATCCACCGTTTACGCCAAAAAGACTTTGATGGCAGGCTTTACTACGGTCCGAGATTTGGGCGGTAGTGGGGTAAATATTGCGTTACGCAAAGCGATTGATAGAGGTACAGTTGATGGCCCAAGGATTTTTACCGCCGGAAAAGCGATAGCCAGCACGGGCGGTCATGCCGACCCAACTAATGGTATGCGCAATGATTTGAAGGGCGACCCAGGGCCAAAAGAAGGGGTGGTCAACTCGCCCGAAGATGGAAAAAAAGCAGTACGGCAACGCTACAAAGATGGCGCGGATGTCATCAAAATAACGGCAACCGGAGGTGTGCTTAGTGTGGCCAAAAGTGGACAAAATCCACAGTTCACGATTGAAGAAATCAAGGCCATTACCGAAACGGCAAAAGACTATAACATGTTGACTGCCGCTCACGCGCATGGGGATGAAGGCATGCAACGTGCGGTGATTGGAGGTATCAAAACCATCGAGCACGGAACCTTGATGAGTGAAAAAACCATGGAGTTGATGGTGAAATACGACACTTACTTAGTGCCAACCATCACGGCGGGGAAACAAGTGACGGAAAAAGCCAAGATACCGGGATATTTTCCAAAAGTAGTGGCCCAAAAAGCCAGCGAAATTGGTCCTAAAGTTCAAGATACCTTTGGGAAGGCCTACAGAAAAGGTGTTCCAATTGCCTTTGGTACCGACGCAGGAGTCTTTCCGCATGGCGAAAATGCGAGGGAATTTAAATACATGGTTGAAGCAGGGATGCCTCCATTGGAAGCCATCCAATCCGCGACCCTAACCAATGCCAATCTGCTGGGTATGGAAAACGATTTGGGACAACTCAAAAAGGGTTTTCTTGCCGATATCGTTGCCGTAGAAGGGAATCCTTTGGAAGAAATCAATGTTCTGGAGTCCGTCGGTTTTGTGATGAAAGACGGAAAAGTCTACCAGCAACCCAACTAAATCCAAAAAGATGCAATTCGAGACCATAGAAGAATTGCTGAATTATACCCAAAGCAAAGGGCTGTTTGAACCTCTGGTAAAGCAGGTTATCAAGGATTTTGGATTGGTTGGTGTTACGCTCCATATCCCAGAACCTTGGGAAGTGAACGCGTTTTCCGAAAGGATAACCGAAAAACTATATCTGCTCATCATGGAACAGAATCGGAAATATGTGAACCTACTGTACCGAATGGACGTTGCAGAAAAGGAGCTGGGACCCTACAAATCCGATACCGTAGAAGAAGCCAAACGGATGACGGGTATCGTTTTGAATCGGGCGCTGCGTAAAGTACAGTTTCGTGCAGATGAAGGGAATCAACATTTTTGAATTTGAATCCAAAAATGTTAAACAAACAAGAGGATTTGTTGTATTTTTACCTAAAATTTTCACGGATTTTAGTGAGAAAGCTTCATGGATAAATATTCCTTTTTAAATGCTGCGCATACGTCTTTCTTCGCGGAGCTATACGACAAGTATTTAACCAGTCCTGACAGTATCGAGCCCAGTTGGAGGGCTTTTTTTCAGGGCTATGATTTTGGTATGGAAAGTTCTTTGGAGGAGCTTGACTTTACTGCTGCTGATGGTTCTTTGGCTCTAGCCAATGGCCAAACCTTGGAAATTCCGCAATCCTTGCAAAAGGAATTTCAGGTCATTCAGCTCATCAATGGGTACCGTTCCAGAGGGCATTTGTTTACGCAAACCAATCCGGTTCGGGAGCGTCGTAAATACGAGCCTACTTTGGAATTGTCCAATTTTGGTCTTTCCGATGCGGATTTGGAAACGGTTTTTGATGCCGGTAAAATCATCGGGATAGGGCCTAGTCCGTTAAAAAATATTGTGGCACACTTGGAGCGAATCTATTGTGATGCCATTGGGGTGGAATACATGTACATTCGTACCCCTGAACGTATCGAGTGGATTCAGAATTGGTTGAATGTCAATGACAATCATCCCAATTTCTCTGCTGATGAGAAGAAAAACATTCTAAGAAAACTTAACGAGGCCGTCTCTTTTGAAAGCTTTTTGCATACCAAATATGTTGGGCAAAAGCGTTTTTCCCTCGAAGGAGGAGAGTCACTGATTCCAGCTTTGGATGTCATTATCGAAAAAGCAGCAGATGCAGGCGTAAAACAGTTCGTGATGGGGATGGCCCACCGTGGACGTCTGAACGTCTTGACCAATATATTTGGAAAGTCTCCGAAAGATATTTTCAGTGAGTTCGATGGAAAGGATTACGAAGAAACCATCTTTGATGGAGATGTAAAATACCACCTAGGTTGGACTTCGATGCGAGAGACCGATTCCGGGAAGATGGTCAACATGAATATTGCGCCGAATCCTTCGCACTTGGAGACGGTGAATTCCATTGTAGAAGGAATTACTAGGGCGAAACAAGATAGCGACCATGCCGATAACGTTTCTGAGGTTCTACCCATTTTGGTACACGGTGATGCAGCTTTTGCCGGACAAGGTGTGGTGTATGAGGTCATTCAAATGGCGCGCTTGGATGGATACCAAACAGGAGGTACTATCCACATTGTTGTCAACAATCAAATTGGTTTTACCACCAATTATTTAGACGCTCGTTCATCTACTTATTGTACTGATGTTGGAAAAGTGACGCTTTCTCCGGTACTGCACGTCAATGCCGATGACGCTGAAGCCGTTGTGCATGCTGCTACATTCGCTTTGGAATATCGTATGCGTTACAAGCGTGATGTTTTCTTGGACTTGTTAGGGTACCGAAAGTACGGTCACAATGAAGGAGATGAACCCAAATTCACACAACCTTTATTATATAAGGCCATTTCCAAGCATAAAAACCCACGGGATATTTATGCCGAAAAACTGATTTCCCAAGGCGTTATCGACAAGGATTATGTAAAAGGCCTTGAAGCAGAGTACAAAAAGAACTTGGAAGAGGATTTATTGGATTCTCGTAAAATCGAAAAAACCCGAATCACACCCTTCATGCAAGATGAGTGGGAAGGATTCGGACAGGTAGTGGAAGATGCCATGTTGGCGCCTATGGATACTACCTACGCTCAAAATAAATTAGATACTGTAGCAACCGCTATTACAGAGTTGCCGGCCGACAAAAAATTCCTGCGAAAGCTAGAACGTTTGGTACAGGCTCGTAAGAAAATGTATTTCGAAGACAATCGCTTGGATTGGGCGATGGGTGAGCTTTTGGCGTATGGCTCTTTGATTGAAGAAGGCTACAATGTCCGTATTACGGGACAGGATGTGGAACGTGGAACCTTTTCACACCGCCATGCCGTTATCAAAACGGAAATGCATGAAGAAGAAGTTGTACAACTGAATTTGTTGGGAGAACACCAAAATGGAAAATTCCACATCTTCAACTCATTGCTTTCTGAATATGCGGTAATGGGCTTTGACTATGGCTATGCCATGGCGAGTCCGAAGACCTTGGCCATTTGGGAAGCCCAGTTCGGAGATTTCAGTAACGGAGCCCAGATAATTTTGGACCAATATTTATCCTCAGCAGAAGACAAATGGAAACTCCAAAATGGGTTGGTTTTGTTCCTGCCCCATGGCTATGAAGGTCAAGGTGCAGAACACTCCTCCGCTCGTATGGAACGTTACCTGCAGTTGTGTGCAAAAGACAATATGTTTGTTGCCGATGTGACTACCCCTGCGAATATGTTTCACTTGCTTCGCAGACAAATGAAAGCCGATTTTAGAAAGCCTTTGGTGGTATTTACACCGAAAAGCTTGTTGCGTCACCCTCGTGTGCTTTCTTCAAAAGAAGAAATGGCCGCTGGAAGTTTCCAAATGGTGATTGACGACGCTACTGCCGAGCCTAAAAACATCAAATCCTTGGTGTTCTGTACAGGGAAGTTTTACTATGATTTGTTGGATAGAAAAGAGAAAGAGGAGCGAAACGATGTCGCTTTGGTACGCATCGAACAACTTTTCCCCCTTCCTGCCAAACAGATTCGTGAAATCATGCAGAAATACAAAAACGCAGAGGACATTGTATGGGCGCAAGAAGAACCCAGAAACATGGGGGCTTGGGGTCATTTGTTAATGCATTTGGATGAAGCGAAGTCCTTTAGAGTAGCTTCCCGAAGATTTTATGGTGCACCAGCAGCAGGTAGTGCTGTGCGTTCCCAACGAAGACATGCTCAGGTGATTGACTATGTTTTTGATAAGACGAAGGACAACTTCGTGCGAAAAAATTTGAAATAAAATATTGAGATAAACGAACAATATGGTTTTAGAAATGAAAGTCCCCTCACCGGGGGAATCCATAACTGAAGTTGAAATCGCCGAATGGTTGGTACAAGATGGTGATTACGTTGAAAAAGATCAAGCCATTGCAGAGGTAGATTCCGATAAAGCCACCTTGGAACTTCCCGCTGAGGAAAGTGGCATCATCACTTTAAAAGCGGAAGAAGGAGATGCCGTTGCTGTGGGAGAGGTCGTTTGTCTTATCGATACAAGCGCAGCCAAACCGGAAGGTGGCGCAGCTGCCGAAGCAGCCCCTAAAGCTGAAGAAAAGCCTGCGGAGAAACCTGCAGAAACGCCGAAGCCTGCTGAACCCAAAGCCGAAACGTATGCTTCTGGAACACCTTCGCCCGCTGCGAAGAAGATTCTGGACGAGAAGGGAATTGCCCCGGCATCCGTTCAAGGTACGGGTCGTGATGGTCGCATTACCAAAGAAGATGCGGTAAGTGCTGTTCCTTCTATGGGCACCCCTACTGGCGGAAGCCGTGGTGAATCTCGTTCAAAACTTTCCATGCTACGTCGAAAAGTAGCAGAGCGTTTGGTTTCTGCCAAAAACGAAACCGCCATGTTGACCACCTTCAACGAGGTTGACATGTCACCCATATTTGCTTTGCGCAAAGAATACAAGGAAACTTTTAAAGAGAAGCACGGGGTAAGCCTTGGCTTCATGTCTTTTTTCACCAAAGCAGTCATTCGCGCGTTGCAAATGTATCCTGCAGTAAATTCCATGATTGATGGCAAGGAAATGATAAGTTATGATTTCTACGACATTAGTATTGCAGTTTCTGGACCAAAAGGTTTAATGGTGCCTGTTATCCGAAATGCGGAAAACTTAACGTTCAGGGGAGTTGAAGCTGAGGTGAAACGCTTGGCTCTTCGCGCACGGGATGGTCAAATCACTGTGGACGAAATGACCGGTGGTACTTTCACCATTTCCAATGGCGGGGTTTTTGGTTCCATGCTATCTACTCCTATTATCAATCCTCCCCAAAGTGGTATTCTAGGCATGCACAACATTGTGGAACGTCCAATCGCTAAAGATGGCCAAGTAGTCATTGCTCCGATTATGTACGTGGCACTTTCCTATGACCATAGAATCATTGACGGAAAAGAATCCGTGGGCTTCTTGGTTGCCGTTAAAGAAGCTTTGGAAAATCCAACCGAGTTATTAATGGACGGGGATGTGAAAAAAGCACTGGAGCTGTAAGGAGCAAATAGTCTAAAATTTATTTCTTTTTCAAATAAAGGCGGCGTTTATCATAATCGATAATCGCCTTGCCTTTTTTAAGAATGTCCGCGCCGATGATACCGTCTACAGGTTCCGTATCATGAATGCTTAGGGCCTCGTTCACATGGACAAGGTTAAACAGTACTATTTTTTGATGCTTTCTTTTCCATTTACCCAATACGATTTGATTCCCTGAAGAGAGTTGGGTCTCCATATCGGTAGCCCCGGCACCTGCTGCTTTAACCTCTGATGACTTTGCTTTCATGGCAAAAACCTCCTGCTTGTCCATATCAATACAGGTGTTGGAAGCGCCAGTATCCAAAATGAAACGCCCTTCCACACCATTGACTTTCGCGGTGATGGCAAAATGATTGGTTGCCGTAAAGGTGAGGGGAATGCTCACATAGTGTTTTTCGAACAAGAATTTTTTCAGGGATTTCATAGGTTTTGCTATGTGTATTTCAATGTAGAAAGCGAAGATAAATCTATTTTTGCGACATGATTTTGACTGATACGCATACCCATTTGTATAGCGAAGCTTTTGATGAAGACCGTGAAAGCGCGATTCAAAGGGCGATAGACCTTGGCGTACAACGTTTTTTCATCCCTGCCATAGATTCCACCTATACCCAGGCCATGTTTGATTTAAAGGACAAACATCCTGATAAGGTGTTCTTAATGATGGGGTTGCACCCTACTCATGTTAAAGAGGACTATCAAAAGGAACTGGACCATGTTGTCGAGATGCTTGAGCAGTATCAGTTTTATGCCGTTGGCGAAATAGGCATCGATTTGTATTGGGACAAAACTTTTTTACCGCAACAGCAAGCCGCTTTTCGATTCCAAATTGGTTTGGCCAAAAAAAAGGGTTTGCCCATCGTTATTCATTGTCGCGATGCGTTCGATGAGATTTTTGAAATTCTTGAAGCGGAAAAGGGTCCAGATTTGCATGGAATTTTTCATTGCTTTACGGGGAATCTCGAACAAGCCCAAAAAGCCATTGGTTACAATATGAAATTGGGTATCGGTGGAGTGGTGACCTTCAAAAATGGAAAGATAGATACCTTCCTAAATCAAATTCCACTGGAACATATCGTTTTGGAAACCGATGCGCCGTATCTGGCACCAGTACCTTTCCGCGGTAAGCGTAACGAGAGTGCTTATATCATTAAAGTACTGGATAAACTTTCGGAAGTATACGATTTGCCCAAACAGAAGATTGCCGAAATTACCACTGAAAATAGCAAATCCGTCTTTTCCGTTTAAGAAATGGCAGAACGAACCAAAATACTTCTCATTTATACCGGCGGTACCATCGGCATGGTCAAGGATTATCAGACAGGAGCCCTAAAAGCATTCGACTTCAAGGAGCTGGTGAAAAACGTGCCGGAATTGAATCAGTTGGCTTGTGATTTAAGTGGGGTATCCTTTAAGGTGCCTATTGATTCTTCCAATGTGTCGCCACAACATTGGAAGCGTATTGCAGAACTTATTGAGGCTAACTACGCAAAGTATGATGGTTTTGTGGTACTTCATGGCAGTGATACAATGAGTTATTCTGCCTCCGCGCTAAGTTTTATGTTGGAGAATTTAGGCAAGCCTGTGATTTTCACAGGATCGCAATTACCCATTGGGGACCTGCGTACGGACGCGAAAGAAAACCTAATTACCTCCATTCAAATCGCAACGCTTAAAGAAAATGGAGATTCCGTAGTTCAAGAGGTAGGACTCTATTTTGAATACAAACTCTATCGCGGTAATCGCACCACTAAATTAAATGCCGAACATTTTGAAGCCTTTGCTTCGCTAAATCATCCGCCTTTGGTTGAATCTGGAGTTCATTTAAATGTAAACCACGCTAGTTTGTATCGAGAAGGGAATTCGGATGCCTTCCAAATTCATACGAATATGGACGCCAATGTGGCCGTATTGAAACTGTTTCCGGGCATTGGTCAACCCGTGGTAAGAAGTGTATGCAATACCCCTGGACTAAAGGCCCTGATTTTGGAAACGTACGGCGCAGGAAACGCACCTTTGGAAGCATGGTTTTTGAATGAAATCCAACAGGCGATTGAAAAGGGACTGTACGTTATTAATGTTACCCAGTGTATTGGGGGGAGTGTGCAGCCGGGTCAATATGAGACTAGCCGGAAGCTTATGGAAATGCAGGTGGCTAATGGTAAGGATATTACCACCGAATCAGCCTTGGCCAAGGCGATGTACCTTTTGGGCAAAAACCGCTCAGCACTGGAATTCAAAGCGGTTTTCGAGCGTTCGCTACGCGGTGAAATGGTCTAAAATTAACGCATCAAATTTCCAGAACTAATTATTTTTTTGTTTATTGGCTGACCTAAAAATTAACTAGAGAGGTGGCCGAGTGGTCGAAGGCGCACGCCTGGAAAGTGTGTATACCCCAAAAGGGTATCGAGGGTTCGAATCCCTTCCTCTCTGCGGAATACATGATATTCAATTATAAAATTTTTATATCTTTAACATTAACATTATTAACTAACTAAATTTAAGTTTGAAAGAAATGAAAAAAATATCCTTTTCTCTGGCTACCGCCGGAATGTTTGTCTTGGGAACTACTTCTGCCTCCGCAGCAATGTTGCAAGAAGGGGAAACAGCCAGTAAAGGTTTCACCCAAATATTAAAAGAACAATTCATTCAAGGAGGTCCTGCCTTCATGGGTATCGTATTGTTATGTTTGATTCTCGGGTTGGCCGTAGCAATCGAGCGTATCATTTATTTGAATTTGGCCAGTACAAATTCTGCCAAGTTGAAGCAACAAGTTGAAGATGCATTGGCTTCCGGTGGAGTTGAAGCAGCAAAAGAAGTTTGCCGAAACACAAAAGGACCTGTTGCGTCTATTTTCTACCAAGGTCTTGACCGTGCAGGTGAAGGTTTGGAGTCTGCCGAAAAAGCTGTTGTGGCTTACGGAGGCGTTCAAATGGGACAGTTGGAGAAAAATGTTTCTTGGTTATCGCTGTTTATCGCTATTGCACCCATGCTTGGGTTCATGGGGACGGTAATTGGTATGATTGCGGCTTTCCAGAAAATTGCAGCGGTTGGTAACTTGAGTGCATCTTTGATTGCAGGTGATATCCAGGTAGCACTTTTGACTACGGTATTTGGTCTTATCACTGCGATTATCCTTCAAATCTTTTACAACTACATCATCGCAAAAATCGATAGTATCGTTAACGACATGGAAGACTCTTCTATTTCTTTAATTGATATGTTGGCGGCACACAAAAAATAATTGACCAACCTTTAAACTATCGATAATTATGAATAAGATTATAAAAATAGCATTGATTGCCATCGGCTTGATTGCGGCTGGACTCTGGTTTGCTTTACCAGACGCCGAAGATCCCGAAGCAATCAACAGTGGCGCAATGGGCGCTATGTTTGCAGTAATGTACATCCTTTTGGCCATCGCTGTCGTAACAACTGTTTTCTTTGGTTTGAAAAAACTGATTTCCACTCCAGGAAGTATCAAGAAAGCATTGTTTGGTCTGGGCGGATTGGCCATCATCGTAGCAGTTTCATATGGACTTTCTTCAGGGAATGAAGCCGTAGTAACGGAAATGGCTGGAAGAGGTATAGAAACCACTGAAGGTACCGTGAAGAATGTTGGGATGGGACTTAATGTGTTTTTCATATTGACTGTTGTAGCTGTGGTACTTATGGTAGTACCCGGATTGAAGAAAATGTTTGTTAAATAAAAATGTAAGAGAAGATGCCTAGAAGAAAAGGAGCACCTGAGGTAAATGCGGGGTCGATGGCAGACATTGCGTTCCTTCTCCTCATCTTTTTCTTGGTTACCACAACCATTGAAACTGATGCTGGATTAGACCGTATGTTGCCGCCGATGGAGCCGCCAGATGAGGACGTTATTATCAAACAGAAAAACATCTTTACGGTTAACATTAACAAGAATGGACAACTATTGGTAGAAGATGAATTGATGAATCTAAAAGACTTGCGCACAGCTGCGATAGGTTTTTTGGAAAATGGAGCGGACGGTAGTTGTAGTTATTGTAAAGGGAAAAAAGACCCTGCTTCATCGGATAATCCGTCAAAAGCGATTATTTCATTGAAAAATGACCGAGAGACGAAATACAGTATCTACATCACGGTTCAAAATGAATTAGTAGGAGCGTATAACGAACTCCGTAATCGTGAAGCACAAAGATTGTACAAGAGAGACTTTACTGAGATGGAAAGTGAATACTTGAATCCAGAAACCCCGTCCAACGTTCGTGACGAATTGAAAGACAAGGTCAAGAACATTCAGGACATGTTTCCTCAGAAACTCTCGGAAGCAGAAACATCAACAAATTAAACTAAGTATTCATGGCAAAATTTGCAAAAAAGAAAGATGGAGACTTGCCGGCAGTGTCGACGGCCTCCTTGCCTGATATCGTGTTTATGTTGTTGTTTTTCTTTATGACCGTAACCACGATGAAAGACAGCTCTTTGTTGGTAGAGAATACCCTTCCGAATGCAACTGAAATCAAAAAGTTGGAAAAGAAGGATAGGGTAATTTACATTTACATTGGTAAGCCAACACAAGAGTACGCGAAAGTCTTTGGAACAGAGCCTAAGATTCAATTGAACGATAAGTTCGCTAACGTTGATGAAGTAGGTTCTTATATTTTGGCCGAAAGAGCCAAAAAACCGCCAGAGCTTCAAAATGTTTTGACTACTGCTTTGAAAGTAGATAAGAATGCCAATATGGGTCTTATCGCCGATATTAAGCAAGAGTTGAGAAAGGTGAATGCCCTAAAAGTAAACTATACTACTTACGACGGGGATGCTTTCAATAACTTGAAGTAGTACAATACTCAAAATCAAATAAACGCTCCATTTTTGGGGCGTTTTTTGTTGTTATACCTTTGGAACAATGAAGTTATTGAAAATAGGTTTTGTGCTAATGTCAAGCTTGATTATGGCCCAAGAAGTGGACCAAATCAATCTGCCGGTTGTGGATGACAAGTATCTAGAGGACCAGTTTTACTTTGGTACTGGAATCAACTTTTTGTTGGATAAGCCAGACGAAGTAGGACAAAATAGCCTGTCATACAGTTTGCAAATGGGCTTCATCAAGGACATACCACTAAATCAAAGGCGCAATATGGGGTTGGGTATTGGTCTAGGATACGCCGCAAATTCCTTTTATAATAACGTAAGGGTAACCGAAGGTGAATCTGGTCTCAATTATGATATCATATCCTCCGCAGACTTTAAAAGAAATAAGCTAGAGACTCATACCGTGGAAATGCCGATACAGCTTCGATGGCGTACTTCGAATGCAACGGAATACAAATTCTGGCGCTTATACACAGGTCTGAGACTTGGATATGTCTTTTCAGGGCGTTCCAAATTTGTGGATGATGTGGGTAGTGATGCCTTTTCCAATGATGGTCTTGAGCCGTTTCAATATGGCGTGACGGTAAATTTTGGCTACAATACTTTAAATCTTCATGCGTACTACGGGCTTAATCGTCTGCTGAAGGATGGTATTCAAACGGAGGACGGCACTGAAATCAATTTTCGGGTGCTTCGGGTAGGTATCATGTTCTACATCCTATAGCCAGTACTTCAGAATAATAAGTTGGGAAAAGACGCCTAACAATAGCCCCACCAACAATTCACCTTTGCTATGTGCTTTTACATAAAGTCTTGAGGTGGCTACCAGTCCGGTAAACAAAGTGAAAACACTAATGGCCAGAGTGATGTTGATTTCAAAATGGATGCTTAATCCAATCATGAACATCAAAATACTACCCATACCTAGGAGGTGAATACTGGTTTTTATTCTCAAAAAAAGAAGAATAAGCGTCGCTCCAGTTGCGGTTAGCAAGCCCAGAAAGAAATAGAACAGCTCGGGGACAAAATTGTTTGGAATAACCTTGTATAAAATCAAGAATAACAACACTGCCTGAATGTAGAGCGGGTATTTTCGTTCTTTTAGCGTGGGTAAAAAGATAGAATGAATGACTCCCAGATTTTTCAGAATCAAAAAGAAGATGATGGGAATGATTACCGTAAGAATGAAAATTGGGAGAATATTGCCACTTTGAATTTCAAGGGAACTATACTTTGGTGTAATCAGAAAGTACATCACCGTTCCGCCAATAGGAACAAACAGGGGGTGAAAAATATAGGAGACCAAATGAAGAAAGTGGCGCATTAGATTTGTTTTCGTAGGCGCGCTACCGGAATGCCTAGTTGTTCCCGGTATTTTGCCACGGTTCTTCTTGCAATGGGATACCCCCTTTCTTTCAAAATTTTAGCCAGTTTATCATCAGTAAGGGGCTTTTTCTTTTCCTCTTCACCGATGACGGTTTCCAAAATCTTTTTGATTTCTCGCGTGGAGACATCCTCTCCTTGCTCGTTTTTCATCGCTTCAGAGAAAAACTCCTTGATAAGCTTGGTTCCATAAGGCGTGTCAACATATTTGCTGTTGGCAACCCGTGATACGGTAGAAACATCCATGCCAATCTGGTCCGCGATATCCTTCAAAATCATCGGACGCAGTTTGCGTTCATCTCCCGTCAAAAAGTAATCCCTTTGATACTGCATGATGGTGTTCATCGTGATGAACAGCGTTTGTTGTCTTTGCTTAATGGCGTCAATAAACCATTTGGCCGCATCCAGTTTTTGTTTGATAAAGAGTACCGTATCTTTTTGGGATTTGGATTTCTCTTTGGCATTCTTGTATCCTTCCAGCATATTGCTGTACTCGCGTGAGACATGAAGCTCTGGCGCATTTCGTCCATTCAGGTTTAATTCCAATTCCCCTTCAACAATGCGTATAGAAAAATCAGGAACGATGTGCTCAATGATTCGGGTACTACCGGCATACGAACCTCCCGGTTTTGGGTTTAATTTCTCGATTTCCGAGATAGCTCCTTTCAATTCTTCTTCACTGACTTGATGCTTCTGCATCAATTTGCTGTAGTGCTTTTTGATGAACTGCTCAAAAGACTTACTCAGAATGGAAACAGCAAGTTCCAAAGCAGGCGTTTTTTCCTTTCGTTTAAGTTGGAGAATCAAACACTCATCCAATGAACGGGCTCCAACTCCAGGTGGGTCCAAAGCTTGGACTACTTTTAGTACTTCACTTATTTTGTCTTCTTCAACATAGATATTTTGGGTAAATGCCAAATCATCCATAATGTCGGGAAGCGGTCTTCGGATATAACCACTTTCATCAATACTTCCCACTAAGAACTCGGCAATGGCCCATTCATCGTCGTTGAGGTTAACAGTATTAAGCTGATTCAGCAAATATTGATTAAAGGAAATCCCAGAAGCATAAGGAATGCTTTTTTCATCGTCATCCGCGCTGTAGTTGCTGGTTTGGGTGCGGTAATCCGGGACTTCATCATCGCTCAGGTAATCATCAATATTGATGTCTTCTGCGGTTATGGTTTCCCCTTCTCCGGCATCGGCATATTCATCGTAATTATCCTCTAAGGCGTCTGCAGTTTCCGCTTTACCGCTTTCCAAGGCAGGATTTTCCTCCAATTCTTGCTTTAATCGTTGTTCAAAAGCTTGTGTAGGCAACTGAATCAGCTTCATTAACTGAATCTGTTGCGGCGACAGCTTTTGGGAAAGCTTGAATTGAAGGTGTTGTTTTAGCATTGATTGATGGGGTCTACCTACGCATAAATTTACACAATCGAATCAAAACTCTGCGTTCTGCGGCGTTCTAGGATACGGAATAACGTCACGAATGTTGCCCATACCCGTTGCAAACAAAACAAGGCGTTCAAAACCTAGACCGAAACCGCTATGAACGGCTGTGCCAAACTTGCGCAAATCAAGGTACCACCAGAGTTCTTCCTCATCAATGCCCAAATCAGTGATTTTCTGTTTCAAAACGTCCAAACGTTCTTCCCGCTGTGAACCTCCTGCGATTTCCCCAATACCAGGGAAGAGAACATCCATGGCGCGAACCGTCTTTCCATCTTCGTTCAATCGCATGTAAAAAGCTTTGATGTTCGCTGGGTAATCAAACAAGATTACAGGGCACTTAAAGTGTTTTTCAACCAAGAAGCGTTCATGCTCACTTTGCAAATCGGCGCCCCACTCGTTAATAGGGTATTGGAATTTTTTCTTTTTATTGGGTTTGCTGTTTCGAAGGATATCAATCGCTTCCGTATAAGTCACTCTTTTGAAGTTGTTGTCCACCACAAACTTGAGCTTTTCAATCAGAGACATTTCACTCCGTTCGTTTTGTGGTTTTGTTTTCTCCTCGTCTAATAGTCTTTTCTCTAAAAACGCAAGATCCTCTGCACAATGTTCCAACACGTAGCGAAGGGTGTATTTGATGAAATCTTCAGCCAAATCCATATTGGCATCCAAATCATAAAAGGCCATTTCGGGCTCAATCATCCAGAACTCAGCCAAGTGCCTTGAAGTGTTGGAGTTTTCAGCTCTAAACGTAGGGCCGAAGGTATAGACCTTTCCTAGTCCCATTGCGTAGGTTTCTGCTTCCAATTGCCCTGAAACGGTAAGGTTGGTCTCCTTTCCAAAAAAGTCTTCTTTGAAATCCACTTCCCCGTCTTCATTTTGGGGTGGGTTTTTAGGGTCCAATACACTTACTCGAAACATTTCTCCAGCACCTTCTGCATCCGAACCAGTGATGATGGGTGCATGCATGTAAAAGAATCCGTTTTGGATGAAATATTGGTGTATCGCAAAAGACAACGCTGACCTTACCCGCATTACTGCAGAAAAAGTGTTCGTGCGAACTCTTAAGTGTGCTTTTTCCCGTAAAAACTCTAATGAGTGTTTCTTGGGTTGTATGGGATAGGTTTCAGGGTCGGCCGTACCATGAACAAAAATAGAATCTACCTGAATTTCCACGCTTTGTCCCTTACCCTGACTTTCGACCAAGGTTCCAGTGACTTTAATAGCCGCACCAACCGTAATCTGTTGCAGTAAAGATTCTTCAAACTTTTCAAAATCTACAACACATTGAAGATTGGATAGCGTAGACCCATCATTTAAAGCAATAAACCGATTGCTTCTAAACGCTCTTACCCATCCGTTTACGGTGAGGGTCTCTCCTGTGTTCTGTTTCTCAAGTATGGTTTTAATCGGATGCGACTTCATGTCGAAAAAAATTTGGGACCAAAGATAGTTGATTGCCCAAAAAAGCATGCAGGAATACGAGGGTTTATAGGTGTTGGAGCCCTATTTTTCTTCAGAGTTCAACTCCTCCTTGGGTAAAATGTCGATTTGTGGTTTTTTCAATACCTGTTTGTTGGCAATACTTCGCTCTAAGGATAAGAGGAGGGAAGGCAACAAAATGAGGTTGGCCAGCATCGCGAACATCAAAGTAGCTGAAACCAAACCACCCAAGGCTTTGGTTCCGCCAAAACTGGAAATAATGAAGACTGAAAACCCAAAAAAGAGCACGATGGAGGTATAAAACATGCTCACTCCGGTTTCGCGCAAGGCCGCATACACTGATTTTTTGATATGCCATCGGTTTGCCGCAAGTTCTTGTCGATACTTGGCCAAAAAGTGGATGGTGTCATCCACCGAAATCCCAAAAGCAATGCTGAATACCAAAATAGTGGAGGGTTTAATGGGTATGCCCAAGTAACCCATGAGTCCAGCGGTGACGACCAGTGGCAAAAGGTTCGGGACCAGCGAAATGATAATCATTCTGAAAGAACGGAAGAGATACGCCATAAAAAGCGAAATCAAACAAATCGCCAGTGCCAGCGAAATCAATAGGTTTTTGACCAGATATCGAGTTCCTTTCAGGAAAAGGAGGGCCTTTCCGGTCATAAAAACCGTATACCGTTCCGATGGGAAGAATTTATCTATGGCCTTTTGCATGTCCGATTCGATTTCTTCCATGCGTTCGATTTTGACATCCTGAAGATAAGCCGTGATGCGGGCTGTTTGCCCTGTACTATCCATAAAACTCTCCAACAAATCTCCTTCCCCAGACGAACGCCGTACCATGTCCATGATAAAGGTATTCTCTTGAGAGGTGGGCAATTGATAATACTTCGGAATGCCGTTGTAAAAGACCTGCTTGGAGTATTTCACCAAATCCACAACGGAAACGGGTCTGGACAACTCTGGAGTTTCTGTCATCATAGTACCCAATTGGTCCATTCGACGCAGGGTTGCTGGTTTGATAGCTCCATTTTTGCGTTTGGTATCCACTACGATTTCCAAGGGCATTATGCCATCAAACTCTTCTTCAAAAAAGCGAATGTCCTTAAAGTAGTGTGTGTTCTTCGGTAAATCCTCGATTCGGCTCCCCGTAATCTTAATCTGGTAAATACCAATAATACTCAATACCAAAACGATGACCGAGGTGATATATACTCCGATACGATAATCCCGTACCATACGCTCCATCCAGTTGACAAAAAAGTCAATCCATTTTTTGTTGAGGTGTTTTAAGTGCTTGGTCTTGGGCAAGGCCATAAAGCTGTAAATGATTGGGATAATCAACAAGGAAAGAATGAAAATCCCAATGATATTAATAGAAGCCACAATCCCAAACTCCTTCAATAAATCACTATCCAAAATAATGAAGGTGGCAAAACCTGAAGCCGTGGTCACATTGGTCATCAAGGTGGCGTTCCCAATTTTGGAAATTACCCGTTGCAGTGAAAGGGCTTGATTTCCATGTTTTTTGACTTCATGTTGGTACTTGTTGATTAAGAAGATGCAGTTGGGGATTCCGATGACAATAATCAAAGGCGGAATCAATGCCGTTAGAATGGTGATTTCATATTGGAGTAATCCCAAAATACCGAACGCCCACATCACTCCGATAATCACTACGCACATTGAAATAAAGGTGGCGCGAAAGCTTCGGAAAAAGAAAAAGAAAATAAGTGATGTCACCAATAAGGCACCGGCAATGAAAATACCAATTTCGTCTACGATGGATTTGGTATTCCAGGTTCGGATATAGGGCATGCCTGAAACCCGAACATCCATATCGGTCTCTTGCTCGAACTTCTTGACCAAATCACCTAAATCGTTCAAGATAAACTCATTTCGCACCGGAGTACTCATGATGTCCTTATCGAGATAAGCAATGGTCTGTATGGTTTCGCTATCCTTATTGTAAATCAGTCCTTCATAAAAGGGGATGGATTGAATTAAGGTATTTTTTAGCGAATCAATTTCTTTAGCTTCCTTGGGAGTCCTCTTCAAAAAGGGTTGAACCACAAACTGTTGTAACATGGTGTCCTTCTCAAGTACTTTTAAATTATCTGTAGAAACCACGAAATCAACTTCAGGGAAAGCCTCCAACTGCTTGCTGAGTTTGTTCCAGCGATTAAAGTTTTCGATTTCAAAAAGGGCTTTGTCCCTAACCGCTAGTACAATGGCATTGCCTTCTTCCCCAAAAATATTGGTAAAGGCTTTGTATTGGATGGTTGCGGGATGGTCGTCTGGAAGAATGTTTGCTTCTGTATTGGAAAACTGTATATTTTTCCATTGCATGACCAAAAAAACGGTTGCCGCTGCAACTGCGCAAAGGATAAGAATCCTATTTCGTAAAATAATTCGTGCTACTGCTGGCCAGAATCCCTTGGTGAGCTTTGCAACCATAAAATCATTATTGGCGCAAAGGTAGAAAATGATTGCCTCAGCGCCTAGTGTATTTTGGTTTTAGGACCTACCCTAAACTTTCATGATTTCGGCCTCTTTGACCTTTAGGATACTATCCACTTTTTTGATGTAGTTATCGGTCAAATCTTGAACATCAACTTCACCGTTACTCTTGAGGTCTTCGGAAATATCAAGTTTTTTCAAATCCTTATTGGCCTCCTGGCGCGCATTTCGAATTCCAACTTTGGCATCTTCGGCTTCCCCTTTCGCTTGCTTTACCAACTGAATACGACGTTCCTCAGTAAGTGGCGGCACATTGATGATGACCATTTCGCCGTTGTTCATGGGGTTGAAGCCCAAATTGGCATTCATGATTGCGGTTTCCACATCTTGAAGAATACTTTTTTCCCAGGGTTGTACGGAGATGGTACGAGCATCAGGAGTGTTGATGTTCGCAACCTGCGAAAGAGGCGTTGGCGAACCATAGTATTCCACCATTACAGTGGATAACATTACCGGACTTGCCTTACCAGCACGAATCTTTACGAGTGCTTTTTCAAGGTGGGTAATGGTACCATCCATGCTTTCTTTGGTCGAATCCAGTATAAAAGTTACTTCTTCGTTCATTTGTGTATCGTTTTAGTCTGTCGTTTCGGTTTAGACGTTAACTACTGTACCGATGTTCTCGCCTTCTATAATTTTCATTAGATTTCCTTTGGTATTCATGTCGAAAACCACAATAGGCAGTTCATTCTCTTGGCTAAGGGTGAACGCCGTGGTGTCCATGACCTTAAGTCCTTTCGAGATGACATCATTGAAGGAAATCTTATCAAATTTGGTTGCTGTTTTATCTTTTTCCGGGTCAGAAGTGTAAATACCATCTACACGCGTTCCTTTTAAAATAACATCTGCTTTGATTTCAATAGCTCTCAAAACCGCTGCTGAGTCTGTGGTGAAATAGGGATTCCCCGTTCCTCCTCCAAAAATTACAACCCTTCCTTTTTCCAAGTGTCGCATGGCCCTTCTACGAATGAAAGGTTCCGCAACTTCATTGATTTTTATAGCAGACTGTAAGCGTGTTTCAATATTTTGGCGTTCTAGAGCACTCTGAAGCGCCAATCCATTAATGACCGTAGCCAGCATGCCCATATGGTCACCTTGAACGCGGTCCATTCCTTGGCTTGCTCCAGATAAACCTCTAAAAATATTGCCACCTCCGATGACAATAGCAATTTCAACACCTTTGTCAACAACGGATTTTATCTCTTCGGCATATTCGGTAAGTCGATTGCCATCGATACCATATTGTTGTTCACCCATTAGGGCTTCTCCACTCAATTTTAATAAAATCCTTTTGTATTGCATCGGGGCTCAGTTGAAATCCGGACAAAAATAATCAAAAATACATTGGGTATATGCTACCCAAAACCCATCCGATTGGTCCAACTTCAAAAAAATCTCTAAATTTTTGTAACCTTTCTGGAAAGGTTCAGTATTTCCTAAAACAACAAAAACCGACCGTTTTGAACAGTCTTTCTGACAATGCCTTGATGATCAAAGTGAAAGAGGGAGACCTCCATACTTTGGGGCTACTTTACGAACGACATAAAAAAAAGTTGTTCGGATTTTTCTACAATCTGGGAAACAATCCATCCATCAGTGAAGATTTGGTGCAGAATGTGTTCTACCGAATATTGAAATACAAAGATTCTTTTGCTTCAGATGGTCAGTTTGGCGCTTGGATGTTTCGAGTAGCCAGAAATGTGAACTACGACCATCATCAAAAAGCAAGCAAACGCGGATTTGCAGAAGAAAAGGATATTGAAAATGTAAGTAATGCCATGGAAGACCCAATCAACGATGTTCAGAACAAAAAGGACAACACTTTTTTGTTGCGTAAGGCACTGGCCCAGTTGTCAGAAGAGAAAAGACAACTTTTGGTTTTGTGCAAATTTCAAGGATTGAAATTCTCGGAGCTGGCTGAGGTGCTAGACATTTCGGAAGGGGCGGCAAAGGTTAGGGTGCATCGCGCATTAAAAGAATTGAAAAGTGTTTTTGTACAACTTGAAAAACAGTAAGGGTATGGAAAAGTTTGAAGAGCAAAGTATGATGTATCTCGCGGGCGAGATGTCCGAAGCTGAATTGAAGGCTTTCGAGGCGTTTTTAAAGGAAAATCCTGAATATCAGTCGCATTTTGAAGAAGTCAAAACGTCTTGGATGATGCTTTCCGCCTTGGATTCGCCAGAACCCAGTGAGGCGATGGATGATGCCTTTGTGAAAATGTTGGATACTGCGGAACGAAAACAAGCTAAAAAGGAAGCATCGCCTATATGGAATAAAGTGAGGGAAATTTTCACGCCAAGCTTGGCTTTTGGGATGCTTTTGTTACTAATAGGTTTAGGCGTGGGATATTGGTTTAGTCCTCAAGAGAATGTGATTCCGCAGAACAATGCCGCCGTAGTTGAGGAGGAAACCGAAGCGGTACGTCAAAAGTTGGTTTTGACGCTCTTGGAACAACCTTCAGCCAACCAAAGATTGGATGGCGTAAACGAAGCGAATAAAATCAAGGAAGTAGATGATATGGTCATCAGTGCTTTACTGCAAACCTTGAACAATGACGCCAATGTGAATGTGAGGCTCGCTGCGATTGAATCCTTGGCGAATTACGTGGATAAACCCATTGTGCGCCAAGGTTTGGTGCAATCTATTGCACAACAAGAGTCCCCGTTGGTGCAGGTAACCTTGGCCAATTTAATGGTGGCCCTTCAGGAAAAATCTTCTATTGAGCCCTTTAAACAGTTGCTTAAAGAAAAGCAGTTGGATACCACCGTGAAAAAACAAATACAAAAGTCCATTAATTCCATCATCTGATAGTAGCCATGTATCACGCCAAGAAATACTTTATCATAGGGTTGCTCTGTTGTCTTGGAGCTTGTAAGCAAACGAGCAAGGAAACCTCGATGCTGGAAGAAACCAAGATTTCGACCCAAAACCAGAGGTTGTTGGAGAAGTTGGATAGCCTATCCCAGATACTGATAACAGACAAAAAAACGCCGGGAGTGGTTTACGGGATTCAAATCGGGGACAGCGAACCCATTTATCAATCCCACGGGTATGCAAATCTTGAGACCGGAGAAAGAACAACCAAGGAGAATCAGTTTCGCATTGCTTCTATTACCAAAACAATGACGGCGATTAGCATCTTTCAGTTGATAGAAGCCAAAAAACTGGAATTGGATACCCATTTGGACGCTTTCTTTCCAGATTTCCCGAGAGGAGATTCGATTACGGTATACCATCTTTTATCACATACATCAGGTATCAAGAATTGGTATGAAACCCAAATGCCAGAGGAAACACCCAAAGATTTTCCAATGTGCGAAAACCCTCATCATTTTATTCAGGAAGCAAGGGATATGTTCCTTTTTGAGCCAGGGGAGTATTTCTATTATTCCAATACAGGATATGTGCTCTTGGGTGAAATCATAGAGAAAGTCTCTGGGGAAGAATATGAGCCCTACTTGGAAAAGCACATTTTTGAACCCTTGCAAATGGAAAACACCCTAATGGAAAAGCAGGGTAGGGAAACGGTGAATTGGGCGGAAGGGTATGCCGTGAAGGATAGTTTGGAGAATCCTTTTACGATTGCCGACGCATACTATGCCATGCCCTATGCCGCAGGTGGCCTTCGTTCTACCGTTGGCGATTTGTTGTCCTTGATGAAAGGACTCAATTCAGGAAAGTTGATGTCAATGGACATGCGAAATACCATGACCAATTATGCCAAGGTGAACAATGGCGACGATATAAGTGATAAGGATAACTTCTATTTCCCAAAAGATTTTGTGTTCCCAGAGCGTCCTGACTATTTAAAGAAATACGGATACGGTCTTGGTTTTCAACGCATGGATATTTTCGGAACTACGGCCATATGGCACGGAGGCGGAATAGCAGGCTTTCAAACGGTTTTGGTTCATATGCCCAAAAGCAATACTACGCTTGCCTTGTTGACCAATGCCGAAATGCCCGGAGGATATGGAACCATATGGGAGGAAGTTCAGCGCTTGTTGGCGCAATTCGAATAACGAAACACTCCGTTAGGAGTTTATTTATCAATCTGCCTATCATGGCAAAAATCAAATTACGAACAGTCAATTTTTAAATTATGAAAACAAAAATGTGGTTAATGGGCTGCGTTACTTTCCTTTTAATGGGAATTTGCATGGCCCAAGAGAAAACGTTCAAAGAAGAGGTCAAACAAAATATTCCTATTCAAAACGTGTCCGAAAGTCGCGTATTGGTCAGAAACATTTATGGCTCTGTTACGGTGGAAGCGTATTCAGGTAGCGAAGTTGTTGTTGAGGCTACGAAAGAAATCTGGGCCAAAACCGCCAGTAAACTGGAGCAGGGAAAAACTGAACTTCAACTCAAAGCATATCTAGTAGATGATACGGTAGTGATACGCCCCGATTCTCCTTTCATTACTTGGGATGATGAAAAGCTAGAGTACCAATGGTGTAATAACAACAATTCACCAAAGTATTCCCATAATTTGGATATACGCGTAAAGGTTCCATCCAAAATAAATGTGGATGTAAGTGCCATCAACCATGGTGAGGTTTTGGTGAAAAACACACGAGGAGGGTTTCTCAAAGTTGAAAATATCAATGGAGGGATTACTCTTGAGAATGTGGCTGGAACCACCGAGGTGAATTGTATCAATGGTCAAGTGGATATTTCCTATGCGGAAAATCCATCTGAAGATTCTACCTATTATTCATTGAATGGAGACATTAATGTCACGTATCAATCTTCCCTATCAGCAAATGTTTCATTTACTTCAATGCATGGGGAATTATACACTGATTTTGATGTGGAAAAGCAATTCACTCGTACGGAGAAGGAGAAAGATAGTAAGGGCAAATCCAGATACAAATTCAAAGCGCAACCTATAGTACAAATTGGTACAGGGGCGGTTGATTTCAACTTTGAAACCTTAAATGGAAACGTTTACATTAAAAAAATATAAAAGATGAAAGTTTTAAAATATACTATCCTGATGCTTTTCATGGGTTACGGAACCTTGACTTTTGCACAGGAGGCGAGTTCAGAATTATTTAGGGTGCCTTTAAGTTCTCCGTCAGAACCAGGTAAACTGGTTTTGGACCAAGTTTCGGGTTCGATATCGGTGAGTGCTCATAGCGGAAGCGAAGTAATTATTTCAGCAAGTCTTGGAAATAAAAAGGCGCATTACAAGGATAAGAACAAGAGTAAAAACGGAATGACTCGTATTCCAAATAGCTCCATGGACGTCAGCGCAGAGGAAAAAAACAATGTCGTACGCGTGTTCAATGGTCAGGTGAACAAGTCGGTAAACTTTGATATTCAAGTACCGAAACGTTTCAGCTTGAAATTATCGACCGTAAACAATGGTGATATAAAAGTGGTTGGAGTAGATGGAGAGTTGGAAATCAGTAATGTTAACGGTGAAATCACTTTGGAACAGGTCAGTGGTTCTGCCTCTGCTGATACAGTTAACGGAGATGTTACGGTTGGTTTTGTAAAAATCACCGAGGACACGCCAATGGCTTTCAGTAGTCTTAATGGGGATTTGGAGATTACGTTTCCTAAAAGTTTGAAAGCCCATATTAAGGCCAAGTCAGACCAAGGGTTGATTTATACGGATTTTGATATGAAAGTCGCCGACAGAAAACCTGAAGTGAAGAAAAGTTCCTCAGGAAGCGTTTATCAAGTCAAAGTGGAAAAATGGGTTAGGGGAGACATTAATGGCGGAGGTCCGGAAATGCTCTTCAAAACCTTTAATGGCGATATTTTCGTCAAATCACTCTAAAGCGAAAATTAGAGCATAAAAAAACCGCTTCATTTGAAGCGGTTTTTTTATTTGTTCTGTATTTGGATTAACCCAAAGCAACTCTTGAGAAAGAAACTACTTCAAGTCCAGCATCAACAGATTTTACATAATCTGCAACGCTTTGCTTGGAATCTTTGATAAAGGCTTGGTTCACCAAAGTGTTGTCTTTGAAGAAACGCTTTAGTTTTCCTTTAGCAATGTTTTCCAACATGGCCTCCGGCTTTCCTTCTTGACGAAGTTGGTCCTTAGCAATTTCGATTTCTTTATCAATCACGCTCTGGTCAACACCCTCCTCGTTCAAAGCTACAGGATTCATTGCAGCAGCTTGCATGGCAACGTCTTTGGCGGCTTGCTCAGCACCATCAACTGAAGCAGAAAGACCTACTAGTGTAGCAATCTTGTTTCCAGCGTGAATGTATGAACCTACAAAAGGAGCATTCAACTTTTCGAAGCTTCCAATTTCAATTTTTTCACCGATAACACCGGTTTGCTCCGTAAGCTTTTCTGCAACGGTGATGCCGTTAAAGCTAGCCCCTAGAAAAGCATCTTTGGAATCGTATCCCAAAGCTACTTCAGCCAATTCATTGGCAAGAGCAACAAACGTATCGTTCTTGGCAACGAAATCGGTTTCACAGTTCAAGGAGATAACCACTCCTGAAGATTTATCAGAATTGACCTTTGCTATAGCAGCCCCCTCTGAAGAGTCTCTATCAGCACGGTTAGCAGCAACCTTTTGCCCTTTCTTACGAAGGATTTCGATAGCTTTATCGAAGTCCCCATCAGCTTCCACTAGGGCTTTTTTACAGTCCATCATACCGGACCCGGTCATTTTTCTTAGTTTATTTACATCTGCGGCGGTAATCTTAGCCATTTGTGTACGATTTAAAATAATTATGTAAAGTAAAACAGTGTTTTGGTAATCCGTTTTAGGACAACGTTAAATCCGTATTAGGATGATTTTACTCAACGCCCCCTTTAACGTTATCTTGCCACTCCTTCAATTCATCCCACTTACCATCAGCAGCCAATTGTGCTTGTTTTGGCCAGCTAGTTGGGTCAAGGTGTGCCATTCTTGAACTTGCTTCGGTCAAGATGGTTTTGATGTTTTCAGGGTCGGCTTTTGCCAATTCAGCAAAAGTGTTGATGCCTTGGGCATTCAATGCTTCAGCAGCTTTAGGACCGATACCTTCTACTTTGGTCAAGTCTTCAACGGTAACTTCTGCAGCTGGTGCAGCAGCTTCTTCTTGAACAGTTTCCGGTGTTTCTTCTACTACAGGTTCTTCAGCTACTTCGGCAACCACTTCTTCTTTCACCTCTTCAGCAGCAGGTGCTTCAACAGCTTCAACTGGAGCTGCTTTTTCAGCTACTTTAGGTTCTGCAGCCACTTCAGGAGCTGCTTCAGCTACAGGAGCGTCCTCAGTCTCTTTAGTACTTTTTTCGTTTTTTCTATCCGCAAGACCTTCAGCAACCGCGCTAGTCACCTCAGTAAGAATTGCCTCGATAGATTTTCCAGCATCATCGTTCGCAGGAATCACAAAATCGATTGGGCGAGGGTCAGAATTGGTATCGACCATGGCAAAAATTGGAATATTCAATTTTTGCGCTTCTTTTACCGCAATGTGCTCACGCATGGTATCCACGATAAAAATCGCTCCAGGCAATCGTGTCATGTCAGCAATAGAGCCAAGGTTCTTTTCCAACTTGGCACGAAGACGGTCAACTTGCAATCTTTCTTTTTTGGAAAGGGTGTTGAAAGTACCATCTTTCTTCATTCGGTCGATGGCAGTCATTTTTTTGACAGCCTTACGAATGGTAACGAAGTTGGTAAGCATACCTCCAGGCCATCTTTCCGTGATGTACGGCATGTTTACATTGGATACCTTATCGGCAACAATGTCTTTCGCCTGCTTTTTGGTTGCTACGAAAAGAATTTTACGACCGGAAGAAGCAATTTTCTTAAGGGCCTCTTTGGCTTCCTCAAGTTTTGCTACGGTTTTGTAAAGGTTGATAACGTGGATACCGTTACGCTCCATATAGATGTAGGGCGCCATGTTGGGATTCCACTTTCTAGTAAGGTGACCGAAGTGTACTCCAGCCTCCAGTAAGTCTTTGACTTCTGCTTTGTTTGCCATTTTTGAATTTAGTTTACGTTCCGTTGTAGTAGCAATGCATTGGTGGTCACTTTCGTTCGCCCGATACATTTAGATGCTAAACTAATTTCCAAAAAAGTCGATGTGACCTTTTTGGAACAACGACAACTTTTGATTTAAAATAGGCCCCGAAATGGTCGGGGCTTTCAATGAACTTTCTAATTTGCTCCAAACAAAGGAGCGAAGTGTTCTCTTAACGTTTAGAGAACTGGAATTTCTTCCGTGCTTTTTTCTGACCGAATTTCTTACGTTCTACCATTCTTGGGTCTCTGGTCAATAGACCTTCTGGCTTGAGAACTTCTCTGTTTTCTTCGTTGATTTCGCAAACCGCTCTGGAAAGCGCCAAACGAATCGCTTCAGCTTGTCCAGTAATACCTCCGCCGTAAACGTTGATGCTAACATCGTAGCTACCTTCGTTTTCAGTAAGGGCGAAAGGCTGGTTCACTTTGTATTGCAATGGAGCCGTAGTGAAGTACTCTTTGTAATCTTTTTTGTTCACCGTGATTTTGCCGTTACCTTCTGAAACGTATACACGGGCAACCGCGGTTTTTCTTCTTCCTATTTTGTGAACAACTTCCATTTATTTGTAGTCGTTTAAGTTTATAGCTTTAGGTTTTTGCGCTTCATGTCCATGCTCTGAACCTACGTATACTTTCAGGTTTCTGAACAAATCTGCGCCCAACCGGTTCTTTGGTAACATTCCCTTGATGGCTTTTTCTACCATTCTTTCGGGTTTTTTCTCTGCCATTTCTTTAGCAGTAGTGGTACGTTGACCACCCGGATAACCAGTATATCTTTGATATTCTTTATCCTCCCATTTGTTACCTGTAAGCTGGATTTTTTCTGCATTGATCACAATTACATTGTCACCGCAGTCCACATGGGGCGTAAAATTGGTTTTGTGTTTTCCTCTTAGCAACTTGGCTACTTTAGAGGCCAATCGTCCCAAGGTTTGTCCTTCAGCATCAACCAACAACCACTCCTTGTTAACGGTGGCCTTGTTGGCAGAAATTGTTTTGTAACTTAATGTATCCACTACCTAAGAATATTAGTCTTTTTATTACCTATCCCGAATTACGGGCTGCAAATGTACAATTATTAGATTGAATTACAAATGGTTGAAATCTAATATTTCTATTTTTTTAGAAGCAGATATCCTTTTTCGAAGATATTCGGTTGAAAGTGTGTTAAATATCAGAGAACCCTAAAAAAAATGAATTCAAAGTGTAACCAATTCTGATACTAGTGGTCTTTATAGTAGCTTATCAAAAACGAACATGTCATCAAAACCAACCCTTCTAGCCATTTTTTTGGCAATATCGATATGCGCCACTGCTCAGGATTCAACCCAAGTGGTACCCAAGAAAATCTATGTTACGCAGGCGATTGGAAGTGAAGAACCACCTACTGTTGATGGCGAACTCAATGATTTGGCTTGGAATCTTGTGGATTGGACAGGGGATTATATCGAACTGGAGCCTGATGAGAATACACCGCCCAGCTACCAAACGAAATTCAAAATTGTTTACGACAGCAAGTTCCTATATATAGGAGTACGTTGTTATGATGCTGAACCCGACCAAATTGTTCGTAGACTTTCCCGGAGAGACGGATTTGATGGAGATTGGGTCGAATTCAACATTGACAGCTATCACGATAAAAGGACCGCCTTCTCTTTTACGGTTACCGCGGCCGGTGTCAAAGGGGATGAATTTATTTCAAATAATGGAAGCAATTGGGATGGCAGTTGGAATCCCATTTGGTATACCAAAACTCGTGTTGATGCCGAAGGATGGACCGCCGAACTCAAAATACCCTTAAGCCAGCTAAAATTCAGTGGAGCCGATGACCAGGTTTGGGGGCTTCAATCGACGCGAAGATTTTTTAGAGCGGAAGAACGTTCCCTATGGCAACGCAAGCCCATAGATCAACCAGGATGGGTGAGCGAATTTGGAGAACTGCACGGACTCAAAAAACTGGAGCCACAAAAACAATTGGAAATACAACCCTATACTGTTACCAGCGCCGAAACCTATGAGGCCGAAGATGGCAACCCTTTTCGGGACGGTAATGAAAGCGACCTCACTGTAGGATTAGATGCTAAAATTGGGATAACCAATGACCTTACTTTAGACTTGACCGTCAATCCTGATTTCGGACAAGTGGAGGCGGACCCTTCGGCTATCGCTTTGGATGGTTTTCAAATCTTTTTCCGAGAACAACGCCCCTTTTTCGTAGAGAACAAAAACATTTTTGATTTCAATATTTCGCGTTCTCGAGCGGGAAATACGTTCGGTTTTGACAACGTTTTTTATTCCCGACGTATCGGAAGGAGTCCCCAAGGTTCTGCGAGTAGTGAGGGTAACGAATTTGTAGACCAGCCTGATAACACACCTATCATAGGCGCAGCAAAGTTCAGTGGAAAGACCCAAGATGGCTGGGCACTTGGTGTTTTGGAAAGCGTTACGGCCAAACGTTACGCGACTATAGTGAATGGTGATACGGATGAAGAACGCCGTGAAGTAGTGGAACCTTTGACCAACTATGTTGTGGCCCGGGTTCAAAAAGACTTTAATGAGCGGAATTCCTACATCGGAGCAATCGCTACCTCTACGAGTCGAGATAATCTCACCGAACAATTGGATTTTTTACACCGCTCGGCCTTTACCGGGGGAGTGGATTTTCAGCACCAATGGAATAATCGCGATTGGTTCGTTGGCGGAAACATCATCATGAGTAGGGTGCAGGGCAGTCCGGAAGCCATTCAGAACACGCAAGAGTCTATAGCACACTTGTTTCAAAGGGTAGATGCTGACTATTTAGAGGTGGATGACGAACGAACTTCGCTTACAGGAACCGCTGGAAACGTACAAATTGGTAAAATTGGCAATGGCCATTGGCGTTTTGAATCGGGTGGAACCTGGCGTTCACCAGAACTGGAATTGAACGATATCGGATTTCAACGACAATCCGATGATATTCGCCATTATACTTGGATAGGGTACAGGACCTTAAAACCCGATAGTACGTTTCGTCAGGTTGGAATCAATTACAACCACTGGAGTGCCTGGGATTTTGGAGGCAATCACAACTTATTGCAATTGAACACCAATACTTGGCAAAGTTGGAAAAACAACTGGTTTTCAAATGTTGGATTCAATTACTTTCCCGTATTGTATGATAATTTCGCCCTTCGCGGTGGTCCAAGATTGCGGCGTTCCCAACAAATGAGTTTTTGGAACAGTATCCGCACGGATAATCGCAAAAAGCTTCGGTTTAATTTTTTCCATCGCGGTACAAAAGCCGTGGATGATTCCCTGGAATCGTATTATGTGGAAGCGGGTTTTGTGTATCAACCCATCAACGCCATACGCGTTTCAGCGTTTCCCTCTCTTAGTATAAATAATGATAAGCTGCAATACATTGATAATTTTGATAACGTGAATGGTTCGCCGCGATACTTGAACGGGGAGATTCAGCAGCGTACCTTAAGCATGTCTTTCCGATTCAATTACACCATCAATCCGAATTTGACGATTCAATATTGGGGTCAGCCGTTTATTTCGAGAGGGCGCTATTCCAACTTCAAACATGTCACCGATGCTACTGCTCAGCGTTTTGATGAACGTTTCATCAGCTATTCGGAAAATCAACTTTCATTGGTAGATGATGTCTACAATGTGGATGAAAGAGGAGCGGGGACTACGGACTTTAGTTTTGATAATCCTGATTTTTCATTCGTTCAGTTTCGGTCCAATTTGGTTTTGCGTTGGGAGTATATTCCGGGGTCTGAGATTTTCTTGGTTTGGTCGCAAGATGTTTCCCAAAGTGGGGACCCTTCACAAGGTTTGTTGACCAGTTTGGGAGACAATATCTTTGGAGAGACGCCTCAGAATATTTTCTTGCTCAAGGCCACCTATCGTTTTGTGTTTTAGATTTGTGGGCACGATTTACGCACATTTTGCGTTACTATCTAAAATAACCTCACAAACAAAAACCATGAAACGGAAAATACTTTCACTTTTTTTAATGGGCTTTATCCTTCTGTCTTGTTCTGATGACAACAATGAAGGAGACAACGAAATGGTTGACCCAACCAACGAACTCATTGGAACTTGGTTGCTGACTGACTTGCGTATCGATAGCGGTGTTGACGATGATGATTTGGATTTTGCCCAGCAAATTATCGCCTTTTTGAACGGTATCGACTGCGAGTTGATTACATTCACTTTTAATGCAGACAATACAGTAGTTTCCGATAGCAAAGCGGATTTTATTTCCATTAATGTTGGTGCAGGGGGGCTTGATATTCCTTGCCCTACGGAAAGTACTTCAGAATCGTCTACTTGGCGTTTGGAAGGCAATCAGTTGACCTTTATCAATGAAAACATGATGGAGGAAACGGTTACTATCACTATTGAGAACGGTACCACTTTGATTCTTCCGGGAGAGAGCATTGACCCGGATAACTACGCAGGAGCAGACGCTGTTTTTACCAAGCAGTAAATACTTGATATTTATACATAAGCAGAAGGCCCCGTTCTAAGAACGGGGCTTTATTTTTTGCAGTGCATTGACGAGAGCTTGGTTGGCTTCTTGGGTGCCGACGGTAATTCGGACTTTTCCCTTAGCCCCAAACTGGGAGACGGGGCGCACCATAATCCCTTCGTTCATTAAAAAGTCAGTAAACTCAAACTCAGGTAGGGGAGGGTCAATCAAAAAAAAGTTCCCTTGGGAAGGCCAATAGGAAATACCCATTTTTTCAAAAGCGTTTGCTAGAAAAATGCGTCCTGCTTGAACAGTATTTACCGTTTCTGAAATGAAATCATGGTCTGCTAAAGCGCCAATACCCGCTTCAATGGCGGTTAAGGGAAGCAAAAAAGGTTTATGAATGAGGCGAATGTACTGGGCAATTTGAAGGGTAGTGTAGCAATACCCAATTCGCAATCCGGCCAAACCATAGGTTTTGGAGAAACTGTTGATGCCAACTACGGGATATCCTTTTAGGACATACTCCAAAGCACTGACGTAGTCCGGAGCATCTGCAAAATGACGGTAGACTTCATCAAAAACGATAATAATGTTTTTGGGGACACGCTCCAAAAAATTTTCCAAAACCGCTCTAGGAATATAAGTTCCCGTAGGATTATTAGGGCTCGTTAAAAAGATGATTTTAGTCTTGGGAGTAATGGCTTCCAAAATGCCTTCGACATCCAAAGCATAGTCCGGTTCCTTTAAGGGAATGTCTATAGGGTGCCCGCCATACCATCTTGAAAACACCGAATAGGGTAGAAAGCTGGGATTGGAATAGATGATTTCATCCCCTTCATTGATAAAAGCACGCAACAACATGTCAATGATTTCGGAACCACTATTCCCGCAAAGGAACTGTTCTGCATTCAGTTTTCCATCAAAATCTTCCACCAGCGCTTTACGCAAACGAATGTCGGTCTGGTCTGGATAAATGTCCAGCTGGTTCAGACTTTGCTGCAAAGCCGCTATTGCTTTAGGAGAAGCCCCTAAAGGATTTTCATTGGAAGACAATTTGTAGATTTTCGAATGTCCCGTGTTAGGTATATTTTTTCCGCCTTTATATACCTCTTTGGGTTCTAAATAGGGTTTGAAGATAGATGCGATTCCTTTTTCCATGCTTAAAGGTTTTCAGCGTGCATCAATATGGCCATGGCCCTTTGGGTATCGCCTTCGGTCAAAATTTGTTGAGCAATCCAGTGCAACTGTTTTTTCAAACCTGCGGTATCATTTTGTACTTTTTTAGACATCATTAATACCTCGTCGTCTTGCGCAGCAGCTGCTATTTCTTCCGCTGAAGGAAGTTTTTCCAGATTTCCCAAACGGCCTAGGTTGTTTCCTGTGAGGGTTTCACTTTCGCGGATGCCTTTCGGCAAGGCATCTACCCCAATTCCTTTGGTGCGAATGGGTTTGGGTATTTCAAATAAGGCTTCTTTGGCCGCACGCAAATACCAGCTGCCTCCCATGCGTCCCACTAAGTCCAACTTTTGAGTGTCTAGGTTCTCTGCTTCATCCAAGTAAGCGTCATTGATATGAATGAGCTCTACTTTGGCAATGATGAGATTACCAGCGCCTGGGGTATCCGCTAGTTCTATAGTTTGCTGTACGGTACATTCAAAAGCAACCGGAGCCTCACCCACACGAGGGGGTTTTACTTTTTCACTGGCCACCTCGGTCAAACCTGACTTGGTGAATTCGTTCACACCACGGTCATACGCCGTGCTAGACAGTGACATTTGCTCTACAATAGGATGGTTCACGATGTTGATGACCACCTCAGGAACTTCCTTGACGTTTAGGTAAGAGTGTTTGTGGGTATTGTCCCGTCCACTGCGCGCCGGTGAAAAAATCAAGATTGGCGGATTGGAACTGAATACGTTGAAATAGCTAAAAGGACTCAAATTCACCCGTCCTTCACTATCAATAGTACTTGCAAAACAGATGGGTCTCGGTGCCACTGCGGTTAACAAGATGCTGTGCAAATCTTGTTGTGGAATGGAGTTTGGGTCAATGGTTTTGGTCATTTTCTCATTTTTGTCATTCCTGCGTAGGCAGGAATCTTTTTGATAATGGATTCCCGCTTTCGCGGGAATGACATTTTTATTTAGCAGGCAGTACTTTGGCTGAAACTTCACCGAAGCCTACACGAATATCGCCTTTTTGGGCGTAGCCTCTCATGGTTACGGTATCACCATCTTGAATGAACTTTCGTTCTGAACCATCTTTCATGGCAACGGGTTTGGTGCCCATCCATGCCAACTCCAACATGGAGCCAAAGCTGTCATCCTCTTTTCCCGAGATGGTTCCAGAAGCCATCATATCGCCGACATTAATATTGCAACCATTTACGGTGTGGTGTGCAAGTTGCTGTACCATGTTCCAGTACATGTATTTGAAATTGCTTTTACAAACTACTTTTTCCTCAGCACCTTCCGGAGAAATCCCTACCTCAAGGTCAATATCATAATTTTTTTGTCCTTCATACTCTAAATAAGGAAGTACTTTGGGTTCTTGCGATGGTCCAGCAACACGGAACGGTTCCAGGGCTTCCAAGGTGACAATCCAAGGTGAAATGGATGAAGCAAAATTCTTCGCTAAAAAGGGACCCAATGGCACATATTCCCATTTTTGAATGTCACGGGCGGACCAATCATTAAAAAGAACCAATCCGAAAATATGGTCTTCTGCATTTTGGGTGGAAATGGTTTCTCCCATGTTCGTGTTGGCGCCACAAATGAAGCCCATTTCCAATTCAAAATCCAAACGCTGGCTCGGACCGAATACTGGAGTTTTCGAATCTTTGGGCAATGTCTGCCCATTGGGGCGACGAATCGGTTCGCCACTCACCACAATTGAACTAGCCCTGCCATGGTAGCCTACTGGAATGTGTTTCCAATTGGGTAAAAGGGCATTTTCAGGGTCACGGAACATTTTCCCGACGTTGGTCGCGTGTTCAATGCTGGAATAGAAATCTGTATAGTCCCCAACGTATACTGGCATGTGCATTTGCGCTTCGGATTGCTTCACGAAAAGTTCTGGTTTTCCAGCCAAAACAGAGTGGTCATCCTGTAACCAATATTGAATATTCTTTCTCACCCTTTTGGTGATTTCTTTCCCTAGTGAAATAAAATCGTTAAGCACATCTTTTTCAAATACAGCAGTATTAAAATCAAAAACATCATGTTCAGCCAAGGCGGCCAAATCTAAAATGTGTTCGCCTACCGCTACCCCAGCTCTGGGACTTCGGTCTGCCGTTGAGAAAATCCCAAAGGGAAGGTTGTGAATGGAAAAGTCTGAGTTTTTAGGGATGTCTATTATCATGTTTTTCTTGTCATTCCTGCGTAGGCAGGAATCTTTTTAAAAATGGATTCCCGCTTTCGCGGGAATGACTAAATGTGTTTGTTATTCCACCCAAGATTTGTAGTACGAACCGTCATCAATCTTGAGCGCGTTTTCGGTGACTTGTAACGGTTTAAAAGTATCAATCATTACGGCCAGTTCTTCCGTTCCTTTTTTGCCAATACTCGCTTCATAAGTTCCAGGGTGTGGTCCGTGTGGAATACCGGCAGGGTGTAAAGAAATGTATCCAGGTCCTATTCCAGTTCGACTCATGAAATCCCCATCCACATAATACAACACTTCATCGGAATCAATGTTGGAATGATTGTAAGGTGCAGGAATTGCTTTAGGATGGTAGTCATAAAGTCTAGGACAGAACGAGCAGATTACAAAAGCACCCGTCTCAAACGTTTGATGCACGGGTGGCGGTTGATGTACCCGTCCGGTAATGGGTTCAAAATTATGAATGGAAAATCCATAGGGGAAATTGTATCCATCCCATCCTACAACATCAAACGGGTGGGTGGCATATACCAATTGATGCAGCATCCCTTGTTTTTTGATTTTCATCAAAAATTCCCCTTTTTCATCATGACTCTCCAAATCACGAGGCAATTTGTAGTCGCGTTCACAATAGGGTGAATGTTCCAAAAGCTGCCCGAACCAGTTACGATAACGTTTGGGGGTATAAATAGGATGGAAGGACTCTGCGTATAAAATGCGATTGTCATCCGTATCAAATTCGATTTGATAAATCATCCCTCTGGGAATGATAAGGTAATCCCCATACTCAAAGGGAATATTTCCCAAGAAGGTTCTGAGTGTTCCCGACCCTCTATGGATAAACAGCATCTCATCCGCATCGGCATTCTTGTAAAAATAGCTCGTCAAGGATTTTTTAGGTGCTGCAAGACCTACATGTACGTCATTATTGACCAAAAGTGGCTCACGCGCTTCCAAAAAATCATCTTTTGGAGCGACATCAAAACCAATCAATTTGCGAGAGGTGATGTTTTTTGCCACCGCAATTTTTGGTGTCATGTCGACGGGTTCACCAATCTCCTTGACCTGTGTGGGGCGGTGAATGTGGTAGGACAGTGATGACATCCCATCAAATCCGATGGTGCCAAACAACTGCTCATAGTACAAGCCGCCATTCGGTTTTTCGAATTGGGTATGCCGCTTTTGCGGAATTTTTCCAAGACTGTGATAAATCGGCATGGTGCGAAGGTTTTTTAGTGCAACGTACCTCGAAGCTCTTGCTCGCGCTCGATGGCTTCAAAGAGTGCTTTAAAGTTACCTTTTCCAAATGACTGTGCGCCTTTTCTTTGGATGATTTCAAAAAACATCGTTGGTCTGGGTTCCACAGGACGCGTGAAAATCTGCAACAAATACCCTTCGTCGTCACGGTCTACTAAAATACCAAGCTCTTTTAAGGGTGCGATGTCTTCATCAATTTTTCCAACACGGTCCGTCACAACTTCGTAGTAGGTGTCAGGCACGCGCAAGAATTCGACTCCTCTGCTACGCAAATCACGAACGGTCTTGATAATATCGTCTGTGGCCACCGCAATGTGCTGTACCCCTTCGCCTTCATAAAAATCGAGGTATTCTTCTACTTGGGATTTCTTTTTGCCTTCGGCAGGTTCATTGATAGGAAATTTGATGCGCCCATTTCCATTGCTCATCACCTTACTCATCAAGGCCGTGTATTCAGTAGAAATGTCGTTGTCATCAAAGGAAAGAATGTTCTTGAATCCCATGACGTTTTCATAGAAATCCACCCAGTAATTCATTTGGTTCCATCCCACATTCCCCACCATGTGGTCAACATATTTTAAACCAGTAGGAGCAGGATTGTAATCCGGTGTTTCCCAAGCTTTGAATCCTGGTAGAAATGTACCGTTGTAATCTTTGCGTTCCACAAAAATGTGAACGGTTTCGCCATAGGTGTAGATTCCCGAGCGGACCACCTTTCCAGTTTCATCTTCTTCTACAGTGGGTTCCATATAGGATTTGGCACCACGTTCTAACGCTGTGTTGTAGGCATAAGTAGCATCATCAACCCAAAGGGCAACCACTTTTACACCATCTCCATGGGTGTCGATGTGTTTTCCTATGGCCGTTCCACTTTTTAAGGGAGAGGTTAAAATCAACCTGATTTTATCTTGTACCACCACATAGCTTTCACGATCTTTAAGGCCCGTTTCAAGGCCGGCATAAGCCAACGATTGAAATCCAAAGGCTGTTTTGTAAAAGTGTGCTGCTTGTTTGGAATTTCCAACATAGAGTTCAATGTAGTCCGTGCCATTGATGGGCATAAAGTCTTTGGTGGCCTCAGGCATTTGGGTTGTTGCGGTAGTTTCCATGTCTTTATCTTTTGATGTTGTGTTCAAAATTGTTGTTGATGCAACAAAAATAAATATTTTAGCAATAGCAATCGGAGTTGGAAAGGAAATTTTAGTATAATTTGTGAGTATTATCGATGTTTAGCAAATTTCAACCTTCAGAATTCCCGAAAAGAGGATGATTTTCCGCAAATGCTCAATCAAATAGATAAAATATCGGGTATCGGATTGCACTTGGATTTGGTGTTGCGCAAAATCCAAGAAGCGTATTTGCGTACGTTTGAAGATTTGAATGTGGACATGACCATTGAGCAGTGGGTGATTCTTCATCGCATTTCGGAATTAGGCGAAGAAGCGTCCCAACGTGAAATTGTCCGAACCAACTTCCGCAATCGCGCTACGACCTCGAGGGTGATTGGAAAATTGGAACAAAAAGGCTGGATTATCAAGTCGCGCTTCGAAGGAGACCAAAAACGCTTTAAGTTGGAACTTACGCAAAAGGGGCAAAACATAATTGCTTTAGTGTTGCCCAAAGCCGTGGAATTGCGAAAACAAGCGATTAAAAATTTGGATGCCACAGAGTTTGAGACCTTCTTACGGGTTTTAGACCAAATAGGGGGTAATTACGGTTAAGTAACTTTTCAAGTTAAAATACCATAGAAATTGGAAAAGAAGGTGTCATCATTGCTTGTTGATGCTTCGGATATTTGCGGTTCATTTTTCGAAAAACCTTAAATAATGAAAAAGTTAAAGCATTATCCAAATGTATGGCAGACTGCTCCTTTTTCGATGGACATGTTTGCTCACTGTGAAAAAGATGCGCGTTTACAGAATCAACTAGAGACGCAGACATCAGATGTAAAACAGGAAAAAAAGTCAAAGTTAAGACTAGCGTTAGGCTGGTAATTAAAAGAACCAGAATAAAAGAAAAGGCATCCAATGGATGCCTTTTTTATTGAATTTTTCCGTCGTGAAAACCGGCTCTTTTCCAAATACCATCTTCGTAAACCCATAGATTGGTGATTCGATATTGGTTTTCTTTGGTGCCAAGACTGTCACGAACCACAACCGTGACCCTTCCCGTTACAATGGCAGAAGCACCATGATACTCAATTTTCGTCTGGTCCAACTCGTATCGCAAAACGGTGATTTCCCCTGATTCTAAGCTGGTACTTCTTTTCTTTAGGTAGTTAAACCAATCTGCTTTACCGATTACTTTGGAGTTGCTATTGGTATGAAGGTAATTAGCAGTTGTTAAGGAATCCAAAGTAGCTAAATCTCCCTGGGCAAAAGCCTTGTTGAATTTTTCAATAGTCCATAAAAGCTCTTTTTGATTGGGTTCCCCCTTGTGCTGGCAACCGGAGAGTCCCAGAGTAACCAATAGAACAATTGTCAAAAATGGCTTCATATAAATGATATTAATGGGCTTCCAGCCAATTTTCGCCGATACCTACTTCAACATCCAATGGAACCGCCATTTGGTAAGCATTTTCCATTTCAGTTTGGATTAGCGCCTTCATTTCTTCCAGTTCGGGTTTGTAGCAATCAAACACCAATTCATCATGCACTTGAAGTAGCATTTTGGTTTTGTGTCCTCCTTCGGAAAGTTTTTTGTGGATATTTATCATCGCAATTTTGATGATATCCGCAGCACTTCCCTGAATGGGCGCGTTTACCGCGTTTCGTTCCGCTGCGCCTCGTACCACTTGGTTGCCCGCGTTGATATCTTTCAAATACCTGCGACGCCCCAAAACGGTTTGTACATATCCATTATCTCGGGCGAAATCTACCTGCTCACTCATGTAATTTCGCAACTTTGGATAGGTTTTGTAATAGGTGTCAATCAATTCCTTGGCTTCGGAGCGGCTTAAATCGGTTTGATTGCTCAAACCAAAGGCAGAAACCCCGTAAATGATACCAAAGTTTACCGTTTTAGCATTACTCCGTTGTTCGCGGGTTACTTCTTCAATCGGTACATTAAAGACCCTAGACGCTGTGGAAGCATGGATATCCTCTCCGTTCTTAAAAGCGGAAATCATAGTGTCTTCCTCGCTTAAGGCTGCGATGATGCGGAGTTCTATTTGGGAATAATCGGCAGCAAGCAACACATGGTCTTTGTCTCGCGGGATAAAGGCCTTTCGCACCTGCCTTCCGCGCTCCGTTCGAATAGGGATATTTTGAAGGTTTGGGTTATTGCTACTTAGACGTCCGGTAGCGGCAACCGTCTGCATATAATCTGTATGAACACGACCGCTATGGGTTTGTACCTCGTTTGGAAGGGCGTCCACATAAGTGCTTTTTAGTTTGCTGAGCCCTCTGAAATCCAAAACATTTTGGATGATTTCATGATCCTTGGCTAAATAGGAGAGCACTTCCTCTGATGTTGAGAATTGCCCGGTTTTGGTCTTTTTAGGCTTGTCGACCAACTTCATTTTCCCAAAAAGGATTTCACCAAGTTGTTTCGGTGAAGCAATATTGAATTGTTCTCCAGCCTGTTCATAAATCTTGGCTTCAAGCGTCTTGATGTCTTCATCCAATTGCGTGGAAAGACTCCCCAAAAAGTCTTTGTCCAGATTGATGCCCTCGCGCTCCATATCTGCCAAAACCCGAAGCAAAGGCACTTCAATTTCTTCAAATAATTTAAGGGTGCTGGCCTCTTTTAACTCTGGGCGAAAATGTTGGGCCAGTTGATAGGTGATATCAGCATCTTCAGTAGCGTATTCCGTTTGCCTATCCAAGGAAACCTGACGCATACTGAGCTGGTTTTTTCCTTTTTTACCAATCAGTTCTGTAATGCTTACCGGAGTATAGTTCAAATAGGTTTCGGAAAGCACGTCCATATTATGGCGCATATCCGGATTGATGAGGTAGTGGGCCAACATGGTGTCAAACAGGTTTCCTTTGACGTCCACACCATAGTTTTGCATCACTTTGATGTCGTACTTTAGATTTTGACCTACTTTTTCGATGCTTTCAGATTCAAAAAAAGGACGTAGTTGTTCAACCACCGCTTGGGCTGCTTCTTGTTCTTCAGGAACCGGGACATAGAACCCTTTTCCGGCAGACCAACTGAACGCAATGCCCACCAATTCCGCTTCCAAAGGATTAATAGAAGTGGTTTCCGTATCAAAGCAAACTGATGATTGAGCCATCAGCTTATCCATAAATAGTTTTAACCCTAATCCATTTTCAATCATTTGATAAAAATGCGGGACGTCCTTCACCGTTTTTCGGCTATTGACATCTTTAATGGTTGCAGCAGTATCAGCTGGGTCACCTCCAAATAGCGTGAATTGTCCACTGCCCGCCAGCTTGGCTTCTTGCTTTGCTGTTGGTGTGCTGGTTACTGGAGTACTGGGTTCGGTTTCTCCAGAAAAAATCTTGATGAATTGTTCCTTTAAGCGGCGAAACTCCAGTTCTTCAAATACTTCTTGAACCTTTTCACTGTCAGGCGCACACATTTCGAAATCATCCGCATTGAAGGTCACATCGCAATCAATTTTGATTTCTGCCAGCTTACGTGAAAGTCTTCCCAACTCAGCATTCTGTTCCACCTTTTCTTTCATCTTGCCCTTTAGCTGGCCGGTGTTGGCCAACAAGCCTTCCATAGTGCCAAAATCAGCTAGAAATTTCTTGGCGGTTTTATCTCCAACACCAGGCAGTCCAGGAATATTGTCGCTGGCATCACCCATCATGCCCAAGTAGTCAATCACTTGTTCAGGGCGCTCCACGCCAAAACGTTTCTGAACTTCTGGAATCCCCCAAATCTCAATACCGTTACCCATCCGGGCCGGACGGTACATGAAAATATTTTCCGAGACCAGTTGCCCAAAGTCCTTGTCCGGTGTGACCATGAACACCTTATAATTTTCCTTTTCGGCCTGTTTGGCTAGTGTTCCGATAAGGTCATCCGCTTCATAGCCTTCCAATTCCACCACCGGAATTTTCATGGCATCCAGTATTTTCTGAATGTAAGGCACTGCGATTTTGATGGCTTCGGGGGTTTCGTCCCGGTTAGCCTTATAATCTTCAAACATTTCCGTGCGTTCAACACTTCCTCCTTTATCAAAAGCTACGGCTAAATGGTCTGGTTTCTCCCGTTTGATGACATCGAACAAGGAGTTCATAAACCCCATAATAGCCGAGGTGTCCATACCTTTGGAATTGATTCTGGGGTTTTTTATAAGAGCATAGTAGCCACGAAAAATCAGGGCGTAAGCGTCAAGAAGAAAGAGTCTTTTTTGGTCAGACATGAGTATATTTTAGAAGTGCGAACGTTTTTGTTCGGAATCTTTAAAAATAGAAAAAACAGGCAAGAATAAGGTTCCACCTGAGAAGACTTTTTAAGCTTCTGATTTTGTTTGGGAGTTTTCTAATAAAAGCTCTTTGATGGGACATTTTCATGTCCTTCTGCATCAAATTTTCGATACGTAAACCCGGGATGAACACAGTAACTACCTGTTTCTCCTTGTTTGTTGATGGCCAAAAAACCAATCTGGAAGTCTTTTCTCACTTTATTTTTTTTCATAATTCGCGCCACACCTTCCTCGCATGCTTCTTGAGGGCTTTTGCCTTGGCGCATAAGTTCTACAATCAAAAAACTTCCGACGGTGCGAATCACTTCTTCACCAACGCCAGTTGCTGTTGCACCCCCCACTTCGTTGTCAACATATAGCCCAGCTCCAATAATTGGGGAATCGCCAACGCGTCCCGCCATCTTGTAAGCCATTCCACTAGTCGTACATGCTCCAGCGATATCACCATTTGCGTCCAGCGCTAGCATGCCAATGGTATCGTGGTTTTCGATATTAATGGGGGTTTGGTACTTGGAAGTAATCTTCCATTCTTCATACTGCTTGCGAGTACTATCCGTCATTAAATCTTCTTTCGGGAAACCCTGTTCCAATGCAAATTGAAGCGCACCTTTTCCAGCTAGAATAATATGTGGAGTTTCCTCCATCACTTTCCGGGCAACCGAAATGGGATGTTTAATGTTTTGCAAGTATACCACGGAACCACAGTTGCCGTCTTTGTCCATAATACAAGCATCAAGAGTTACGTTTCCGTCTCGGTCGGGCCTACCACCCATGCCAACCGTCTCATTGGTGACGTCGGCTTCCTCAACTTTTACTCCCTCTTCAACGGCATCCAAGACGGACGCGCCTGACTGTAGTACTTCCCAGGCTTTTGCTGTAGCATTTCCAAAGTTCCAGGTGCAGACAACGACGGGTTTAGAAGCGTTCGACGGCGTTTTTCTTTCCTCAGTGGTTTTTGGAGTGGTTTTCGCAAACAATGCTGGGGCCGAAAGCAGTCCAGCTGTTGAGATACCATATTTTTTGAGAAACTTCCGTCTTTCCATCTTAGGTTGTATAATTTACAGCCTAACAAATATAATATTATGTTGGTTGAGGTATGTGCCAATTCATTGGAGTCTGCGTTGAATGCCCAAACGGCGGGTGCTGATAGAATTGAATTGTGCACGGAGTTGGACGTTGGTGGCATAACGCCTTCTTTCGGATTGATTTCTGAGGTGAAAAAACATCTGGACATTCCCATTCATGTTTTGATTCGACCGAGAAGCGGGCATTTTACATATTCGGATTTTGATTTTGAGGTAATGAAAAGGGATATCGCGTTTTGCAAAGATGTTGGCGCAGACGGAATTGTTTCCGGAGCGCTTCAAAGAGACTTTACCTTGGACCTTTCAAAAATGGAAGCCCTGATGCAAATAGCCCGTCCCTTAAAGTTTATTTTTCACAGAGCTTTTGATTGGGTGGAAGACCCTATAGCAACCTTAAAACAACTTGAAGACCTGGAGGTAAATGGAATTTTAACTTCCGGTCAAAGTCCTTCCGCAGAACAGGGGATTGAATTGCTTCAAAAGCTAAAGGATGTTTCGTCAAAGACAACAATAATCGCTGGAGGGGGTATTCGACCCGAAAATTGTCACGTTTTTCTAAATGCAGGTTTGGAAGCCCTTCACCTTTCGGGAACCGCATTCATTTCCCATATCGATACGGACGATAAAATAAATATGACCAGTTCAAAACACATACAGGAATCATCCATTGCTGTAACACAAACCGAAACAATTCGTCAAATTGTTGCTAGCGTTAAATAGAAGCCAATTACTTTTGCGTTTCTGTGAGAGCGATACCTTTACAAAAAAACTGACATGTCACGTTTTCTGATAGTTATTTCCATTTTTTATGTGGTTTTTGCCGTGTACGGATTTCAAACCTTCCGTACCCTTTTTAAAAGTCAATGGGCACATTGGGCCTATGTGGTTTTCTTTTTGGGCGCTTGGGTTTACTTTCTTATTCGGCTTAACAGCTATCAGCCCGGTTCAGCCATGCAACCTGGAACAGCCATCGCTGGAGGGATTTTCTTTTCCTTTTTGGTACTTGGAATGGTGATGGCGGCCCTTATGCTTTTAGAAGATGTGGTTCGCCTTTTCACTGCAGGCTATCGAAAAGTCACTGAGGCGAGTGGAGGCAACGGACCCTATTTTCCTTCCCGTAGAAAATTCGTGAGTACGCTAGCCCTGGGGTTGGGGGCGCTTCCTTTTGGAGCCTTGCTCTATGGCATGTACAAAGGGAAGTACAACTATAAGGTGTTGGACTATGTGTTGGAATTTGACGATTTGCCGGAAGCCTTTGATGGTTATAAAATCACACAGATTTCGGATGTGCACAGTGGAAGTTTTGACGATTACGACAAAGTTGCCTACGGCATAGACCTTATCAACAAACAGCAAAGTGATGTAATCTTGTTCACGGGAGACATGGTGAACAACAAAGCGGAGGAAATGACCCCTTGGGCGGAATTGTTCGGCACTTTGAAAGCGAAGGATGGTAAATATTCCATTTTAGGGAATCACGACTACGGTGATTATACAGGATGGCCTTCACCAGAAGCAAAGGCAAAGAACCTTCAGGATTTAAAAGACCTTCAGAAAAGTATGGGCTTTGACTTGTTGTTGAACGAACACCGCTTTTTGGAGAAGAACGGACAACAACTGGCACTTATAGGGGTTGAAAATTGGGGCGCGGGGGGCTTCAAAAAAGCAGGTGATTTGAAAAAGGCAGTTTCGGCCGTAGCTTCGGATGATTTTAAAATTCTGATGAGCCATGACCCTTCACATTGGGAACAGCAGGTTATTCAAGATGAGTATCACTACCACTTGACTTTGAGCGGGCATACCCACGGGATGCAGTTTGGCATTGAAATTCCAGGTTGGTTTAAATGGAGTCCTGTGAAATGGCGCTACAAATACTGGGCGGGTATTTATGAAGAGCTCGGACAGTTTATCAACGTGAACCGCGGATTTGGTTTCATTGGCTATCCCGGGCGTTTCGGGATTTGGCCAGAAATCACGGTAATCACGCTTAAGCGAAAAGGTTTAACGTGAATTTAACCTTGGGAAGCCCCTGTGGATGTTGCCGTCAGCTTATTTTTAACAAATTTTCTTACTTTTACCCCATAACCCAATAGTTGCCTATGTCCAAATTTGGCGAGCTTATCGACGTAAACATCCCGGTTCTGCTTGACTTTTATGCAGAGTGGAACGAGCAATCGACCTCAATGCATCCTGTGTTGAGAGATGTGGCTGCCGCTCTCGGAGATAAAGGGAAAGTCATCAAAATTGATGTGGACAAGAATAAGGAGCTGTCCCAAGCACTTCGCATCAAAGGACTACCTACTTTGATGATTTACAAAAGAGGAGAAATGGTATGGCGTCAGAGCGGTGAACAAGATGCCAATACCCTTATCGGCATCTTGAACGAATACCTTTAATTTTTTACTCCACTGAATCCACTTCGCTAAGCGTATCCAATGCTTGCGTAAGCGAATCTTCTAGAATCGAGTCTTGCATGGTTGGCTCTTCTTCCAATGGCTCATCGAAGAACTCTTCATCATCATCTCCAACAAACTGAGAGAACTTGTCAATATATTGGTTGAAGACTTTGGTTTCCTCTTCTGCCAGTGAACGGTCTTCATTTTCAATAAGGATATCGATATTTCGCCGATACGCTTGCATATCGGAAAGAATGTCTTCAATTTTTTCGTATTGCTCGTCTAGTGGAATATCTGCGTAGTACGTTAGGCGATTTTGGTAAATTCCTTTCAGCTGCTCAAATAAGGCACGTCCTTTTTGCTTTTCTCCTACCTTATAATAGCCATCCACGAAAGGCTCTACAAAAGCATAAAAGCCATAGTGCTCTACTGGAATGTTATCCATGGCCACATCAATGATGTCTCTTGCCTTATCAATTTTGTTTTCGGAGAGAAGTGCTTCGGTAAGTCTAGCCAAGTTACTTCTAAAGGAAAGGCCTTGAGAACGGGTTTGTGGGTCATGGTAGATGTCATCGCTTCCAGAATTACCCCAATCCCATTTCATAACAATATCATACATCAGGTCGGTATCAATCCGACCCAATTCAAAACTATTTGGGTTTTCTGTCCGAATGGGCACTAATTTGTAAATCAAGCCATCCAACTGAAGATACTCCTTCATCCAAATGTATTCGGCGCTATCAAAGCTTCCTCCCGAAAAATAAATCGGTCGTTTCCAATCGTTGTTGGCGATGATGTCCAACATTAAAATACGATTCTTCGGTAAGGCACTTTGTGGCAAATCAATATCGATATAATCCACTATCAAATCGGCATCTTCAGGTTTGACCAAACCACTTTTGAGCACATTGTCCTTATTTACTGGAATTCGAACCTTATTTGTAGGATAGTAGGTGATATCCAAATTGCTTTCAGAATATTGGGTCAAATCCGCACCGCGCTTCTCCATCAGATATCGAATTTTAGTCTGTGGTTTTTCGCTTCCAATCCAATTCATGAAATCCTTGATATTCCATCGGTTTTCACTCACAGGTTGAAAGTAAACCGCATCCCTGGCGCCATAATGGTATTTGTCGTGGGTCAATTGTGATGGAATGGGTTCACTTGAATACGCTTTGTGTTTCATTTGGTCGATGTACCAATCCGTAGCAAATAGACTGGTGTTAATGACCCGTACATCAGTTCTATATTCCTCAATTTCTTGAACATACCATAGCGGGAAGGTATCGTTATCCCCAATGGTAAACAGCATCGCGCCAACATCTTCTTGACAGGAATCCAAATAGGCTTTTGCTGTGGCTTGGGCCGTGTAGCGATTCGAACGGTCATGATCATCCCAGTTCTGGTATCCCATCAAAAGGGGAACAGCCAATAAACAAAGCCCTACTGTTCCAAAAGAGGCAATTTTGGGTGAAATCAGTTTGCGTATTTCATCAAATAACCCATAAACGCCAAGACCAATCCAAATACAAAAAATAAAGAAGGAGCCGACGAGGGAGTAATCCCGTTCACGCGGTTGGAAAATGTAAGGGTTGGTGTAAAACTGAATCGCAAAGCCGGTGAACATGAAAAACACGAACAGTACCCAAAATTGTTTGGGATTTCTTGAAAGCTGGAAAACGATTCCGATGATACCCAACAATAAGGGTAAAAAGAAATAGGTATTTCGTGCTTTGTTGTTTGTCCAATCTTCAGGCAGGTTCTTCTGGCTTCCCAAACGCATTCCGTCCAAAAGACCGATACCACTAATCCAGTGGCCATTGGAATCGTAGCGCCCTTGTACATCGTTTTGTCTTCCAACGAAGTTCCACATGAAGTAGCGCATATACATGTACCCAAATTGAAATTGGAACAAATACTTGATGTTTTGACCAAGGGTTGGAGGTTGTACCTCTATATAATCGGAGAAGTCCCGTAAGAACCGCATGTATTGCTCCGTTTCGATTTCGCCCTGGGCATAAGCCGTCTTGAATTGCGAAACGGCTTCACGCAATTCGTTTTGAGAAATGTATTCTGACTTGATACGAAAATCTAGAGGGTCAAAATACTTCATGTAGTTTTCGGCGTGTTGGTCGCTCCACATTCGAGGCAAGGGCCCTACGTGTTTCGGGTTGGGTCCTTGCAAAGCATCTTCCCAATTGTTGACGATAACGTATTTGCCCAACTTATAATTCTTCTCATATTTGGGTTTGTCGTCTTTGTCCTCTCCTGCACCCGCGAAGGTATCGGAATAGTAAGCTCCGTAAAAAGGACTTTCCACACCGGGATATTGCTCCCGATTGTAATATGCCAAAAGCGAACGTGCATCCGAAGGGTCGTTTTCGTTCACTACGGTGTTGGCATTTGCCCTAATAGGAAGCATTAACCAAGAAGAAAAACCTAGGAAAAGGAACATAAGACAGAGCACTACGGTATTGCCTAAGTAAAACTGATTCCGTCGGGTATAACGCAATCCAAAGTAGAAGGCCGCTACAAAAAGCAATCCCATAATGATGGAACCCGAATTGAAGGGCAATCCAATTGTATTTACAAAGAACACCTCGCTCCAACCAAAAAATTTGAGAACATAGGTGAGCGAAAACTTGTATACTAATATCAGTAGTGTAATGACAACCAAGTTGGCCAAGAGAAAGTTCTTGATTGTTACCTTTTTGTATTTTTTGAAAAAGTAGAGCAATCCTACGGAAGGAATCGCCAAAAAGCCCATAAATTGAATACCGAATGTAAATCCAACAACAAAAGAAATCAGCAACAACCATTTATTGCCACGGGGGTCATCCAAATCATCTACCCATTTCAATCCCATCCAAAGGAGTAGGGCCATAATAAGACTTGCCATGGCATATACCTCTGTCTCCACTGCATTGAACCAAAAACTATCCGAAAAGGTAAAAGCAAG
>JBCBPD010000007.1:0-70733 GCA_039820925.1 Bacteroidota bacterium | reverse complement strand
TTTGTTAGGAATTTCCAAAACTGACAATACCAAATCACTTACCATAATTCCGGATAAGGTTTTGAATTATCTACCCTTCGAAACCTTAGTGCATAATGGCAATTATTTGGTGCAAGAAACTCCTAACAAAGCATAAAGCTGTTCGCCTTTTTCTTGCAATTGGGTCAAGTCGGAAGTTGGGTCACTAAGCAGTTTAAGGTATGTGGTGACATCTTTTTGAATAGCACCATAGTTTCCTAAATCAATGGTCTCCATTTCGCTTTCGGAAAAGAGGAATAGATACAGTCGTTGACCGAGTTGTGCATATTGACCGATGGTTTGATTGGAAGTGATTTTACTTTTAAAATCCTCAAGGTCGAAAGCATATTTTTCAAAATAACGAAAGGAATTGTAGCGGTTTTCGATGATGTTCTGAACATTCGCGAGCCGTTCCTTATTGGTAATCAAAGCATCTGAAATGCCTTCGGATTGGCCAAGACTGTCTGAAAGTTGAAGGTTGAGCACGGTTGTGTTCAATTTGTTTTCCAACCGCAACAGGGAATCTGGAATTGTGAAAGCTTCACTATTTCTATTCCGCAGAAAGTTGTGCCACAAAAACTTGGACTTAAAGTTGACCAAGCTTTCAAATGCGATTTGATTGTCCTTAGGTTTGCCAGAGGCTAAATTACCAGCAATGATTTCATCAAAGATGACTTCAAGTTTTTCGGTATACAATTGTTTTCGATAGCTATTCTTAAACTGACGCAATGCAATTTTGAAAGCATGGTTCGCGGAAACGGATATATCTGTTTTGTCAGTCGTTTCCAATTGTGTCAAGGCCTGTGCGAGTTCTGCCAATTTAATAGCATCATTGAGTCGGGTAGAGGGGGTATACTCCTCCACAATTTTCGAATTGGTCAATAGGTATTGTATTGGACCATTTGAAAAACGCGCTATAGCGGCATTGGCATCTTCCAATAGTTTTTCGAGTTGGTTTTTGTCGGCCCAAATCCCCGCTCGCGATACATAAAGAAACCCTTGAAGCTGTCTGGGCAATTGGGGCTCCAGCATCGCGAAGGTGCTCAAGGCTTCATCATGGTTACCCATCCCTTTTTTCGCTTTGGCGGCATTCAGTAAAAAATAATTGCGATAAACGGTAAAGGCATCCTCTGGCATCAAAGCTACCGCCGATTCCAGATGAACTAGGGCTTTTTCCGGTTGGTCAGTATCCAAATAATAAAGGCCGGCCTCGTTATAACAATTTGCATGATAGTATTGCGCCCGCTTGGAGAGTTCTTTCCCAACTACATAGGCATCCGCCTTTTTTAAGGTGGCGAGTAGTTTCGCTTCATCACCCATATGGGAATATAACTTGGCTTCGGTCGAAATTAAATCCAGCGGATAGGCATATTCATTTTGAGTTTGTTTTTCTGCGTTCCTGAAGTAGGGGGCGTTTTTTTCGTAGATGTGCTCGACCCGCTCCAAATAGTATTGAGACCTCTTATAAAAGCCGTATCGGATGAGGTTTTTTGCGAAGCCAATTTGGAGGCTCGAAAGCATATTTTCGTCATAGGCTTCGGTCAAGCCATCGTAAATCGAGAATACTTCTTCGTAGTCATCCAATACGTCTTCACCTGCGCCCAAATCACTCAAAATGGCAATTTTCGTCAGCAAAAGTTGGGCATAGGACTCATCCGGTTGGGAATAGTAAGTACTCCAAGTATCTATGGCCTTGTCCATGTAAAGTAAGGCGCTGGTTGGATTTTGTGCGAAATCTTTTAAATCGGAAGCATATTCGAAATAGCTATTGATTAAACCAGTGGTGTCAAGTGGATTCTGGTTCTCGAAAACCTCTATTTTCTTTTCCAGATAGGTTTTGCGCTTGGAAGCATCTTTGGTAAGCCTTAAAAAAGCGGTGCGATACTTGGCTAATAACTTGCCTTTTTTCGCTTCGTTCTGTTCTTCTTTTATATAATGGAATAAAACATCCGCTCCTTTTTCGGGCTGGACTTCCTTTAAGGAATCTACCTGTTGTAAAATGGCTTGCGGTAATTCTTGGGAAGTCCCTTGATACTGAAAAATCCCTAAGCACATCAAAATAGATGTGAAAAGGGTAATGTTGGTTTTGAACATTCGTTCGTGAGGTTGATGGGTCGATTAATCGCTACAATGTAATAAATATAACATGTGGTTACATGCTTAATCTGGTAATTGTATGTGATATTCAGAAGCCATGATTGAGGTCAACCGAAAACCAACGCGATGACCGTTTCCTGTCTCATAATGCTCTTTAACAACCAAGATGTTCTCGGGAAGCACCAAGCCATAATCTTGACGAATGGGTAGGCCCAATTCGGGAAACACTTGCTGCAGTAGATAGAATGACTTGGTCGGGAGCTTACTTTTCGCGAGAAACAATTCAACCTCATCTTGAGTTTTGGGAAAGGTTCGAAGATAGCCTTGTCCTTCCATTGTTTTGGGATAGTACTGGTTCGTCCCAAAGGTTTCGACGGTGTTTTGTTTTTGAAAATAGGTATTGAAATCCTCAAGGTTTTTGTCTACGCGATAAGACAATCCTTCCACTTCAGAAAGCTTTTTGGAAATGATTTTCTTCTCTCCAAATTCATCTGTGAATCCCATTATGTAAAGGCCATCTTGATGAACTATCACATAGTCTGCCATTTCATCAGTATAGTTGCTGATGTACTTTTCAACCAGCAGGGTACCACTTTCAGGGTCCACATAAAAACCAAATTCTCCGGTGACTGAACCCTCTTCCGAAGGAATCGTTTCGTTGTAATAGCTAAAGTGATAGGTTTCGGAAAAGTAGTATTGTCCCTTTTCAGGATGCCAGTTTTGGTCGCGATAAGAAAGTGTATCCTGTGTTGTTGTATTGGAGGATACTTCCGCAGGTTCTACAACCAAACTATCAGTAACCCCCAAAGGTGCAGGTGCTACACTTTTGGGGGGCTGTTTTTCTTTGCAGTTGATGAAACAAACAAGGGTTGCGAAAAGAAGAACGAAATGTTTTGGTTTTGTGCTCACTACAGTTTTTCTATCTTGAAAAAGATACCGTTGTTTTTTCCATTGAGCGTGTTCCATTTCCCACCTGAAAACTCGTTAAACGAATTATCCCCAGCTTGAGCATCCCTATTCCGATAACCTGATTTAAACCTTTACTGATACGATTCTGACCTGTGAATAGATTCCATTTGGCGTTGTTTAATTGTCTGCGTTTTTTATTTTTATCAATAGCATATACCCTACCATCTTTTGGGCTTATGGCAATATCTGAAGCTTGACCGCCAACTTTTACAAACTGTTGGGCTTGGGTATACTTGTTGCCTAAGAGTAGAAAGATGAGTATGTAGTAGAACTTGCTATTTCGTAATGGCATAGTTTGGTTTTAAATTGGATTAGTTTCTGTTATCGGTGAACCTTTCAAAAGAGGTATTGATGCTTAACTGAACCTGTTCTTCTCTCAGCACTTTTAATTGAGGAGATAAAGAGGATTGTATTTGTCCGCATGCTTCTGGGCTTGGCGAATTCTTTCGAACCACATCCATGCACTCCACAATATGTTTTCCGGAAAGGGTCGCGACGAGTTTGTTCTTATCAAAAGTTATGATGTGCAGTACTCCCTCAAAAACGTGGGTTTGGGTGCTTTCGTGGGTATCCATGAAGATGATACTGTAATTGGTTTTCTCCTCCACTTCTTCAGGTACGATGTTCGTAGCATAGGCAGTCTCTACTTCTTCCAACAAGGGATTGGTCAATGCTTCAATCTGTTTCATGGCCTCTTGTGGCGAAATTTGACCAGCCTGTAGTTGTGCGCTTATCGCTCTGGTTTTTTCCTCGATGGATAGCTTCTTGCTTTGTAAAGTGTTTTTCTCACTGGCAAGGCGTCCCTTATCTATACTGTTGATATCCTTTTCAAAGGCGGCTCGTTCCATAAGCCCTTGTTTGAAATCCGACACCGAAATGAAAACACTGTCCTCAGGTTGAATGGGAAACTTGAAAGTGTTTTGGAAGGACACGGAAAGCAAAAGTTCATATCCCTTGGGAGCATCTTCTGGGTTTGCAATGATGCCTTGGCTTTCCAAACGTCTTACTTCTTTGGCCCAAGGGCCATTTGGACCCATATCGTGTTCGGCAATATGGAAACTGAACGATTCTCCAGTGTTGCCTATGGATGCCTCAAGCACTTGGGCGGGACTAAAGTTTTTCGCTTTGTAGGTCACCTTTTGCTGTGAAAAACCAATCGTTACCATCCCAAAAAGGCAAATGAACGTTAGATGATAGTGTATACTCAACTTCATATTCTTGTATTTTACTATCGCTTTGGTACTGTAAAGTTGAAAACAACAGGTTTAATACCGCCCTTTGCGCCAATGGGCTCCGCATAGAGTTCAATACTATATTCGCCGGGAAACATAAGCCCAATGGTACCCTCTTTCAACATTTGTATTTCTTCTTCCTCTGGGTCGACGGCCAATAAACCCACAAAATCAAATGCTTCAGCGGGAATGCCCATATCCCCTGGAAAATAGGCCAAGGGAACTTTACGAACTACGTTTTTAACCAACTTGCCGTCCCTCTTTACTACAGTTTTGAAATTGAAAAAAACAATCTCTTCCTTGTAGACATTTTTGACGAGGTCTTTTCCTTTAAAATTGAACTTGAGCTGGTATTTTCCTGTTTTAAATTCTTTAAAGAGTTGTACCGCTGAATTCGATTCAAGTTTTAATTCCGTTTTGGTTTTTCCATTTAGTGTTAACTGTCCTTCCACATATTGCGCTTGTAGTGAAAGGGAACTTATCAATAAGAGTAACGCGATATACTTTTTCATGTTTGGTGTTTTATAGTTTGTAATGTCTAGCGATATCAAATAGGATTTCCTTGGTTGCTTTTCCCGTACTCGTTTTGGATCCATTGTTAGGCGGAGCGATATTATAGATAAGGCCATCTTTTAAAATGAGGAGCTGGTAGGTAAGTCCCACATAAATAGCCCTACCGTCAAATTCTTCTACAGGGTGGTTCATTCCACCTTCCCTGGGATTGTACTGCCAGAAAGGGTCTTCTTGTTGACTGGGATATACGGCTACCTGACCCTCCCAGAATTCATGCTCCTTATCACCGTAAAACATTTTTACCTTGCAGAGAGAGAATTCTCCTGGGATTCGCTCAACCCGTTCAATGACTATTCGTTTTGCATCTGGATTGTGTTTCAAGACTAGTTCTTCCGGGAATTCTGAACAGAGTTTTTCATTTATGGCTCTTGCCTCGCTTTTTCGTTCTTCCAAGGCAGCAACTGATGCTTCAAAATCGGTGTCTGCATCGTCTTTCGCTTTTTTTTCGCCCATACAGCCCATTTGAAAAACCGCGAGTAGGGCCAAAAGCGGCATATAATTGTTTTTAAACATGTCTCTTATTTTATGGATTGGTATTTAATTGATATATCCTGAAGCTTTGGCCATGCCCAAAGCCATTTTTTTGTAATCTCTTTTTTTAGCGACTTCTTCTTTGTTCAGTTTATTTCCTGGCGGATTTACAAATAAGGTATATCCCTTAAATTTTATGTTCAATTCTCGTTTACTTTCGTTCCAAAGGGCTGCCATACCCGAAGTTTCTATCCACTCTGAGGATTTAGAAGTAGACTTTTGGATGGCCCATACTTCAGCCCAATCTTCACCGTAACCGGTACTTATATTCGTAACTGTACCGTCAGCGTTCTTGCCATTATCTGGTATCATGCTAATTGAGCCTCTAAGCCATAAAAAATCATCTTCACCATCTTTAATGTAAAAATTGCATATGGGGGGGGAGTTCGGCACTCTTCTATCCGACTTTGAGATGTCATCAAATATCACTTTGTCCTCCGTAACACTATACATCGAGGCAATAATGGCGGCCGACATGTTTTCACAAGCACTACTATCCATATCATAGCTAATACGATTACCCTTAAAGTTTTCATTAACAAAGGAAGAGTCACCTAGTTCTTCCACATCAACTTGTTTGCGGTCGCCTATGCATGCGCTCAGAAAAGAGGCTGCCAAAAGGCATAAGACTGTGTTTTTGGTATTGATTTTCATATTCTTGGTTTAAAACATTTTTTTGTACTCACTTGGGTTGATGGTAAGCGAAGCTTCTTCGTTGATGTTGGTCACAACGCCGGTGGTCGTGCCCTCTTTTTGGGCGGCGGTGAACTCCATCACAAAACCGAATACGCCTGTTTGCTCCATGACTTCCGCACTTCCAAAAGTCCAGTTGGGAAGGGTTACATCAGGTGCCGCCCAAAACGTAATTTGATTGCCATCGGCCTCCAGAGTGTATTCGTCACAAGTGTAGCCCAATATGGTTTTGGTGTTTCTGGTTTTAGTGGGTTTGGTAAAATCAAAATCATCCATTTGCGGTATTTGGTTGCCCTTCTGGTCGGCCATGCTTTGGTTCATTTGCATTTTCATCATGGGACTGTCCACAAATACGCGGACATTTTCGCCATCCATGACAATCACAGAGCTGCCTTGAACATCTCCACCACTGTAGGCGTCCAAATTGGCTTTCATTCCGAAATAGTCGCTGTTTTCGTTCATGAGGTAGGTAATGGGGAACACCTCCCCTTCGGTAGTAGTCATTTCCATATCAACTTCAATATGGAATTCATACACGTCATTTGATGGTGGAACGGTTTCGGTATCCATGGGAAACGTTTGCGTTTCATCCATGGTTTCGCTTGTTGTGGATTCACCCTCTGCTTCGGCAGAGACTTCCCTTTCTTTTTTGGTTCCCTTATCTCCGGTGAAAAGACTGTCAATGGCCTTATCCGTGGTTTCAGCGGCTTTGTTTTCTACTTTGCGTTCAATTGTTCGAGCCGCAGCGTTTTCCGCTTTCTTTTTTAATCTTTTGAAAAATTGGGCGTGGGTTGTGTGCCCCAAACACAACATCAAAAGGACCAATAAGGGACGATAAAAGTGACTCATAAATAATTGTTTGGTTGTGCTTTGGTTTCGAAAAACCCTAAAAGGTTAACAACCCATCAATTTTTTTTTGAACTGGTTGTTAACCTTTGTAGATTTCAGCCTACCAATGGTCAAAAACGAAGCGTTACTACAGGAAAGATTGCGTGAGGGAGACAAAAAGGCTTTAGGGCAGTTGTATTCTGCCTATAAAGCAGCCTTTCTTGCCTATTTTCGAGAGCGGGTTGCTGTGGGAATGGATATTGAAGATTTGTATCAGGATAGTGTTATTGCAGTGTATCAGAACTATGTGCTGAACCAATTGCAACTAAAGAAGGGGTCTGTAAAAACATATTTGTTCGCCGTTGGGAAGAACAAGTTGGCGGCCAAATTCAATGCGTCCAAGCCATACGTAAAGGATGATGTTTTGCTTTCCCAACCCTATTTCGAAGTGGATGAAGACCAAATGGCGATGGAACAACAACTGCTTTTGAAAGAGTTCAAGCAACTGGGCGAAAAGTGTAGGGAAATGCTGCGATTGCACTATTATCGTGGGTTAACGGATAAAGAAATTGTAGCGAAAACGGGATACAAGGATGAAAACACCATCAAAAGTTACCGTTCAAGATGTTTGAAGAAACTTAAAGAGGCCATTCATGGAAGCGGAAAATAATGTCATACTGTTTCGTAAAAAGGTGTTGGGTCATTTAAGTGATGAGGAAACCCAAGCTTTTGAGCAGCGTATTGAAACGGATAAGGAATTCCGAAAATCCTATTTCGAATACAAAGAACTGTTCGAAGTCATTTCCGTAGCTGAAAAACATGAACTCAAGAATCATTTAAAAAACCTTTCGGAACCTTCTTTCAAGAAGTTTCGATATCGGTTGCCTATCGCCGCTACCATTTTGTTTCTGCTTGGGGCATTTTGGCTGTATCGTTTCAATTCTGGTCCTGATGGTTTGTACGAGACGTATTTCGATACCTATCCAAATGTGATTGCTCCCGCCACAAGGGGAAGTGAGCCTCAGAATGTTTTGGAAGAAGCCTATCGGAATTATGACTCAGGCAATTTTGAAGCAGCCGCTTTAGAGTTTGAAAAACATCTTGAAAATCAAGCGAATTCAGATGTGTCCTTTTACCACGCCATGGCGCTATTGAATTCTGGTCAACTTGATGAAGCCAAAACCATCTTGGAATCCCTGCCAAAAGATGACCCTGATTTTGCGTTTGCGGACGAAACCCAATGGTATTTGGCCCTGATTTATCTCAAACTTGAAAATACCGAACAAACGAAAGGTGCATTACTTCAATTGGAAACCGAAGGGAATGGTTTTAAAGCTGACGAAATCAAGTCCTTACTCTCGGAGCTTGACTAGAATCTAAGCCGGTTCCAAACTGGAAGTAACGGTTATCGCTTTGAATACATCAAACCCGTCAAATTCTAAGGTGCCTTCAAAGTTTTTGGGCAGCACATAGCTCTCCCCAGAAAAATAATGGGTTTCCTTGCCTGTGGTATCGACGACTTTGAGCATGCCATTCAAAATAAAACCGAATTCATCGGTGTCAAGTTTTACCTTTTGACTGGCGCCTTTTTCATGTGTGAGTATCGAAACCTTTAGTTCATCCCCTTTAAAAATGGTTTTACTGGAATTCAGTTCGGTAGAAGATTGGACACTTTTCGAGAACGCGTAGGGGACTTTGGCGATGGCTTCGCTTATTTCCGGTGCTCTTGGTTTGGTGTAAATGGCAATCTCCATAAAATCTCCCGAGCTTTCAATGGTTTTCCAACGACCGGTAAACCCTTTAGGGACCAAAAAGAAATCTCCTTTTTGAAAGGTTTGTTTTTCGCCATCCAAGGGGGTTACCTCTGCCTTTCCATTTAAGATGTATACGAACTCATCAATGGCATAGTTTTTCCAATCCATAAAAGCCGTATTGCTGGTGGTGACGTATATGCCTAAATCATCTCCAGAGAACACCGGTTTGGTATGAAGTTGCCTTTCCGGAGGAGCCCATCCCGGTTTTACTCGTTGTAATCCTACACCAGACAGAATGGTTTTGTCAAGAGTAGCGGGAGGAATGATATCTTGGGCTTTTAGCATGGAAAATGATAACAATAGGGAGAAATACAACGCTTTTTTCATCGGTCTGTTTTTGAGCAATTTTAACCAGCAACTGCCTCAAAACAGAGAGATTTCGACGAAAAAAAGTTCAGTTTTCTATTTCTGGAGTAGTTTTTAAAAAAGCTTTTGGCGTATAGCCCGTTTTCTGTCGGAATATGGAAAAGAATGACGATTTGGAACGGAAACCCGCTTCCAAACCAATGGCTTCAATGGTAATATCCTTTCGGGAATGCAATAGTTTTTTTGCCTCTTCCACCCGATAGGCATTGATGTAATGGGAAAAACTAATGTTGAAGTTGTCGTTAAGTACCTGCGAGATGCGTTGGGGCGCTACGTTCATGGCTTTGGCCAAAGCATTGATTTTAAAATCTGGATTTTTAAATAAGGTCGAATCAAAAAGGTATTGGTCCATTTTTTCCTTTAAAAGAGAGGCTTCTAAGCTGTTGATTTTTTTACCAGCATACTTCTCCCTAAAACTTTTCTGAAAGAAGCCATCCACTTTGTAGAGCAAGATGACACTTCCATAAAAGATAATGGAGAAGAAAATAGGTCCGAGTACGTAGTTGGTGAAAAGTGAAATGGCAAATCCAAGGGATATGGCCACAAATGCCCAAAACACGATTCTTTTTTGTTTGAAGAGATGCAGTTTGTGTTTTTTTATCGATAACAGACGAAATCCTGCAAAACCAATATATATGGTTAACAAGGCATGCATTCCATACCGAATCTCGAAGTCCCAAACAGAAAAATGTTCATGATAAGGATATAGACATCCGAATAAAAGCAGGGCGGAAAACACTAAAGAAAAATGAATGGCATCTCGTTTAGCGAATGAAGTTTTATCCGTTTTCATCAAGGTAAACAGAACAACCCCAGCGAGCACATTTGCGGTTAACCCCAATTGTATCAGCAAGGGATGAATGGTTCCAAGAAAGAAGTAAAAACAAGAAACCCCAACCCGAAGTACGATTAAAAACAACAACCCACCCAAGGAAAGCAAATAGGGATTACGCTGTTTTAGGCCTTGAAACCCAAAATAAAGGCTTGCCAACAAGGCATTGAATACCCCAAGTGCACTGAAAAAGAATAAGAGCTCGTTTTTCAAAACATCCAAGGCCACAAACATTTGCTGTATGGTTTTGGGTTACTCTGTAGAATGGCGCTCGGCTTGTTTGCCGTAAATCGTAGTATGCATACCCGCAATTTTCCACATGCCATCTACCTTTTCCATGAGGCGTGTTTCGCGTTTTAAGCCGCGGACTGAATCGACTTGTTCGTAAGTGACCCAAGCTCCAGTGCCATACACGCGAACTTCGATATCTTGAATGGGTTTGGGTAGCGGGTCTGGTTCTGGGTGTTCTTCAAAATAGGTTTTTACAAAACCACTTATTTCTTTCCAACCCAAGGTTTCGGTGATACTGCTATCCGGAAACTGCATGTAGGTTTTGGTCACAAAGGGTTCCTGAATCCATTTGTTTTGCCAGCCATCATAATCACGACTGAAAGCTGCCACGGTTTCGCTATTTATGGTAGCAAGTATGGCTGTTTTTTCTTGCTCTAGGGTAGGGCTTTTTAGCTCTTCCGTTGATACTTCTGAAGGCTGCTCTTTCTTGCACGCCACAATAATTAGGAAGAATAGTAAGCTGTAAATCGTTTTCAACAGTTAGGGATTTAATTCAAAGAATGATTCAATACGGTCGCCTTTTTCATTTCCGGTGTACTCATAAAAAATACGTTCGAGATAAGGCGCCTCCATTTCATTGTCATTTAAAATGAAAAACAGAGCATCGCTGTCATTCGTAAACAGGGATACATCATAACCTTCTCCATCAAGCACTGTGGTTATCGCCTCGGGAACGGTAATACTTTCGTAGGGAATTGTTGCCATTTCGGTGGCATCTCCATACACATACCAGAAAAGCCTTGGTAACATAACATTCTCCTGAATAGAATTGAGGAAAGTAAAACTGTCATAATCTGCATCCGTACTTATCATATCATCTGTTCGGGTGATAGTCCAGCCTGGTAGGGTAAAGGTTCCTGTGCCTCTGACACTAGCTCGGACTTCAGTGGTTGCATCAACTTGCAAAGTAAGGCGTTGTTGTACAATGGGGAATAGGTCGATTTCCGGGAATTCAATGGGCGTAGCAGGAACATCAGTGCTGTAGAACACTCTGTAGTATTCATCGTATTCGTTTGAAATGTAGGCCGCTTCATCCGTAAAACCCCTTAAAAAGAAGGAGTACCCAATAATTCCTGAAGGAAGTTCCACACTGGAGCGGTCCCAATCTTGTGAAAACTCAGATAGATTGGCTGTTTTATCAGAAAAGTCGTTGGATTCCAACAATAGATAACGGTAGTCGTCTGGAGCGTTGTCAAAGGGATTTTTATTATAGATAAAAATGTCTTCGGCAGGAATGTCCAAGCCATACCCACAGTTCAAAGTAATCATGTTGTTATCCCCTGAACCACCGAAATTTCGGTACGTATGGGATCGAAGGGTCAAGCTGAATCCATCAAACCCACCTGCCATGGCATCATCAGTAACCGTAAAGGTAAATTCCCCAAAGTTGTTGGGTGGGGTGTTGAATTGCGTACTGGCTCCCGCAAAACTGGGAACTATAGTTCCTGCGGGCACATCGGTATAAGAGAAAATTTGTGGTCGATTGGTTGAAATCTCAAATACCGTAGCGATGATATTCTGGCGTACGAATCCATCTTCAGCGTAGAAGATGCCATCCGTAGCACTTATAAGTTCTCTATGGGTTATGGTTTCACCGGTCAAAGTGTTCAAAGCAATAAAAATCCGCTTTTCAGCAGTGGAAAGCTGTCCGCGAAAATCAGATGCTGAAAAAAGTAATTTTTGTGTGGTAAATACCAATTGGGCTTCGGCTTGATTTCCAGCTTCATCTTCCGCAGTAATCACCAAAGTCTTTTCACCGTCATCAAAATCGAAGGGGTCTATTTGAAAGTTAAATGCGGTTTCCGTGGTTTCCAAAACCTGGGTTCCATCTAAAGTGAGTACCGTTTCAATCACATCCGAAGCATCAGATACCGAAAAGTTTAGGTCGGTCAAAACTTCTATAATATCGCTTCCTCTAGGTATGGAGATAGAAGGAGGTGTTGTGTCATCTTGATTGGGATTTATGGGGCCTATGGTTACAGGCGAAGAATCATCAGAATCGCAAGCAAATATGAAGAGCACAACGAAAAGAATGAGAATGTTTTTCATGGTATGTGAGGTTATTACCTAAAGCTAAGAAATTATGCAGAGATAACATCATAAAGCCATATTCTGGATTCCACACTTTGGCTATTTGTTCGCTACCTTAGCAAAAAAGCAAAAGGTGAAAACAAAAGTGAAAAGTGTTTTCCATGAAGGAGCAATAGCGCCTTCGTTCATCTCAGAATGCATCGCCGCACAACAGCACCGCACTGAAATTGGGGCGCACGATATTTTCTTGGGTCAGGTTCGCGCCGATGAAATTGAAAACAAAACCGTAGCGGCTATTGAGTATACCACCTATGAATCCATGGCGTTGCAAAAATTCACTGAGATTCAGGAAAAGACGCTGGAAAAATTTGAAATCACAGACGTGCAAATCTATCACAGCCTAGGGAAAGTACCTGTAGGAGAAATTTGCCTGTTTGTTTTTGTTTGCGCACCCCACCGTCGGGTCACTTTTGAAGCGTTGGAATTTGCTGTAGAAGCCATCAAAGCCGAAGTGCCTGTTTTTGGCAAAGAACTTTTTGAAGACGATTCATACCAATGGAAGGTCAATACATAGAAACATGGTAGATATTTCAGAGAAAAAAGCTACGTTGCGTACCGCAGTGGCTGAGGCAATAGTCAAGGTCGGTTCGCCTGACACGATTCAGGCTATCGAACAAAAAAAGGTGCCTAAAGGCGATGTTTTTGAAATGAGTCGCGCCGCCGGTTTCTTGGGGATAAAAAAAACTCCAGAATTACTTCCAGACTGTCATCCTATTCCGATTGAGTTTGCCTCGGTAGACTATACGATTGAGGGTTTTCACATCAAAATCCGGATGACAGTAAAAACCGTTTATAAAACTGGGGTTGAGGTAGAGGCCATGCATGGCGCGAGCACCGTTGCCTTGAACATGTACGACATGCTCAAACCCATCGATAAAAAGATTGAAATCCAAAACATTCGGCTTCTGAAAAAAACAGGAGGCAAATCCGACATCAACAATACCTAACTAGGATTGCTTTAGGTTTTGAAGCATGGCTTTGGTAGTAGCTTTCAAATCAAATTCAGGTTGCCAGCCCCAATCTTCTCGTGCTTTGGTATCGTCAATACTTTTCGGCCAGGAATTCGCTATGGCTTGCCTAAAATCAGGGGCGTAGCTCATTTTAAAATCTGGTATCTCCTTTTGTATGCTTTCGGCCAATTCGGCTGGTGAAAAGCTCATGCTGGACAAATTATAAGAAGAGCGAACCGTTACATCTTCAGGATCTCGCTCCATAAGTTCCCTCGTGGCGCGAATGGCATCATCCATATACATCATCGGAAGTTTGGTGTCTTTGCCTAAAAAACACTCATAACTGCCTTGCTGCAACGCATCATGAAAAATTTCTACGGCATAATCCGTGGTTCCACCTCCAGGAAGGGTTTTCCAACTGATTAATCCTGGGTAGCGCACGCTACGCACGTCAACGCCAAATTTTTTGTGGTAATACTCACACCAACGTTCCCCTGATTGTTTGCTAATGCCGTACACGGTGCTTGGATTCATAATGGTTTGTTGGGGAGTGTTTTGTTTCTGTGTATCAGGACCAAATACAGCAATACTCGAGGGCCAAAATATCTTCGATATTTTACCTTCTTTTGCCAAGTTCAGCACATTAAAAAGAGCGTTCATGTTCAGATTCCAAGCTCGCATGGGGAACTTTTCGGCAGTGGCACTTAGCATGGCAGCCATCAAATACACTTCTTCAATTTCGTAGTGCATGATAACATCTTCAATGGCCTCGTAATTGGTAGCATCCAAAAGCTCGAACGGACCACCATCCATCAATGTAGGTTTGCCTTCGCGAATGTCACTGGCTATAATTTCCTCTGAGGAATAAGTGCTGCGGAGGGCTAGGGTGAGCTCGGTGCCAATTTGGCCACAAGCCCCCAAAATTAGGGTAGGTTTTGACATGTAAATGCGTTGTTTAGTCTAAAGCCAAAGATAGCCTTTCTCAAAATTTGTACCTTCGCTTATGCGAAAAATGAAAGTGTTTTTTATCGTTCTTTTATCCCTCTGTGGATGTAAGGAAAAGCCCAAAGAAGTGGTTGAGGAAAAAACGGAAATTGACTTTTTTGATTATCGAAAAATGCCAAAAAAACACCAAGTAACCTCTAAGGTGGATTCCCTTTTGGTCAGTTGGAAGGAGTTCCAAATGTTTACTTCAAGTTTAGGTGTGCTATACAAAGCGACTACAGCAGAAGATTTGGCGTTAGCGGTTGATGATGTGTTGGAAAAAGAGGCAGAATTATACAAAAGCGAATATCCCGAAGCGTTTGACAAATCACAAGTAAAAAGTCGCCAGCGCGTCTTACGCACCTATCTTTTGAAAGTAAAAGCGGCTATCGCCAATAAAATGGATGCTACTCCAGCAGTAGTGGAAATGCTTCAGGCGAATAATGAGTTGCATCAACAGTTTGATATCGTGTTGGGCAATGTTTTGAACAGTGAATTAATATTGGAAGATGAATAAAAAGATACTTTTCCTTTTTTTAGGTTTGGGAGGTCTATTGAGTGCACAAACCGAAGCGAAAACCGCTATCGGTGAAATGCTGGATGAATGGCACTTGGCTGCAGCAAACGCTGACTTTGAAAACTATTTTGGTTTGATGACCGAAGATGGGGTATTCTTAGGTACCGATGCCACCGAAAATTGGCAGAATGATGAATTCAAGGCGTTTTCAAAACCTTACTTTGAACGAGGCAAAGCTTGGAGCTTTACGGCCGTCGAACGGAACATTTATTTGGATTCCAATGGCGAAACTGCTTGGTTCGATGAGGTTTTGGATACCCAAATGAAACTCTGTCGCGGTTCAGGGGTAGTCAAAAAAGTTGCTGGAGAATGGAAGGTAGCCCACTACGTGCTCTCCATTGCTGTACCGAATGAAAATGTAAAGGAGTTGGTAGCCATCAAAAAAGACCGTGACAGTGTCCTTTTACAGCAATTCAAAAGCAAAACTCCAGAATAACTTACTCTGGAGTCGTCTCTTTTCTTGACTGAAGGGCTTGTTTGCTCATACTAGCCAAGTTAAAGTTCGGGTCACTTTTTAAGGCTTCATCAATAAAGCCAATAGCGCCGTCGATATTGTTCTTATCCTTGTTATACGCTACCAAACCTTTTAAATGGTAGAAAGCAGCCTTTAGAGACACTTCGTAGGGTTGTTGCCTTTCGTAAAAAGCATATTTCATTTCCTCAGTGGCATTGTCGATACCGTAATCAATGTTTACCGCAGCCCCATCGTTGTCGCCCAATTGAATTTTCAAATCTGCGATTTCGTACGCCAGATAAGGTGTTTGTTTTCTGCCGTAAAGCATTTCGAATTGGTCCAAAGCTCTTTTGGGCTGGTTCAACGCTTTCAATGCGATGGCTTTGATTTGTACCGCTAAGTTCGAATCGGATTCATCCTTTTCAATTCCGATGGTATTCAACGCTTCCAGATGCTGGTTGTTGTTCATGTAAACGTACGCCAAGGTATCTCTTCGACCTTTGGAAGGTGAAAGCACATTGAGGTGGGTCAAGGCGCCGATTACACCATTAACGTCACCCTGTTTTTGCATTTCCTTGTAGTAGGCTTCATAGTGTTTGAAAAGCTCTGAGTTGGTTTGGGCCACTCCGTAGCTCACAAAAAACAATACTAACAACGCTGAGGTTACTTTTTTCATCTTTCCCATTTAGGTGGGCAAAACTAAAAAAATAATTGAAAAAGTTCTGTTAAAGCCTTGTTTCTATGACTTTACCCCTAATTATATCGCCAAAAGCGCGACGTTGGTGTTCGTGTATTCACGAATTAGAGTAGTGTAAAAGGCAAGGCTTTTGGCATCTTTGGCTAAGCATGATTTTAGAAACTTCTCCAAGTTCTCATAAAAGAAGTTGGATGGCACAGTGCTAACAGCCGTATTAATGGTCGCAGGATTATAGTCATCATCGTTGAGAACAATGTCCATTTTTATCCTATGACGGTTATAATCAATGGCTACGTCAGCCGCATTATAATGTTTGCGAAGAATTGATTTGTGCAATTCTTTGAATCTTGAGGTGATTTTGTCTTTCGTACTTCTCGTAATCAGTTCCTCCATCTCCATCAAGATTTTCGATGTCAATCTTGAATATCCCATAATTTTAACTCATAATGTACACCACAAAGGTATAATGGTAGAACGTAAACAGTTAAAAACCAGTAGATTAATTAACTTAAAATTGCGTTAATTGTTGTCAAGTGTCTTTTTTTCGTGGTAAATTAAGAATCTATCGGTGTAAGGTAAGTATGACCTTTTAACAAATAATTCTTACTTACGATCCTTCCTTTAGGCATTTCTTCAGTGCTGGCAAGGTATTCCGGAGCTTCGATACCTCGTTTTTGGGCTTCATTTTGATAATATTCTTGCTTTGTGGGATGGTATGGAAACACCCCGTTGAAGATTTCTCCCCAGTAGTTTTCTGAAATGATGGTTTTGAGCATAGCGATGCAATCCTCCAAATGAATGAGATTGACGGGGGCTGTTCCATTTTTAAGCCCTTTTTTTTGGGATAGCATGGTCACCGGGTGGCGTTTGGGACCAATCAACCCACCAAAACGAACGACGGTATTTTTCGAATTTTCAGCGTCTAGAAATAATTGCTCGGTTTCCAGCAGCTGTTTTCCCGATTCAGTGACTGGCGCTGGTTTGGTTTCTTCGGTAATGTCATTGGGATGGTTGCCGTACACCGAGGTACTACTGACAAAAATGGCATGAGGGACCTTGGCTTTTTGCATTGCGGTATGCAAGTGTTTCATTTTGCCCACATAGTTGGCATGGGGCTGTCTACGGAGTTTGGGAGGTACGTTGATGACCAAAACCTCCAAACCTTCTAAAAAGTCTTCAATGTTACCTTGAATACCTTCTTCGGTAAGGGCAATTTGAAAAGGGCGGATGCCCGCCTCAGCCAAAGCTTCCAATTTTTCCGTGTTAGTGGTGGTGCCGCGAACTACATATCCTGAATTCAAAAGCGATTCGGCTAAGGGAAAACCCAACCAACCACATCCGATAACACCGATTTTAGTTGTCAAATTTGATAGATTTTATCTGGATGATGGCATCGTTCAAAACAAAGGGCATGGGAATACTATTTTCAGGTCTTTCCGGTACGCTAAACTGTGAATGGGATAACAAATCATTACTCGATTCATAAAACGTGACTTCTAAGATAGAGTCTTTCGGAAAACTAACTTCAATCTCTGTATAGTGGTTATCTGTTACCGTATGGGTAAACAGTCTCTTTTTACGGTCCCTCAAATAAAACTCCGATAAGGGGATTCCATTGATTTTGGCTGCGTACAACATCACGGAATTGGTGTACACATCCAATCGGTTAATATCACGATTAGGGCTAAAGCATACCTCCACAATACGCTCTTTTCCAATGACGGTATCACGGTTGATGTCAATCATGGGCGCATTCAGGCTTTTTAGCGGTGCTTCTTGGATTGCAGTCAATGCGGTTTTGTATTTACTGCTGAGATTTTCAAGGGCACTTACTTCTGAAGCGTTCCGGCTCTCCTCTAGGTATTGTTGGTTCCAAGGAATAAGTTGGTTGTCATAGGTAGTCCAAAATGCCTCCTCCTCATCGAGATTGTAGACGTAATTCAAACTACTGGGTTTCGGTCGATTTTCAGTAAAACCGGAGGTCATATGGGCGGCAATGCCAAAAACGAATGCCAAGAACAGACTTAAATAAGCGATACGACCTTTTTGGGCAAACTGCCCCCAGAAGGGAAGTGTCGTAAAAAAAAGTAAAACGACGATAAGGGTTGAACTCGCCATCATTTTTAGTCCTAATCCCACAGGAAACATTTTGACCATGGGGGAAAGAATAAAAATAGCTGGAAGACCTAAAAACAACAATAATAAGCTGTTGGGCTTTTTCTGATGAACCAAAACATAGAGAGCTGTTAACAGGCCATATACCGGAAGTATAAAAAAGCCTGCACCTTTCAAGTAAATTCCAGTTAATAGACAAATTACAAGCCAAAGCAGGGTAGGGAACACCAGTAAGTCAGTGACTTCAGTTTTTCTGAATTTTTGATATACCCAAAAACAGATGGCTGCGCACAAAGCGGCAAAGGCTGCGATATACAAATGTCCGTTATAGGTAAAGCCGTGCAGCATATCTGTATAGCCTGGGTATATTTTTAAAAGTAATCGCCACCCGAAATGTCCAATCAGGGTGGTCAGTACTATAACCAATAGCGCGGGTACAACACCTATTGCAATTCCTTTAAGCGAAAACCTTGCTTTTTTGAAACCGCGGTATAACACAAACAAAAAAAAGAGTATCGCAAAAAGCAACATTGGGTTTATCCAATCAAACGGATAACTAATGACCCCAAAAAATGGCACGTTGATATAAACCACGTCGTTGAGACTCTTAAGATTAGTCAAGTCAGCGTGGCTAAAGTGATTTAAAAGCGGCATTAAATAGGCTCCTTGATGAGCCAAGGTTTTTTCATCTAAGCGGTCATAGCGGTCCATGGCCGTATGGTAATCGAAATGGTCGTCGATAAAAGCAAAGTTGAATCCTTCAATATCCGCTTCTTCCCGAAAAACAGTTAGGTCCGTATCATTGGGGAGCATTTTATAGATGCTGTAGGATAATGAGCTGGCTACCGGGTACTTTGGATTCGCTTCGATAAATCCTTTAATGAGATTTGCATTACCCCTGTTGGTTTCTACAAGCATATGACTTGGTCCGCCACTGCCTCTTGCTTCAAAATTTAAGACCAAACCAATGTCTTCAACCCAAGGATGTTTGTTTACAAAATAAGAGGCGCCATTCAATCCAAGCTCTTCACCATCTGTAATCAGAATGATAATGTCGTTTTTCGGAGCTTGATTGTTTTGCAAGAATGCGCGTACACCTTCTAAAATGGTAGCTACTCCGCTCCCCGCATCACTCGCACCAAAAGAAGAATGAGGGTGACTATCATAGTGCGTCATCAATGTGAGGGCTTTACCCGAATTTGTGCCCTTTATTCGTGCCATAGTGTTGGTCACCTTGCTCAAATTCATCCATTTGGTTATCACGTAGCCTTCTTGAGTATTGGTTTCCAAACCCAATGCCTTCAATTGGGAAATAATGTAACCTCTGCTTCGTTCGTGGCCAGGGAACCCTACTCCCCGGGGTTCTACCGATAGTGTTTTAACATGGGTTAAGGCCCTATCTGTAGAAAACTCTGTCGGGGCTGTATCCGAATCAAGAGGGTAACTTGGCATTAGTGATTCATAACTCCAGAATACTGCTAATGCAAACAGTAAAAAGGAAAGGGAAGGGGAAATTTTCATTTTTAGTGAGTTGGTTTTCTAAATTATGAAAAACTAAAAGCTTGACGGGTTTTCTTAAAAAAAATTTAAATAACAGCGCGAATTTTCTTATATTACTTAATCAACCTTTAAATTCAACCCTATGGCAATTAAGAGTTTTCAAGGCATTCGGTCCAAAGATTCTTCAAAAAAGGAATATGTAGCGCCTATCTTGGTAGAAGATTACATGACCAAAAAGTTGATAACCTTTTCTCCAGAACAATCTATTTTAGAGGTGATGGAAGCGTTTGCGAAACATCATATTTCTGGTGGACCTGTTATGGATAAAAATGGGTTTCTCGTAGGGATTATTTCCGAAGCGGATTGTATGAAGCAGATTTCGGAAAGTAGATATTTCAATCAGCCTATTTTAGATAAAAGTGTGGAGCGTTACATGACCAAAGAGGTCGAAACCATTCCGCATGATATGTCCATTTTTGATGCAGCAGGCGTGTTTGATAAACACAAAAGACGAAGACTGCCTGTAATGAAAAATGATATTTTGGTTGGGCAAATCAGCAGAAAGGATATCGTGGTAGCTGCTCTGAAACTTAGCGCCCAAAGTTGGAAGTAATCGACAAAGCGTTATTCTCGTTTCACAATCATGTACCGTTCATTGTCCAGCGGTAGGTAGCCAACATCATATAGAAAATAATATGTACTTCCTTTTTTGGTGGTATAAAGGTTGGTTATATAACCGAAATCAAACCCCTTATCCAATAACTGCATTTTGGTAGTAGTGGTTTTTCCGTTTTTCAATCTGTAACTGGTTAGTACCCTGTAGTTCTTTCGTAAGCGGTTGTTGATATTGCGGACAAGGTTCTTGCTGTCTTTGTTCAAACGGTTGTTGTAACTGTTTCTACAATGGTCTGAACAATATTTTTTGTCGATTCTGCCTACCAGCCGTTCACCACATTCCAAGCAGGTCTTTTGTTGCATATTTAAGATTTAGGTGACGACAATATCGTATTTTTTCAACAATCCAAGTAAGTTTTTACCACTAAATTTAGCTTTAGTCAATTTGTTTTTCTCAGGGTCTAAGGCAAATTCTTCGGCTGTTCTAAAGTCTGCTTTGTCCAAAATGGACTGTTGAAAAACAGCTCTTTGCAGATTGCATTGCTGAAAAAGTACTCCAGTTAAATCCGCTTCGGTGAAATCGGTTTCCACTAAAGTGCATCCTTTGAAAATCAGATTTTTTGTGGTCAAACCATAAAAAGATGCCATAGTCAAGTTACAACCTTTAAAGTCTGGCGAAAACAAAGTAGGGTTACAATCTTCAAAACTCACACCTACCATTTTGCAATCTTCAAAAGAGCAGTGGGTAAAGTTGGTATGCTTCACATTGGTATTGGTGAAGTCACATTCAACAAACCGACAATCCATAAAGTTTTGATTGTCTAAAAAACCACCATGAAACAAACAATGGTCAAAAACACATTCCTCATAATCCGCTTTGGGTAAAGGATTCTGGGTGAAATCTTCATTACTGTAAGTGGTATCACAAATAAAAGGACGTTGCATCGAAGTTAGGTTTAGTTACAAAGAAATGTTAATTCTCTAATTTTATTTGGAACAAACGTTCTAAAATAAATAGGTTTGTATCGGAATGAACGTTCCAATATAAAAATTGAAAATAAAAACAACATTTTAAATCATGAAAAAACTAGAAGGAAAAGTGGCTATCGTGACTGGAGCAACCAGTGGAATTGGTTTGGCTACAGCGAAACAATATCTCGCTGAAGGTGCCAAAGTCGTACTAACTGGAAGAAGCCAAGATAAACTGGACGCTCTTGAAAGCCAATTAGAAGGAGAATTTGCTTTGGTGAGAGCAGAAGCTTCCAGCGTAGCCGACAGCAAAGCGCTTATCACTCAAACGGTTGCGCATTTCGGTAAAATTGATATCCTCTTTCTTAACGCAGGGGTGTTCCGTTTGGAAACCATTGATGGATTGACTGAGGAAATTTTTGATGAAGTACACAACATCAATGTAAAAGGACCGGTATTTACCGTTCAAGCCGCCTATGAGCATTTAAACGAAGGGGCCAGTATTATTTTCAATACCTCTGTGGTGAATATCAAAGGATTTGGAGGCATGACGGCCTATTCGTCAAGTAAAGCTGCATTGCGTTCTGTGGTACGCACTTTAGCAGCAGAATTTGGACCTAGAGGCATCCGTGTAAACGCCATTGCCCCTGGACCGATTGACACCCCAATTTACGGTAAGCATAACGTACCTCAAGAGAACATTGATGCCATGGCATCCAATTTCCCATCTTTGGTTTCTTTGGGTCGTTTTGGTACTTCTGACGAGATTGCCAGTACCGCTTTGTTCCTGGCCTCTGCAGACAGCAGTTACATTACCGGAGCTGAAATTCCCGTAGACGGTGGTTTCGCCCAAGTGTAATTTTTTTAAATAAATTTGGAACAATTATTCCAATACCATGCCGCGAACCAAACAGTTTGATGAAAAAGAAGTATTAAAAAATGCAATGGAACTCTTTTGGGAAAAAGGGTTCCATGCTACTTCTATTCAAGATTTGGTATCGCATTTAGGAATTAATCGCGCTAGTCTTTACGACACCTATGGGGGTAAGGATGAACTGTTCAATACTGCTTTTGAAACCTATCGGCAACAGGCGGGAGATTTCCTCAAATCCGTTTTTGAAAAAGAATCCTCCGTAAAAGAAGGTTTTCGAAGCCTGTTTTATCAAGCCGTGGATGAAGGCATTCAAGACTGTTCGCGAAAAGGTTGTTTTGTGGTGAACACCACCACTGAGATGGTTCCTGGGGATGAAGCGCTACAAAAAGTGATTGAAAGTCATGTAAAAAAGATAAGTCAGGTATTTGCTGACCAAATCCAGAAGGGAATCGATGCGGGGGAGCTATCTCCTTCCAAAAACCCCGAAGAAATTGGCATGATGTTATTGACCTTTTACAATGGGTTACGGGTTATTGGAAAGGTTTCCACCGATGCTGATAGTCTCAAAAACATGGTGGAAACCTCTTTATCCGTTTTGGATTAACTCCTATCCTGTAGTACGACTGTAGGCAAAAGTAAGCTCTTGGGTCTCATCTTTTTTACCTACCAAAACATGCATGGTGATATGGTCTGGGTCGATTCGCTCAATGGTGAGGCCTTCGAAGTAAGCGATGTTTTCTTCCCAACGTACCAGTCTGAAATCCACCGTTTCTTCTTTGGTTTCCCAACCGTGCAGGTCTCCGTTAAAATGTTTGAGCTGAAGGAATAAGGTCCCTTCCTTTTCCAAAATATGGCCTACTTCGTAAAAAGAAACCTTTCCATCATTGACTAAACGAAACACAAACATCATGGAGTCACCTGATGCAGGACTCCAAATTTCTTCGACCATACCGCCAAGGGCCTCCCCTTTCCAATGTCCCGTTAGCCAGGCCATATCCTCCAAGTTCACTTTTGGACTTTCTTGGCCGGTTTCGTACTGTAAAGTTTTTTGGGCGTTAGCAGTAAAACAACCCAACAGAATGCAAAAAATAATAGTTCTCATGATGTCCTTTTTTTAAATGACGTATGAAGCGTCATTTATTGGACAATGCGAACTTTACATTTACGGTAGTTTCTACTCGAATTTGTTCAAAGTCAACATCCAAGGGCTCTGGCGCGGCTTCATCGAAAGCCATGCTTTTCATTTCCATGCGTGGCGCACGCGCATAATTCGTGTAATATGGAGAAGAATTATCCAATATATGCAAGGCTTGTCCAACTGATTGCCCCAGTGGTTTGGTCAAGGCTTCTGCTTTTTTCTTCGCTTTGGCTACCGCGCGGCTTTTTAAATCGAGTTCCAACGCTTCCATTTTCGAATACTCCGTCTTTTCCATGTATACGTTGGCGATATCTAATTTTTCCAAAGCTTGCAGAGCTTCGCCAGCTTGTTTTCCGGAATACACCAAAAGTGAAAACCGTTTGCTCTTCAACACATCCTTTCCGCGCAAAAAGTATTTTTTGAAGTTGCTGCTCAAATCTTTGATGAACAATTGTTTGTCCAAATCAATACCGAGCCCACGAAAGGCTTGGGCCATCTTGTTTTCTTGTTCCTCAACAGACTTTTTCCCTTTGGAATCTTTTTCGGTAATCGTAATGTTCAAATAGATTTTATCAGGGGTGACCAGAGTGTCCACCCGCGCTGAAGTTTCCAAATAGGGAACGTCCAAGAAATTTTTGTTTTGAGCAATTCCCACGGCTAGGGAAAAAAACAGGTAAAAGGAAAGCAGATATAATCTCATAGCGTTTATTTATATAATAGGTTAATTACGAAATTACGCTTTATATGATGAATCCCTTACAATCAGATTTGTCTTTACCTCAATAGTTTTGGTGATCAGGTCTTCCTTGGGTTGCTCCACTTCTTCTACCAAATATTTCACTGCAGTTCTTCCAATTTTATTACCGGGTTGGTCCACTGTGGACAGGGCAGGGGAGATGATGGTCGAACTCACTGAATTGCTGAAGCCAACTACCGCAATTTCCTTGGGAATTTCAACATTGAATCGATTCAAAGCCTTGATGACACCTATGGCCGCACTATCGGTAATCGCGAAAATGGCATCAGGACGCTCTTTTAAACTTAACAGCACATTGGCCATCATACGACCTTTAGCCATGGAAATGTCTTCGGTACTGAGCACGATCTTTTCATCTACTGGAATATCGTATTCTTTATGGGCGCGCAAGTAACCTTCATAGCGTTTTTTGCTGTTGAAGGATTGTTCCGTCTCTTTGATGATAGCGATACGTCGCTTACCTGTGTTGATAAGGTGTTCTACTGCAGTAAAAGCAGCTTCCTCTTCGTTGATGACCACTTGGGTGCAAGGAATCTTATTCGAAACCTTGTCGAACATTACTAAAGGAATCGTAGGTAAAATGTTCAAAATGCTTTCTACGGATTTGGTCTTTCGAGCAAGGGCCATCAGAATGCCATCCACACCAAAATGCATCATGGTTCGCAACATCTCTTCTTGTTTTTTTTCATCGTTTTTAGATTCCGAAATAATGACACGATACCCCAAACTTTCCGCTTCTTCCAAAATTCCTTTTAAGATGGTCGTTGTAAAATAGTGTGAAACATTGGGTACTATCACCCCAAGAATGTGTGAACGATGACTTCGGAAACCACTAGCAATAATATTGGGGACGTAGTGCTGTTTTTCGGCAAGGGCTTTTACTTTCTCTTTGGTCTCCTGACTTATATCAGGATGGTTGTTCAGCGCGCGGGATACGGTTGAAATCGATAGTTCCAATTGCTTGGCCAGTTCTTTCAAAGTAACCTGTTGCCTTTTCTTCATAGCTCAAAAATAGTCTTCTCATGCCGAGGAACTACTTAAAGTAACTCAAACGTTTTCGCAAACGTTTGCATAAGGATTTCGCAATAAAAGAAATATTTCAATAGGGATATGAAATAAATTTAGCTCAAAATTGAGAATATTATAATTCTACTTAAAATCTAAGTTTCACAATTAACTCAACAATCATGAAAAGACTAGGGTTTGCGATACTTGTTCTATTATGCACAGGAATAGGTTACGCCCAAACTGAAATCTCAGGAAACGTAAAAGATGCCGCAGGCGTTCCCATTTTGGGAGCAAATGTTTTGATTGAAGGTACTACGGAAGGTACCACTACCGATTTTGATGGTAATTTTTTGCTTACCACTAATTTAACCGGTTCCCAAACCATTCAAATTTCCTTCATTGGATTTACTTCGGCACAACAGACCGTGGAATTGAACGGTACACCCGTAAGTTTTGATGTGGTGCTTCAAGAAAGTGGTCAGCAGTTGGACGAGGTCGTTATTACCGCTTCTTCCACCTTTAGGTCACAGAAACAAGCACCTTTATCTATTTCCTCTAAGAAAATGGCTGAAATCACCCGGCTCTCGGCGAATAGCCAGGCAGATATCTTAAGAGATGTCCCCGGAATTACCGCTGAAGGGGGTGGTGGTGAAACCGCAACCAACCTTTTTGTAAGAGGTCTTCCTTCTGGTGGACAGTACGTTTTCAACCCGCTACAGTATGACGGAATGCCGTTGATGAGCACCTTTGGCCTGAACTCTTCCGCACATGATGTGTATGCACGTCCCGATATCGGATTTAAAGGCGTGGAATTTGTTCGTGGTGGTGCTGCCGTGCTTTATGGTGCAGGTTCCGTAGCGGGTATCATCAACTACACCAGCAAAACCGGAGACACCAACCCTGGTAACATCATCAATGTGGAATGGGGCAGTCGTGGTAGATTGAAAACTGATTTTTATACCGGTGGTAAATTGGGTGGAGAAGATTCCAATACCTTTTATGCGTTTACCGGTTTTGTTCGAAAAGATGATGGACCTATCGAAACAGGTTTGCCCACACGAGGGGTACAGTTTCGCGGGAATATCAAAAAGCGATTTGAAAAAGGTTCCTTTACGGTTCATGGGCAGTTTATTAATGATAGGGCCCAGTTCTTTTTACCCTTGCCCTTGGAAGGCGGCTCAAGAGAACGATTAGCAGGAAATGACGGAGAAGATGTAGAGCAATTGCTGTCTGGTGAGCTGGCTGAAACCTCTTTTTTGACGCCTGGTGGCGTATATAAGAGTCCTATTGAAGATGGGGTATTTACGCAAGGCGGGTATGTCATGGGAGAGTTCTTGTACAACTTTACCGATGATCTTCGCTTCAAATCCAAAATCCGGTACGGAAACTACAAACACAATTTCGCACTCTATGTGGGCGGAAATGGAGATTTTGGAAACCCTATCACGCTCTCAGATTATGTAGGTGAAGTTGCCCCAGGCAACCAAGGTTTTGATGCCACCTATCAAGGCGGCAGCGGTGAGCAAATCAGCGGTACGGATTTAGTAGTTGAGAATTTGCACATTGACCGTCTACGACCAATGACAGACTACTCCGGTGAAGTAAATCTGATTTACAAATCCCCAAATGGGAATCATACCTATACCGTGGGTAGTTTTCTATCGCGAACTGAAGCAGAGGATGTGAATTTTCAATACCGAGTTCTTTCCGAATTCAATAACAGTCCAAGATTGGTGAACTTGAGTTATACTGATGGTGGTGGGGCAAATGTCATTTATTCCCAAGGGGGATTGTACAACCGTATTGGAATGACGACCAACCGGTTTTTGGAACAAAGTAGAACCGCCTTTTACATCACGGACGAGATGATTTTTGACCGTTGGCGTTTTGACGTAGGGCTGCGTATTGAATCTACTACGGGGGTATTTAGCGATGGTGGTTTGGAAGAATCCCAAGTATATGACGACCCTGAATTGACTGCGGCCTTAAGTAATGTGCAGTTTGCCGATGGTAGTTTTAACAGAGCGGAAATCAATGCAACCGATTGGGCCGTTTCTCTGGCAGGATTGTATGAGTTGACTGAAACTACGAATCTATATGCCAACTTTTCCAGAGGTTTCTTCTTCCCACAACAGAGAGGATTTATCCCAACCCCTGGAATCCAAGAATCCAATTACGACGCAGAAACCATTTTACAAGGAGAAGCAGGTGCCAAGTTTGGAACCTCTGCCTTTTCCGGTTCCATTGCAGGGTATTTTGTGACCTTACAGGATAGAATCCGAATTGACCAGGCCATTGTGGGGGGTCAGTTGGTTGACCAAGGGCGAAGTGAGCAAACCACAAGAACCTTCGGTTTGGAAGCCACTTGGGGCTATCGCTTTATGGAGTACTGGAGTTTGAACGGAACGGCGACCTATCAAAATCACGAAATCACCAAAAATGAAACTACTGATTTGACGAACGGAGAGGTTTCCATCATCAACGAAGGCAACGAGATTGGAAGACAACCCAACTTTTTGGGAAGCTTGTCCTTGAATTTCGATGACCGTCGTTTCGATGCCAACTTCACCCTAAACCATACCGGAAACAAGTTTACCGATGACAGTAATAATGTCGAGTTGGATGCGATTACCATTGCTCGCTTGGGAGCTGGGTACAGTTTTCAAACAGATGAAGTAAACTCGCTGAGACTTGGGTTTTCTGTATTCAATCTGTTTGACAGCGATGGTTTGACTGAAGGAAATCCAAGAGCGGGAATTGCAGGGCAATCTGCTGATGGAGAGTTCTTTTTCGGAAGACCCATTCTGCCAAGACGCTTTTTCCTGACCGCGACATTTAATTTCTAATACGCAAAAAATAGTTTAAGTTAGTTCGAAGTTCAATCCGGGTATTGGTGGCCAAGGCCGCCAATACCTATTTAGTACAACAGATGAAGGAACAATTGATGAGCAAGGCCAAGGAAGTCTTGGAAAACAATTTCCAAGATGGGGGCTTTACCATTCCTAGCAAAGGACTCTATCCTTTTCAATGGAAGTGGGATTCAGGATTCATTGCTTTGGGCTACGCCCATTATGACCTGGAAAAGGCGAAACAAGAAATCAAAACCTTGTTGGATGCCCAATGGGAAAATGGTTTTATTCCACACATTGTTTTCCATAACGATAGTGATACGTATTTCCCTGGACCGGACTTTCATGAATCCCATTTACATCCGCAAGCGTCAAAAAAAGTTCGTTCTACCGGAATGACTCAACCTCCAGTTACGGGCTTTGTCTTAGAACGCATGTTGGAAATTGTGGGGGATGAACTTTTACCATTTATTAATGAACACATCGATAATGTTTTTGAAAACCACAAATACTTTTATGATAATCGAGACGTAAACAACGAGGGCCTGGTATACATCTATCACAACTGGGAATCCGGAACAGATAATTCTCCAATGTGGGATGATATTTGGACTACCATGGATTCTCCCGAATATGAATTTGAACGTCGTGATACGACTCATGTTGACCCTGCACAACGTCCTTCCAAAAGGGAATACGACCATTACCTGTACATCATCAACATTGCCAAGGAGCATCATTACCAAGATGCACGGATAGCCCAACATTCCCCTTTTTTGGTGTTGGACCCTTTGTTCAATGCGATGCTGATAAAATCCAACGATGCTTTAATCAACCTGTACAAAAAGATTGGTGGCGGCGAAGATAAAATCGCCTTTTTGGAAGCAAAGCAGCTTTTGGGAAAGGAGAATTTCAACAAAAAACTGTTCAATGCCAAGCTCGGAGCGTATGTGCACTACGATTTGAGAAAGAACGAACAGATTCCATTCGTTTGTTCCTCCTCGTTTTCACCGCTTTTTGCAGGAATTCCTGATGCGTCAAGGGCAAAGATTTTGGTCGATACGATGGTGGATAAATTTGGCGGAGATGGCCGATACCTTTGCGCTTCGTTTGACCCTTCTCACGAACGTTTCAATCCGAAAAAATACTGGAGAGGTCCGGTTTGGATCAATATGAATTGGATGATTCACCATGGGCTGAAGGCTTATGGCTTTGATGAACTTGCCGAAAAAGTGAAGCACGATTCCTTGGAATTGATTGAACAATATGGTTTTTACGAATACTTCGATGCCCGAAAAGCGCATCCTGAGGTTACGCATAATGGCTATGGGGGAAATAACTTTTCGTGGAGTGCCGCGCTGTATATTGATTTTATGACGAACACAGATTAAGGCTTTGAGATGCGAATTGACTTCGAAAAGGAGTATGTTTTGGAAAATGAGCGGGTTCGTTTGGAGCCGCTTACCCTAGATCATGTGCCAAAACTTATTCGCTTTACAGAGGAAGTCGATATCTGGACTTATTTTCTAGGTAAATCCGATGGCAGTTCGGATTTGGCATCTTATGTACAAGATACGCTCACGGCAAGAAGTAAACGACAAGCGTATGCCTTCGCCGTGTATGATAAAAGACAGGAACAGTTTGCAGGAAGCACCCGGTTTTTTGATTTTCAAGAGGATTTGAATACCGTCCGTATGGGCTACAGCTGGTATGGCAAGGACTTTTGGGGTACGGGTTTGAACAAAAATTGTAAATTCTTGCTTTTCCAATTTGCTTTTGACCAGATGGGGGTAGAGCGTATTGGGCTTGGAGCACATTCCGAAAATACCAGAAGCATCAACGCCATGAAAAGCATCGGGTGTCAGCCTGAGGGGACAATTCGCAATCTATTTCCTGCTATTCAAGGCAAGGGTAGAGCAGATGCCATCCTTTTGGGAATTTTAAAAGAAGAATGGCAAAAAACCGTCAAAAATGACCTAAACCAACGTTTATGAATTACATCGACTACGTCATCATCATCGTTTATCTCGTCGCTTTTTTAGGCTTGGGATATCTGTTCAAGGAAAACAAAAGCTCTGGAGACTATTTCTTAGGAGGACGTAGTATGGGTTGGTTGCCTTTGAGTTTATCGACCATGGCGACCCAGCTTTCGGCTATTAGTTTTATCTCTGCGCCTGCTTTTGTCGGTTTAAAACCGGGAGGTGGTCTGCAATGGTTGACCTATGAATTTGGGGTGCCTTTGGCCATGGCCTTTTTAATGGTCGCCTTGATTCCAACCCTTTATAAATCCGGAATCGTAAGTGTGTATGAATACTTGGAAAAGCGTTTTGACGCCTCTTCGCGATTGCTTATCAGTTTCGTATTTCAAATCAGTCGGTCGGTGGCAACAGGGGTTATGGTTTATACGATGGCCTTGATTCTGCAAGCAACGGTCGGGATAGATTTTTGGGTTTCTGTTTTGATTATTGGGGTAATCACTTTGGTGTATTCTTTTCAAGGAGGGATGAAGGCCGTCATTTGGGGGGATGTCATCCAAATGATTATTCTCTTTTTGGGAATCGTGATTTGTTTGGCTTATGGAATAAGCGAGTTGGGTGGTTTTGATACGTTTTTGACCAACGTGGACAAAGACCGGCTCACTGCAGTCGATTTTTCAAAATGGGGCTTCAACAATGCCGATAAAAATGATGAGTTTGGATTTTGGCCGATGATTATTGGAGGTTTTTTCCTCTATGCTTCGTATTACGGTACAGACCAAACCCAATCCCAAAGGTTGCTCTCCGCCAAGGGAATGCCAACCATTAAAAAGCTCTTATTGGCCAATGGATTGTTCCGGTTTCCGTTGACTTTAACCTATTGCATTATGGGATTGGTCTTAGGGACATTATTGTTGCAAGACGTTAGTTTTCAAGAAACCATGGATTCCGTTTACCAAGCCAATATTGGTTCTTTAGAAGGAAAAAAAGCGGATTTAATGGTTCCGGTTTTTATCATCAAGTATTTACCGAATGGGGTAATTGGGGTTTTGATTGTAGCCATCATGTCTGCCGCTATGTCTACCTTAAGTTCGGCCGTAAATTCCTTATCCGCCGTAACCATGGAGGATTTCGTTAAACGGTTCAGACCGGACATGGACAACAAAAAGTATGTGATTACGTCCCGAATCATTTCGCTCTTCTGGGGATTGGTTTGTTTGTTTTTCGCCTTTTTTGCTGGGAATATTGAGGGTACGGTCATTGAGGTGATTAATAAGGTAAGTTCGATATTCTATGGTCCTATCTTGGCTGGTTTCATTTTGGCCATCATGACGAAAAAGACGCATGCGCTGGGAGCGAATATAGGTATCGTGGTTGGCGTACTTTTCAATATGTATTTGTGGTTGTATGTTCCAGATGTGTTCTGGTTTTGGTGGAATGCTATCGGTTGTGTCGTGACTATTGTGGTGGCTTTGGTGGTGAGTACTATCATCAAAAGAGACGCCAACGAAGGTTTGGAAGTGGTTATTTCACCTTCCAAAAAAGAGGTTGTATTACTTTTGGGATTCTTTGTGCTTATCGTTGTGATAAGTATTTCCCTGCCGAAGTTGCTCTCTTAAATGTCCTGTTTCCAAAACTATTTCCGTATTTCGTAGTAAAGAATGGAAAAGATGAAAGGAACTTCCCTTCAAATTTTGATATTGAGTCTATGGGTGGGATTCACTTCTGTAGCATTTGCGCAAACCCCAGTCGAATCGTATGTAAGGCCAAATTCGCTTAAAGTTGGAGACACGGTTGCCATCGTTGCGCCCGCAGGAATCTTAAAAAATCGGCAGGCCTCAATTCAACAAGCTACAACAGTGCTTTCTTCCTGGGGACTGCATGTCGTTCTGGGAAAACATCTCTATGCTAGAGACAATCATTTCGCGGGAACGGATGAACAGCGTGCAGAAGATTTTCAAAGGGCTATGGATGATACTTCGGTCAAGGCCATTTGGTGTGCTAGGGGCGGTTACGGTACCATGCGGATTTTGGATATGCTCGATTACGCAAACTTCAAAAAGAATCCAAAATGGATAATAGGTTTTTCAGATATCACGGCCATCCATGGAAAATTGCACCAACTCTGCATACAAAGTGTTCATGGTATGATGCCTACTGGGGTCGAAGGACAAAAAGTGCAATCGGAATCCACCATTGAAAATTTGGAATCGCTTAAAAAAGTATTGTTTGGAGAAGCTCTGGAATATCAGATTCCGTCATCATCTTTTAACCGTACAGGAAAAGTTAGCGGCGAATTGATAGGCGGCAACTTATCCTTATTGCAAGCATGCCTCCAATCAGATGCTACACTAGATACCAAAGACAAAATTCTATTTATCGAAGAGATTGGCGAATACCGCTATAGCATCGATAGGATGCTCTTCAGTTTGAAACGCGCTGGTTACTTTAAGGAACTCAAAGGACTCATCATTGGTGATATCAGCAGAATAAAGGTAAATACCACGCCCTTTGGCAAATCCAACGAAGAGATTGTACTCAACGTGGTTAAAGAATATGACTTTCCGGTACTATTTGATTTTCCGGCTGGGCATGAAGAAAACAATCGGGCACTGATTTTGGGTCGCGAGGCCACCCTAGAGGTCGGTGAAAAAGAGTCCACACTAACATTTAAGAACTAGTGCAATGAAGTTTGTCTTAGCTCCAGATAAATACAAAGGTTCGCTTTCCGGAGAGGCCTTTTGTGAAGCTGCGGCAGCGGGACTGAAAAGGGTTTTTCCTGAGGCTGAAATTCTCAAAAAGCCCTTAGCAGATGGGGGAGATGGCACCTTGGCTGTAATGCAACATTATTTGGCAGCAGAAACCATAAACACTACCGTACGTGACCCTTTGTTTCGCGAAATCAACTCAGGTTACCTTTTTTCTAAAGAAAAGGGCATCGCTTTTATCGAAATGTCAGAAGCTTCAGGGTACAAATTGCTTTCGGAATCGGAACGAAATTGTATGCAAACTACCACTCTGGGTACTGGAGACTTCATTTTGGATGCCGTAGAACAAGGAGCAACTAAAATCATTTTAGGCATTGGTGGGAGCGCAACGAATGATGCTGGAATAGGAATGGCTCATGCGCTGGGCTTTCGTTTTTTGGACGAAACCGGAGAAGCCTTATCCCCGATAGGCGAAAACCTATCCAAAATAAAAACCATCGACCGAAAGCAGGCCCATCCAAAGTTGAAGGAGCTTACGGTTAAGGTAGCTTGCGATGTCAAGAACCCTCTTTACGGAGAACAGGGAGCAGCGCACATTTATGGCCCACAAAAAGGAGCAACACCAGAAGAGGTCCTGCTTTTGGATAAGGGATTACAGCATTTTGCTCGGGTTGTACATGAGGAATTCAAGCTCGAATTGCAACAGATTCCCGGAGCCGGTGCAGCTGGTGGCCTAGGGGCTGGCGCTATTGTTTTTTTGAACGCGTCCTTGACTTCGGGGATTGATTTGGTCATGGAATTGGCTGATTTTGACAATGCCTTGCAAGATGCTGATTGGGTTATTACGGGAGAGGGACAATTCGATGAGCAGACCCTATCCGGAAAAACGATAGCGGGTGTGCTAAAAGTAGCCAAGGAGCGGAATATTCCCGTAGCTGCGCTTTGCGGCTCGGTTGATATAAACCTCGATGCTTTGGAAAAAACAGCATTGGATTATGTGACGGCTGTTTTGAATACAGTAGGTTCTCTGGATAAGGCTAAAAAAGACGCTTTCAGAAACCTTGAGCTTGCAGCGTACAATTTTGCCAAGCTTTTGAAAGCAAAATCAATTTAGAAGCAATTTGCTAAGAATAGGTTTGCTTCATTTTAAACTCCAATGAGGTTTTCACCACTGGCCACTCCGAATTCAAAATAGAGAAAAGAACCGTATCCCGAATATTACCCATTTTGTCAATTCGATGGTTTCGGATGATACCATCTTGTCGGGCACCCAATCTCAAAATCGCATTCCGAGAAGGAAAATTGAAAAAGTTCGTTTTGAATTCCACGGCAATGGCGTCCAATGTTTCAAAAGCATGGCGAAGCAAAAGGAATTTACATTCGGTATTGACTCCAGTGCGTTGTGTACTTTTGGCGTACCAAGTATAACCGATTTCAATCCTTCGATTCGGAGCGTCCACACTGCAATAGCGGGTAGAACCAACGATGTTTCCAGTAGCTTTCTCGATTATCACAAAAGGCAATGCTTTTCCCGAAGCTTGTTCCGTTAATGCATGGTTGATGTAATCCGTTATGGTTTGTTCCGAGGGTACCGAGGTATACCAAATATCCCAAAGCTGTCCATCGGAAGCGGCCTTTATCATATCCGCCGCATGGGCTTCGGTCATGGGAATCAGTTGTACAAGAGAACCTTCTAAAGTCAGCGGTTGTATCCAGTTTGCCATACCACATTTTTGTCCTATCAAATATAATTTGAATTTGTACGGCGAACGAAAGGGAAGTGTACTTTTGAATCAGAAGCGTAAAAATTACCCTATGAAACAAAATATTGGTTTGATGACTTTGGTCGTAGCTGATTATGATGACGCCATTGCATTCTACACTCAAAAACTACAGTTTGATTTAATAGAAGATACACGCTTGTCGGATACAAAACGATGGGTAGTGGTCAAACCCAAGAACAGTTCGGGCAGTGGCTTGTTGTTAGCGAAGGCAGATGGCGAAAAACAACAAAACCATATCGGAAACCAAACCGGAGGTCGTATCTTCTTGTTCCTTCATACGGATGATTTTTGGAGGGATTTCAACAACATGGAAGCTGCCGGAGTCCAATTTTTGGAAGCGCCAAGGGAAGAGGTTTATGGTACCGTTGTAGTTTTTGAGGATTTGTACGGAAACAAATGGGACCTTTTGGAATTGAAAAATGGCACCCTTTAAAATTCCAAATGAAAGCGCTTTTGATACCCCACTGGACTGATACCTTTTATGCGTTTGAACATTCGGTTGAAATAGGAACGATTTCGGAACCCACAGGCTAAAAAGATTTCCGTGAGATTCGTTTCTGGTTGTTTGAGCATCTCTACCGCTTTGGCAATTCGTTCTTGGTTGATAAAATCAATGGGCGAAATACCGAATTCATTGCGGAACACTTTATAAAAATTACTCTTGCTCATACAGGCTTTTTCGCTCAAGTCATCAATGGTCAAATCTTGGTCTAGGTTTTGACGAATGTAATGCGCCAAAAAAGCAAAACGTTGTCCGCTTTTTAGCGCAGGAGCCCCTTTTTCATAGGTTTTTCGCGCATTGGTTTGGAGTATGCGAACGATAAGTTCGTTGACCATATTGGAAACAAAGAAATCCTTGGAGGGATGATTTTCTGTGTAGAGATATACCAAGCGTTGCAAAATTTGATAGATGCCAGGGTCATTGGTAAAATGAAAATTGTAGTCCATCAAACCCCATTCGTTGTCATCGGCGCGAGACATTTGTTCGTTCATCACCTCTATCACTCGAAGAATGCGTTCTTCCCCAATTTCCATGGCAAGACATTGCGTAGGATTATCTATTCGTGCTTCGGGAAAATCAATACACATGATTTCGTTGGCCGGCAAAATCAACGATTCCCCAGGAAGGAAATCAAAAGCATCATTGCCTCTCAAATGCATCACTTTTTTCCCTTGGAACATACTCGCCAAAACAGGTGTACCAAATTGAAGTTCCACCCGTTCGGCTTTCGCATGGGTTTCAAAAATGTGAAGCGCAGAATCCTTTAACTCAAATGAAGTTTGGTTTTCAACAAGGTCCACAAGTTTACGAGTGGTATAAAACGAATCTCCAGGCTTCATTTCAAGGTATTGTTTAACGAAATATCAAAACACATACACAAATTTTGACAATGCTACTAAAATATAAGGCTTTTTATGTGAAAAATATAAAATAGTATAGGATTGTTCATAGGATTGATACAATTGTTCAAAGAGTGGCAGCCCAATCGTACTACCTTGTGGATGAATGATTTACTAGGAAACTAATCCACTAAATACAAGTACTATGAGTAATGTAAGCACTTCGGAAAGCAAGGCTTTGGTTAAGCAACAATTTAAGAACCAGTACGACAATTATATTGGCGGGAAATGGACTGCTCCGGTTAAGGGACAGTACTTTGAAAATATTTCTCCGGTTGACGGAAATAGCTTCACCAAGGTGGCGCGTTCCACCAAAGAAGATATCGACTTGGCTATTGATGCGGCTTGGGCCGCTGCTCCCGCTTGGAATAATAGTTCAGCAACCGAACGTAGCAATCTCTTATTGAAGATTGCCGATGTAATGGAGCAAAATCTGGAGGCATTGGCCCGCGCTGAAACGTGGGATAACGGAAAAGCTATCCGCGAAACCATGGCCGCAGATTTACCCCTCGCTGTAGACCATTTTAGATATTTTGCAGGGGTTATTCGTGCCGAGGAAGGCAGTGTGAGTGAGCTGGACGCAAACACCATCAGCATGAACGTCAAAGAACCGTTAGGTGTTGTTGGTCAAATCATTCCTTGGAACTTTCCGCTATTGATGGCCACATGGAAGGTAGCCCCTGCCTTGGCTGCCGGTAACTGTGTGGTGCTGAAACCCGCAGAGCAAACCCCAGTCGGAATCATGATTTTAATGGAATTGATTGAAGGCATTCTACCAGCTGGAGTTTTGAATGTGGTAAACGGCTTTGGTATTGAGGCTGGGAAACCTCTAGCTTCAAGCTCGCGAATCAACAAAATTGCCTTTACTGGGGAGACGACCACAGGCCAGTTGATTATGCAATATGCTTCCAAAAACATTATCCCTGTAACCTTGGAATTGGGAGGTAAAAGTCCGAACATCTTTTTCGAAAGCATCATGGATGCCGATGATGAATTCTTTGACAAGTGTCTGGAAGGTGCGGCGATGTTTGCCTTGAACCAAGGTGAAGTGTGTACCTGTCCCTCTCGAATTCTAATTCAAGAAAGTATTTACGACAAGTTTATTGAGCGGGTAATTGAACGGGTTGAAGCCATTAAACTGGGTCACCCCTTAGACCCAACGACCATGATGGGAGCACAGGCATCGAATGATCAGTATGAAAAGATTTTGAATTACCTCGCCATCGGTAAAGATGAAGGTTGCGAAGTATTGACCGGAGGTGAAGCGGCCTATAATGAAGGTTTGGAAGGCGGTTATTACATTCAACCTACCTTACTAAAAGGAAACAACAAAATGCGGGTGTTCCAAGAAGAGATTTTTGGTCCGGTAGCCTGCGTTACCACTTTTAAGGATGAAGCAGAAGCGTTGGAAATCGCAAATGACACCTTATATGGTTTAGGTGCTGGGGTTTGGACACGAGATACGCATCAAGCCTATCAGATTTCAAGAGCAGTTCAGGCAGGACGCGTTTGGGTCAACTGTTATCACTTGTATCCAGCGCATGCGCCTTTTGGCGGCTACAAAAAGTCAGGAATTGGTCGGGAAACCCACAAGATGATGCTTAACCACTATCGTCAAACCAAAAACATGTTGATTTCCCATGACAAGAATGCCCTAGGATTCTTCTAAGATGGTACAACGTGTTTTAATAACAGAAGCAGCAGAGCGGGTCGTTCAATCTTTAAAGGAAGAACATGGCCCGCTCATGTTTCATCAAAGCGGAGGTTGCTGTGATGGCAGTTCTCCCATGTGTTTTCCCAAAGGGGAATTGATGACAAATGATACGGATGTACTGTTGGGTGAAGTCGCTGGTTGCGAATTTTATATGTCAAAAGACCAGTTTGACTATTGGAAACACACCCAATTGACCGTGGATGTCGTTACCGGAAGAGGCTCCAGCTTTTCATTGGAAATTCCGCTTGGGCTGCGATTCGTAATAAAGTCTAGAATGTTTACTGAACAGGAGTTGGAAGCGTTGGAGATGCACTAGTTTAAATCCAAGAGGGTTCCAGGTTATTTTTCTTCTACTAAAGCAACTACTTTCTGAACTTTTTCGGAAAAAGGGTTCCGATGGAGCTCCAATAATAGTTTTTGCTTTTTTCGGTCGGATAGTTCTAAAGTATCCAACATGGATGAGACTTCAGACCGGTAGTCGGCGTATTTCTGTTTGAGACTGTCTTTTTCTTTAGAAGAAGGGGAGAGGTCTTTTTCGAAAAGCGCCAATTTGGTGCGGGCTACGTGTTTGCCATACGTTCCTGATGGTTTAGACTGGGCAGAGAGCATCCCAAAGGCAAACAACCCTAAAAGAAGGGGACAAATCTTTTTCATTTCATATAGTGTTCTGACGTGAAAGTAGTTCAAGATTTGAAGGTGTCCATATATTCTAGCTGACCGCGTAGTTTCATCGATGATTGGAAAAATCAGGCAAAAAATAGGAATGAAGTATCCTTTTTCAAGTAATTACATCCGTTTACAAACGCAAGCAAATGATTATGAACCGTTTCGGGAATGCTTGTGAAATTAGGTTTGCAATCAAGCGGGGTGAATTGCCCCGTGAAATCAAATGTAAACTTAAAATAGACGCATGAACGCATTGAAAAACAGAGTGCAGTTGTTGGGAAATCTGGGAGCTGACCCAGAGATGGTGATTTTGGAAAATGGCAGTAAGTTGGCGAAGTTCTCCGTTGCTACCAATGAAACCTACAAGAACCAAGAGGGAGAAAAAGTTACCGATACCCAATGGCATAACATAGTTGCTTGGGGAAAGCTAGCTGAAATCGCAGAGAATTTTCTGGTAAAGGGGAAAGAGGTAATGATTGAAGGCAAGTTGGTCAACCGAAGTTATGAGACTAAAGAAGGTGCAAAGCGCTATGTCACCGAAGTCAAGTGTACTGATTTATTGATGCTGAGCAAATAATGAATGGTTAGCTTATCGATAAAATGGGGGCGTTTGCCCCCTTTATTTCTGATTTTCAAGATTTAACGATAAATTATAAGGAGTGGATGTAACGAATATGTAACTTAAGACGTCTAATGGTATAGCATTATGATATTATGAGAAAGTGGAGCGTTTGGTGTGTTTTACTAATACTTGGGAGTTTATCCCAAAGTATCCAAGCGCAACAATCCCACTTTTCCATGAATGGTCCAAAGTTTTACGAAATGTTGGCTGAACGCGATGCGATTTATGAGCGTACGCTGGGAAACATGTCAGCAAAAGATGAAACTGACTATTGGAAAGACCAAGAAGCATACGAAAACCTTTTATTAGAACAACATCCTCAAGCCTTTGCTTGGTACATCACCAAAAAGAAAGCTATGTACCAAGAACATTATATCGCTTGCGAGGTGTTTTGTGTAAACAGTCCTACGTACTGGTCTAAGGTGAAACACTACCTTGAAGTTCCCACCGAAATCAAGTTATTTGAGCTAAGCCCGTCTTTGAGCTTGGTGAGTTCCAAATAATCGAGGATAGATTAAGCAACCTTTTTGAACAAATCGTAACAGGGACAACGCTTACAACGTTTGTTTTCTCCCTTTTTATACTTTTTGCAGCATTTGGTTTTACACTTACCAATGGGCAGCTCTCTTACCGAGCCTTTTGATTTTTTGGAAGTACTTTTCTTTTTGCCCATGGTTTAGGTTTGGGCATAAAGATAGTTGTTTTAAATTAATCTAAATAAAGAAATAGGAAATTATACCTCTCCCATGGTGTCTGATGCAGCGCTTTCTACCGTAATTTGCTGAACATCCCTATCGAACAAATAAAGTCCACCTTTATCATTCCCGATAAGATTGATTTTATCCAGAATGGTTCGCGCCAAGGCTTCTTCTTCAATCTGCTCCGCTACATACCATTGTAAAAAGTTATGGGTGGCATAATCTTTTTCTTCCAAGGTCACATGAACCAATTCGTTGATGCTATTGGAAACAAAAAGTTCGTGCTGGTACAACTCCTCGAACATTTTCTGGAACGAACCAAAATCGGTTTTTGGAGCCTTCAATTGTGAAATTTGTGCGTGTCCGCCACGCTCATTTACATACTTGATGAGTTTGAGCATGTGCATGCGCTCTTCATCTGAATGACCGTACATAAAACCTGCGATACCTTCAAGACCTTTTACTTCAGCCCATGAGGCCATGGATAAATACACTTGAGAGGATTCTGCCTCTATTTTGATTTGATTATTTAGGGCTTTTTCAAGCTTCTTTGATAACATACTTCAATTTTTAACAAAGTTACGAATATTGGTAGGACCCTAAAAGTAGACTTCCTGCGCTATTCGAAAGGTGTTGGCATGGGCTTCAATGATGGTTTTGATTTCGGGCGAGTACCCACCACCCATGCTGCATTGCACTGGAATATTAAGTGCCTTGCATTGATTCAAAACATAGCTATCGCGCTGTTTGCACCCCTCTAGAGACATACCCAAGGTGCCTAATTTATCGGTTTCCAAAATATCTACCCCACAGAGGTAAAAAATAAAGTCTGGTTGTGCTTGGGCTATCAACTTGGGAAAGGCATCGTGCAAAAGGGATAGGTATTCAGCGTCAGAAGTGCCTTTTTCCAAAGGAATGTCCCAGTCGGATTGCTCTTTTTTGAACGGATAGTTACCCTTACCGTGCATAGAAAAAGTAAAAACGGAGGATTGGTTGGCAAAGATTTCCGCGGTGCCGTTGCCCTGGTGTACGTCCAAGTCCAAGATAAGAATACGTTCTGCTAGAGTATTGTTCAAAAGATAGTTGGCCGCAATGGCCTGGTCATTCAGCATACAAAAGGCTTCACCCCGATTGGTGTAAGCATGATGGGTTCCTCCCGCAATGTTCATGGCAATCCCATATTCCATTGCAAAATGACATCCTTTGATGGTACCATCTGCGATAATATGTTCCCGTTCTACCAAAGCGGCGCTTAGCGGAAAACCTATTTTCCTCTGTTCGCTGGGTTTTAGCGTAAGTTGGGTAAGGTTTTGATAATAGCCTTCATCATGGGTGTTCAGAATGTCTTGAATATTGGGATACTCGGGATCAAAGAAATTGCCTGATTCACAAGTCCCTTCGTGAAGGAGTTGCTTGGGTAGCAAATCATATTTTTCCATGGGAAACCGGTGCCCTTCAGGTAAGGGATGTCGGTAAATGGGATGATAGGCTATTTTGAGCAAACTGCAATAACTGTTTTAAAATCTGATTTGCTATTCAGCGAGTCAGGTCGAGCGCAGTCGAGACCTTAAGAACTTTAAATCTAACTTATGGTTGCTCCGTTTTCTGGAGTCTCCTCATCCGGGTTCACAAAAACCAATTTCCCCTGGGCGTTTTCGGTCATCAAAATCATTCCCTCACTTTCCACACCACGTAGTTTTCTGGGCGCTAAATTGACCAAAACTGTGACTTTTTTACCGACTATATCCTCAGGTTTAAAGCTTTCGGCGATTCCGGAAACGATGGTTCGAGTGTCAAGACCCGTATCCACTTTTAGGACAAGCAATTTATTGGCCTTGGGCATTTTTTCTGCCTCCAAAATAGTGCCGACACGCATGTCTAGCTTGGTAAAGTCATCAAAGGTGATGGTTTCTTTTTGTGGGGCTACACTTTTTTCCATTTGCGCATTGGCTTGTTTGGTGGCTTCGAGTTTATCGAGCTGTTTTTGAATTTCAGCATCCTCAATTTTTCGGAAAAGCAATTCCGCAGGATTGATTTGGTGACCTGAAGGGAGCAAAACATCTCGGGAAGAAACGGAATCCCATGAAACATCCCCTTCGCTGGAAAGCTTTTCAGTGTTTAATATCTGCTTCAGCTTTTTAGAAGTAAAGGGCAAAAAAGGCTCACTGAGTGCCGCAAGTCCAGTAGCCAGCTGTAATGCCACATACATGATGGTTTTAACTCGCTCCTCATCAGTTTTTATCAGTTTCCAGGGTTCTGCATCGGCCAAGTACTTATTACCCAATCTGGCCAAGTTGAGCAATTCTTGACTTGCTTCTCGAAAGCGAAAGCGGTTCAAGGAATTGGCAAGCGTTTCTGGATACCCTTTCAGGGCATCGAGCACTTGTTGGTCTGTTTCTGAGAGCTGGCTTGGTTCAGGGATGATTCCATCGTAATATTTATGCGTAAGCACGACAACACGGTTGATGAAATTCCCAAAAATGGCAACTAATTCATTGTTGTTTCGAGCTTGAAAGTCTTTCCAAGTAAAGTCGTTGTCTTTGGTTTCTGGAGCATTTGCAGTCAAAACATACCGAAGCACATCTTGCATGTCTGGGAATTCCTCCAGGTATTCGTGTAACCAAACCGCCCAATTTTTTGATGTGGACAATTTGTTGCCTTCCAAATTCAAAAACTCATTGGCAGGCACGTTTTGTGGTAAAACGTAGTCGCCATGTGCTTTGAGCATGCTTGGGAAGATTATACAATGGAACACTATATTATCTTTTCCGATAAAGTGGAGCAGCTGGGTATTTTCATCCTTCCAATAGGGTTCCCAATCTTCTCCTTCGCGTTCGGCCCACTCCTTGGTAGAAGAAATATACCCGATAGGCGCGTCAAACCACACGTAAAGCACTTTTCCTTCGGCATCTGCCACCGGAACGGGAATCCCCCAATCCAAATCGCGGGTCACGGCCCGAGGTTTCAACCCGTCATCAATCCAAGATTTGCATTGACCATATACATTGGGCTTCCAATCTTTTTGATGGCCCTCGATAATCCATTCTTTTAAAAAGTTTTCATATCTATCCAAAGGCAAAAACCAGTGCTTGGTGCGCTTCAAAGTTGGCGTGCTGCCACTTAAAGTGGACTTTGGGTTGATTAAATCGGTAGCATTCAAAGAAGAACCACAGTTTTCACATTGGTCGCCATACGCTTCTTCATAACCACATTTCGGACAGGTACCTGTTACAAAGCGGTCCGCCAAAAATTGATGGGCTTCACTATCGTAAAGTTGTTCCGTAACTTCTTCAATAAAGTCATCTTGCTCGTATAGTTTTTTGAAAAAATCTGAAGCTGTCTCGTGATGAACTTGCGCAGATGTACGAGAATAGTTGTCAAAGGAAATCCCAAAATCCGAAAACGCTTGTTTGATGATGCTATGATACTTGTCAATAATCACTTGAGGACTCACCCCTTCTTTTTTGGCCTTCATCGGTATCGCCACACCATGTTCATCACTACCGCAGATAAAAATCACATCCTTACCAATACCTCTAAGGAAGCGAGCATAGATATCTGCAGGGACATATACGCCAGCCAAATGCCCAATGTGGATAGGGCCATTGGTGTAAGGTAAAGCAGCAGTGAGGGTATAACGGGATGGTGTTGCCGTTTGGGTCATACAAAGCAAAATTAAGCAGCAAAAATACAGAATTTCGGTCTAGAACCTTGGCAGACTATGGATTCATGAACTGTGGACAAAATAAAGTTGCTACAGAAAGAGTTTTATAAGAAAAGAACTACAAATTTTACATCATGAGTGTTGGAAACCCTAAAAAATTTGAGAAGCTCAAGGCGATGGCGAAAGTGGTAGAAGAAAGTGCTGAGGAAAGTACCGCTAGAGTCTACAAACGGAAAAACCAAAAGGTGAAAAAGGCCTTGGGATTTAAAACGGATGACGATAAACCACAACTCAGTTAAAAAGCAAACCCTCCGATACATCAGTCCCAATGTGGGGTGGGGTGATGTATTACCGGAGGGCCAGTAATGTTTATCTATTTGAATCGGGTCACATAATCATGACCGATTTACTCATTCTTTGCTCTCCAACTGAAATACGGTAAATGTATTTTCCTGTGGAAAGACTATCGCGCATACGTTCGCGAATGTTGATTTCGGCAGAACCTTCCATCATCATCTCATTGAAGACCGTACCAACCTTTTGCCCTAGAATGTTGAACAATTCAATATCAACGTGGGCTGCAAATGGCATTTCCAAATAAATATGAGGTGCCTGTTGATTTGGGTAATAAGGTTTGTGAACGATTGCATTTTCGATTTCAGGATTCGGGTCCATCGCGTCTGGGTCACTTGGTGGTGTCTCAGGAAGCGTTGGTGGGTCACTATCCATTGCAATGTCAGGGAAGTCCGTTCCACTACAATTGAAACCGAGGTTTACTGGATTATAAGGGTGGTCCAATAAATGTTGTTCCACTAATGGGATTGGCACACACAACCATTCTGCAAGAACGGTGGCATATAAATCCCTAAAATCCATCGTGTATTCTAGGTTTCCACGGCCATTAGGGCTATCCAAGTCTGGGTGATCACCAACAAAGGCACTACCGTTCAATCCTGAACCGAAGAATAGGGTTGGGGCAGCTTTACCGTGGTCGGTTCCTAAAGAACCATTTTCAAAGATTCGACGGCCAAACTCAGAAAACGTCATACTCAAGGTAAGTCTGTCTTGCTCAGTGAAGCTCAAATCTTCGTAGAAATTGTTTACGGCGATGGACAAGGTAGACATCAATCTTTCGTGAGCCAAAGGTTGGTTCCCGTGGGTGTCGAATCCACCCATGGAAATCATATAAACCTTAGTTCCAAGATTTCCTTTAATCAATCGTGCCAATAAGGCCAATTGACGCGCAAAACCATTGTTTTGGTATTCTACTTGATTTTGTCCTCTTTCGTAGGCTTCGTGAATTTTGCCAGCGTATTCATATGTAGTGTTAGCCACACCTCTTAAGAACCGCAATTGGTCACCGTACATGCAATCGTCAAACGGTGCATTTTCGATGTCATAAAAGAATCCGGTTTGTGCAATTTCTTCCAACTGGTCAATGTTGTTGGTAACGAAAGCATAATTGGTTTCTTCTCCCTGGAACACCAAGTTGGCGATGTTTCCAATTTGAATGGCCGCTGGGGCAGCAGGTGGATTAATTAGATAATCCGGGTAACATTGTTCAAAGTGTCTTCCCATCCAACCGGTATTGAGTCCATCAAAACCAGTAGTCGTCAAGTCTGTATTTGCATAAATATCAGACCCAGTAAAGTGGGAAAGGCTTTGGTTCTGGTAACCTACACCATGTACTGCTTTGAACTGGCCTTCGCCCCAAAGGGGTTCCAAGGCATTCATGTAAGTGGGCACTCCGAAATCATCGGTAAGCTTTAAAATCTTACTCTCAGGAATGTAAATATTCGGACGTTGCGTAGCATAAGTGTCATATTGTTGAATCGGGATGACGGTACTTAAACCATCGTTTCCACCCGAAAGACGAATCAATATGAGGATATTATCAGTTTCTGCACTCGAAATCGCCGCAGTAAGCGGTGATGGGGCTGATGCAGAAAGTAGATTACTGCCTAAAAACATTGAACCCGAACCAGCAATTCCGAGGGCTTGTAAAAAAGACCGTCGGCTCCAATTGGTGTGTTCCTGGTCGTGGCCATCGTGTTCTAGACCTTTGTACGGATCGTTATCGTGAATGTTATGAGTATCGCACATAGTAGTAGGGGTTATTTAAGTTGAAATTCAGGTTCTCTCGACAGGTGTCGTAACAGCACATAGACCTGCGTAGGTGCTTCCATGCTTACCGCTAGCATCCAAAGGCTTTGGCCACCGTCGATATAATCAGGAGAATAATAAATCTCAGGAACGTCATCGATTTTAAACGCATCCATGGCATTTTCAAAATCTTGTTCAGTCAACAATCCTTTTGGAGTGAATTTGTTGACCAAGGCCCGTACTACGGTTTCAGGATTACTGGTGTTGCTGTCTGCTACACCAACGGCATCCATTGCCAAGGTTCTGAACTGCTCAGGATTTGCTTGGTAAAAACGCTCCAAGAAAACTTCTGAAGTCAACCATCTACCAATAATGAAATTGGTGTTAATCCATTCGCGGTCGCGCTGCCATCCGGCTACGTCGACAGGATCCCATAATTCTTGACCAATCATTTCAGCGGCATCAATGGTGTTGATGACCGTTGCATCGTCATATGCGAAACTGGTCTCTTTCAATAGTCCAAGATATAAGTCAAATGGACTCTTGATGATTACCCCGATGGCATCCTCATCAAAAAAGTGTTGGCTCTTGAAGAGTTGACGCAATACCGGTGCAATTTCAAAGTTGTTCGCCAAAAAGGTAGTCGCCATACCTGAAATGATAGCTTGCGCATTACCTGCGTCATCATTTGAATCAGGGTGTACAAAATATTCGTAAAGTTTTTGGCATATAAAAGTGGCGATTTCGTTGGGTCGTTGTGTAAAAAGAATGTCGATGGTTTCATCGTATCCCCAATTCCCGGTTTGACCCAAGATAGTCTTGTTGTCCGTGTTGAACTGTTCGGGATTAAAGGTTACAAACGTACACCCCTCTTCACCGCGTTCCGTGTATCCGGAAAGTGATTTAGAGGTTTCAATAATGTCTTCTTCCGTGTATCCATTTCCTTCACCCAAGGTAAATAGCTCATACAGCTCTCGAGCATAGTTTTCGTTTGGATTATTACCACGGTTGCGAACTCCATCCAAATAATAGAGCATCGCACTGGTCAAACCAATTTCGGAAACAAACGTTCTAAAGTTGCCTAATGCATTTCGTTGAAGACAATTCACATACTCATAAAGGAAGGAGTTACATTGATAAACATCCAACTCGGTTACAAAGTGATTGCTCCAAAAGAAGCTTAAACGGTCAAGTAGGTTATTGTTCAATAGGGCATTTCCGTAGGCGGTAGCCAACTCTTCTTGTTGGGCACGTCGTATTTGACGAGCCAAATCATCATCTTCTGGATAATTGGCATTGTTCCAAGTGGCCCATTCCGGGGCAGGAATAGGAGCTTGGGCTAAAGCTTGATCTACAAGTGCATCTACAAGAGCGTCTGCTGATTGTCCGACTGCGGCATTGATTGTCTGTACCGAGGCACTGAATCCCAACCTACGGTACAAGTGGGCAGCACGTAACTCATCCAATGGATCAGTGTACGGCGCCAAAGTTGAGGAATTACAATTGATAAAGTACTCCATAGCAATGTCTGGCGTTAATTAGGTCCATAGTTTTGGGGCAACTATATGTCTAGCTTTACGTTGGTGTGGTTCCGAAAAGAGCTCACAAATTACAATGTTAACGCTGAGACAACGGTGAAGCACCAAATTTTTCGATGAAATGCATGTTTTTTTTCTATTTTTCTAGGATTTATGGCATTTCACAACGATTTAGGGGCCAAAGGAGAGCAAATTGCTGCTGATTTTTTAATTGGAAAAGGCTATACCATCCTTGCAAAAAACTACAGATATCGAAAAGCGGAGTTGGATATCATCGCACAAAAAGAATCTATTCTGGCGATTGTGGAGGTCAAAACACGTACTGAAGCGTTTTGGGAATCCATGGAACAAACGATTGGAAAACGAAAAATCCAGTTGCTAACCACTGCTGCGGATTTTTATGTACAAGAAAAAGATTTAGAGGTAGACGTTCGGTTTGATGTGATTCTGGTTATTTTCCAAGGTAAGGAAGTTAACATTGAACATTGGGAAGATGCGTTCTATCACTTTTAACGATTTGTGTTATTTGTAACATTTTGTTAATTTGCACTCCAAACTAACGCAATGAAAACAATTTCCGCAGTTGTAGAACATTATATAAAGAAGAAACCTTTCCTTCAAAGTGCCTTATCGCAAGGTATCATTAACCTTACTTCGCTTTCTCGTCAGATTAAACCTGAAATTTCCGAAGCGCTAGGAAAGGATGTGAAAGATGGCGCTGTGGTTATGGCGCTAAAGCGTCTTTCGGATGACTTGGAATTTCGGGCGACCCATAAAATCGTGAAAGTCTTAAAGAACATTGGCGAAATTACCGTGCGTTCCAATCTCACGGATTACACTTTCTTGGCTTCTGAAACGATTCTACAACAGCAGGCGCAGTTACTTGAGGAAATCAACAAAAACCAAGATGTGTTTTATACCTCTTCCCGTGGCGTGAACGAAATCAATATCGTTATCAGTCGTACCATGGATGGCATGGTAGAAAGTTTGTTCGCCGGCGAACGGTGCACTCAGAAAGCAGAAAACCTTTCTTCCATAACCGTAAAGCTTCCTGCAGAGAACGTTTCCGTACCAGGCATTTATTATTTCATTTTTCAACGCTTGGCTTGGGAGGGCATTGTGTTGTATGAGGTGATTTCCACAACAAACGAGTTCACTATTTTGGTGAATGAAGAACAGGTGGACGTGGCCTTTAAAACCATTAAAGACCTTAAAACCCTTTAAGGTTCCATTTCTTGTTTTTCGTAAATGTTGTGGATGGCCAAAATCAACAGGCCGAATCCAACCGCGAAAACAATCAAGGCCGTATTGACGAGTCCGTCTACCGAGAAGGATAAACGAATAAGGATGGTTGAAATCACAAATCCCGAGTTTCGAATCACCTTATGGAACTTATCCGTGTAGAAAAAGGAGACCAATAGGAGGATGACATCGACAATGATGAGAATGGTAAAAAACTCATCGAAAAAAACGCTATTCACATTTTTGAGTTCATCAAAATTACCACTGCCTTGTAAAAGCAATTTATAGGACCAGTCTCCTAAGGAATAAAAAGCCAAAACCAGCAGGATGGGCACCAAGCATACCGCAATAAGGCGCTTGAAATTCACGAATTTTTCCAGATTTTGAACCAACACTTGGTTTTGGTCCATCAAGTGTTTCCGTCGTTTATTCAATCGATAAAACCAATAAATAAGATAGAAAAGCAATACCGCCGCGATGATGTCATAGGTGAATTGCAAATCTCCTTTGATGCTGAACCAGTCTGAACTCAGTTTTAAGTTCGATAAATCCTTAAAAAGTCTACGGATGATAATCAGACTTATGATTTCATATTGTTTGCTGATGTAGGTGGTGATAGACCGCGGCAAATAGTAAATCAACAAATACACTTCATACAATAAGATGAATGAAAACGGAGTGTAAATGGCTCCGATGGGATTGCCCAAAAGGTCGGATTCACCTCCAAAAATGGGTGTGAACTTGTTCAAATAAATCAATCCCAAATGTCCGATGAAACTGATGATGGCTACGACTAGCGTGAATCGTTCGAAGAAAGCTTTCGTGCGCTCAGATAGTAAAATGGAATACAATCGATTGGTTTTGTTTTGCGCGACGACCATCACTAAAGGTAATCAATATTCACAACTATGTTAAAATTTTACTTTTCTGCAACTTAACTATCACTAGTTTGAAGCTGGGAATTCAAGACTAAAACCCAAAAGAATTCGTTTTGTTCATAGATTCTTTTGTTCGTGAGCCGAAAAAAAATATTTCTAGTCCTCATTGCGGCAGCCTTAGCCTACATGTTGTATTTGGTCTATTTGTTGACCTTATCTCCTAAGAGTAATTTACAGTCCATTTATTTGATTCCAAAGGATGCGGTTTTCGTAGTGGAGTCAGAGCACCCTGTAAAAAGTTGGGAAAAAGTTAGCGAAAGCGAAGCATGGAGTCATCTCATCAAGAATGACTATTTCTCGGAATTAACAAGTAACATCCAACGGGTGGATACCATCTTCAATGACCAACGTAAGCTTTTTGAGTTTTTGGATGATCGTTCGCTTTTCATTTCCATCCACATGATTTCGCCAAAGGATTTTGGGATTTTCTACGTGTTGGATTTAAAGCGAATCGCCAAGCTGAAATTACTCAAAACCTATCTCAACACTTTACTGAACGACAACTATACCCTCAGTAAACGGGAGTACAAGGCCCACGAAATCTTAGAGATTTTTGACCGAAACAGCAAAAAGACGCTCTATCTCTCCTTCATCAAAAACCAGATGATCGCTTCCTATACACATGCGCTGGTAGAAGCGTCCATTGACCAATACAACGAACCTGTATTGGGGAGGGATTTGAACTTTATCGAGGTAAATCAAAAAGTAGGCTATGAAGATTTATTCAGGGTCTACATGCAGTACGATTATTTCGACGAGTATTTCAGAAGGTATTCAGACCGTCCGGGAGATTGGGTCAAGCGTTTGAGTGAAAATTTTCTTTTTTCCGGTTTTCATTTTGATTTGGAACGCAACAGCACCATCACGGCAAATGGGTATACCAACATCAGTTTTGCTAATGAATTTTACCTGGAAGCCCTTCAAAAATCAGGAACAGCGGCGAGGACCATCCCAGAAATTGCTCCGAAACGGACGGCCCTGTACATCAGTTATGGTTTTGATAGCTTTTCGGAATTCTATCGAAATTTTGAAGCCGTACAGGAAAACAATCCTGAACAGTTTGCCTCCTATCGTTCAGGAATCCAAAAACTAGAAAAATTCCTGAAAATCGACATCAAGGAAAATTTTGTGAGTTGGATAGGGGATGAAATTGCCCTGTTACAGATTCAATCCAACATCACCAAAGGCAAAAATGAGGTCGCCGTCGTCCTCAAAACGCGAGATAAAGACGATGCGAAAACCAACTTGGATTTTGTCCTCAATCAAATTCGAAAAAAGACCCCAGTGAAGTTCAAGGCGGTTTCATACAAGGGATATGATATCAACTTTTTGTCGATTAAAGGCTTCTTCAAGATTCTTTTGGGCAATCGTTTTGATGCCTTGGACAAACCGTATTTCACTGCTATTGATGACTATGTGGTATTTAGCAATAGTCCAAACACGCTAAAAGAAATCATCAACAACGTAGAGGACAAGGAAACGCTTTTCAATTCGGAAGATTTTCGGGAGTTCAATAAAAAGTTCGAGCGAAAATCAAGTTTGTTTGTGTACAGTAACATTCCAGTGCTGTATGATAATATGTACGCTTTGGCTGATGGACCTACCCGAACCCAAATGCGCAAAAACAAAGATTTTATCATCTGTTTTCCACAAGTAGGTTTGCAGTTTACACCAGAAGACGACCTATTTGAAAGCCGTATGGTGGTCAACTATCAAAATGTGGAAACGGTAAAGCAAAATGAACAGTTTCGCGAAGAACCCAAAATGACAGTTTCCAAACCAACGGTGACTAAAACGCAAGCCCCTACCGAATCTGTGTTCCAACTGAAACCAATCTATCCTTCTGACCTTACGGCAAAATCCTTTGTAAAAAAGTACGGTAGTGGCGCCATCCGCTATGAAGTTGAATTGAAAGATGGGCTTAAGCATGGACGTTATGAGGAATTCTATCCCAATAGCGAAAAGAAAATAACCGGGCGGTTCAGAAAAGATGAGCAGGTAGGCACCTGGCGTTATTTTGATGCTGAAGGTGAGTTGCTCCTGAAGAAACGGTTTTAAAAACAGCTACTTTAATCACTTCGTATTTCCCAAAGACATTGATTACCTTCATGTCCTTAAAAAACCAATACTATGGTTTGCAGAGGATTTATGGCACTTATGTGCTTTTTCTTTTTGGGTCTTTCGGTTTCCGTTGGGCAGGAATTCAACTTCCCTGAACGAAACGCAGTATGGCAAAAGGCTGAAAAGGGACAGTTCAAATACGATATCGAAACGCTAAACTCGGCGGTTTCCTTCGCTAAGGAGAATGAGTATTCTGGTTCTCGAGATTTAAGACGAGCCATCCTAAAAGGATTTCAAAGGGAGCCGTTTCATGAGATTTTAGGCCCCACCAAAAAAAGAGGCGGCCCAGCAGGAATGATTCTGAAAGATGGATATGTCTTGACTTCATGGGGCGATACCCAAAGGGTAGATATGACCTTCAGCGTCACCAAAAGTTTTTTGTCCACGGTTGCAGGTCTTGCCTACGACCAAGGTTTGCTTAAGGATACGGATGACAAGGTGGACCGCTATATCTGGGATGGTACGTTTGATGGGGAGCATAACAGCAAAATCACTTGGGAACATTTGCTACAACAAAATTCAGATTGGTCAGGAACGCTTTGGGGCTTGCACGATTGGGCGGACCGCCCTCCTCGCGAAGGAAGTTTGGATGATTGGAAATTCCGAGAACTTCGAGAACCCGGCACGGTGATGGAATACAATGACGTTCGCGTAAACGTCTTGTCTTATTCCCTAACGCATCTATGGCGGAACCCGCTACCTAAAGTGCTCAAAGAAAACCTTATGGATGCTATTCGGGCGTCTACCACTTGGCGTTGGTTTGGCTACGACCATGCATGGACGACCATTGATGGTTTAAAAATGAAATCGGTCACAGGAGGCGGTCATTCTGGTGCTGGAATTTTTATCCATACCGAAGACATGGCTCGTTTTGGTTTGCTTTTTGCCAATAACGGACGGTGGAAGGATAAGACCCTTTTAAGCGAAAATTGGATAACCCAGGCTACCACCCCTTCGAAACCCAATCCCAATTATGGGTACATGTGGTGGTTGAACGAAAAAGGAAACCGTCATTGGGAAGGTGTGCCCGAACATGTTTTTTACGCCGCGGGCTTTGGGGGTAACTTCATCGTAGTAGACCAACAAGAAGGACTAGTGATTGTAACGCGATGGTTGGAACCTAATAAAATTGGAGAATTTGTAAAGCAAGTCTATTCAGCGTTCTCGGATTAAACCTGTAACGAAGTATTTTTCGAAACCGTCATAGGTTGCAATCGTGTTAGCGCAGTATCAACCTTCTTGATGCCCTCAAAAACCAACAACAACCGCAAACCATTTCGGGTTTGTTTTTCTTTCAATTGACATAGGTTGGGGTGTGATTGTACATACTGCAAGACATGCGTAAACGCGGGACTTTGATAAAAATCGGATTGTTGGTCTGCAATAAAGTAACCCAAAAGTTTTCCCTTTTTCAGAATTACTTTTTCCAAACCAATGGCGTTGGCCAACCATTTGATGCGAACGGAATTCAATAAATCTTTCGCCTGTGAAGGAAGCGCTCCAAAACGGTCGACCAATTTGGTTTCGAATTCTTGCAGTTCTTCTTCGTTTTTAACGTTGTTGAGTTGGGTATATAAATTCAGTCGTTCAGTGATGTTGTTAATATACGCATCCGGGAAGAGCAATTCAAAGTCCGTATCCAATTGGGTGTCTTTCACATAGACTTTCTCTCGGTCTGCGCCTTCCACCTCATCGTACAATTCTTTGAATTCATTTTCTTTCAGCTCATCTATGGCTTCAGACAAGATTTTTTGATAGGTTTCGAATCCTATTTCGTTAATAAATCCGCTTTGTTCACCCCCTAACAAATCCCCAGCACCACGAATCTCCAAATCCTTCATGGCAATTTGAAAACCGCTACCCAACTCTGTAAATTGTTCCAAAGCTTCAATCCGTTTCCGAGCTTCGGTGGTCATCACCTCGTGGGGAGGTGTAATGAAAAAACAAAAAGCTTTTTTATTGCTACGGCCTACCCGTCCGCGCATTTGGTGCAGGTCACTCAATCCGAAATTGTTTGCATTGTGGATAAAGATGGTGTTGGCATTGGTCACATCCAGTCCACTTTCAACGATGGTAGTAGAAACCAATACATCAAATTCACCATTCATGAAGGCTAGCATCAGTTGCTCCAGTTTCTTCCCTTCCATCTGCCCATGGACAATACCAATTTTCGCATCGGGTACCAAGCGCTGTATCATCCCAGCGACCTCTTTGATGTTTTCAATGCGGTTATGGATGAAAAAGACTTGACCTCCCCTTTGGATTTCATATGAAATGGCGTCACGAATAATTTCTTCATTCAATCGAATTACACGACTTTCGATTGGATATCGATTAGGGGGTGGGGTATTGATGACGGATAAATCCCGAGCGGCCATCAAACTAAATTGAAGCGTTCTTGGAATTGGTGTTGCTGTCAGGGTAAGCACATCAACATTTTCTTTGATGGACTTCAGCTTGTCCTTAACGGAAACGCCAAATTTTTGTTCTTCATCTACCACAAGTAAACCTAAATCCTTGAATTGGACATTCTTGTTCACCAATTGATGGGTACCAATAATGATGTCTATTTTGCCTTGAGCTAGGCGCTCCAAAATCTCTCGTTTTTCTTTTGCGGTTCGGAAGCGGTTCAGGTAATCGACCGTAACGGGAAGCTCCCCTAAACGTTTCTTGAAGGTTTTGTTATGTTGGAAGGCCAAAATTGTGGTGGGGACCAAAATCGCTACCTGTTTGCCGTTGTCCACTGCCTTGAAAGCGGCACGAATGGCTACTTCAGTTTTTCCGAAACCTACGTCACCGCAAATAAGCCGGTCCATAGGGCGTTCGCTTTCCATGTCTTTTTTGACATCAAGGGTCGCTTTGCTTTGGTCCGGGGTGTCTTCATACAAAAAGGAGGCTTCCAACTCATGCTGCAAATAGCTGTCCGGAGCATATTGGAATCCTTTTTCCATTCGTCGCTTTGCATAGACCTTGATGAGGTCGAATGCAATTTGCTTGACCCGGCTCTTGGTTTTTTGTTTTAGCTTTTTCCAAGCTGCAGAACCGAGCTTAAAGATTTTTGGGGCTGCTCCATCCTTTCCATTGTATTTGGAGATTTTATGCAGCGAATGGATACTGACATACAAAATGTCACGGTCGCCGTAGAATAATTTGATGGCTTCCTGCTTTTTGCCCTCAACATCAATTTTTTGAAGGCCACCAAACTTTCCGATACCGTGGTCGATGTGCGTGACATAGTCACCCACTTCGAGTTTGGTCAGTTCTTTAAGGGTGATGGCCTGCTTTTTGGCGTAGCCATTCTTCAGCTGAAACTTATGGTAACGTTCAAAAATCTGATGGTCGGTATAACAGGCTACCTTGAGGTCTTCATCTAGGAATCCTTGATATAGAGGAAAGACCAAAGTTTGATAGTGCACTACTTGGTCATTGCCATTTTGATTTTGCTCCCCTATGGCATCAAAAATGTCATGAAGCCGTTTGGCCTGTTGCTCGCTGGAACAAAAAATATAGTTGGTGAACCCATTTTGGTGGTTTTCCTGCAGGTCCTCTTGGAGCAGGTCAAACTTTTTGTTGAAGGAAGGTTGCGGTTTTGTGTTGAATGTAATTTCACTTCGGCTCCGCTCAGTGACCGATTCTATGTTTTGGAGGCTGAGCGTAAACCCTTCGTCAGAAGCCTTTGGCGTAGAACGAGTCGAAGCCCCCAATTCAACAAGCGCGAAAGTTTCTAACTGCGTCTTCAGCAAGTTGGAATCCACAAAAAGTTCTTGTGGTTTGGAATGCTTTAGTTCACTCTCCAATTTGGCGAAGCTGTCTTCTGCCTTTTCGAAAAAAGCATCAATTCGACTGTAAGTGAGGTCTAGATTCTTGGCGAAGATTACCGTTTGGGGTGCAATATATTTTAAAAAGCTTTCCCGGGTCTCTTGTAAAAACTTGTTCTCTACATTGGGGATTATGGTGATGCGTTTCACCTTGTCGGTAGAAAGCTGGGTTTCCACATCAAAGGTCCGAATACTGTCCACTTCGTCCCCGAAAAATTCAATCCGGTAGGGAACATCGTGTGAGAATGAAAACACATCCACGATACCCCCGCGAACGGAAAACTCGCCGGGTTCGGTTACAAAATCTACCCGTTTGAATTGGTATTCAAATAGGACCTCATTCAAAAAATCAAGCGATAGAGTGTCATCCAGCTTGATTTTCAGCGTGTTTTTATCCAGCTCTTTGCGCGTCACCACCTTTTCGAACAAAGCGTCGGGATAGGTAACGATAATTGCCGGTTTCTTTCTGGAATTGATACGATTCAGCACCTCTGCCCGAAGTAGCACATTGGCATTATCGGTTTCCTCAATTTGATACGGTCTTCGATAGCTTCCTGGATAAAACAGTACTTCATTGGTCCCAATTAGTTGTTCCAAATCGTTCAAATAATAGGCCGCCTCTTCTTTATCATTGAGCAACACCAGAAAGGGTTTGTCAAGTGTTTTAAAGGTCTGGGATAGGACAAACGACAGTGCCGAACCAGTAAGTCCTTTGAGGGGAATCGTTTGGGAAAGGGCAATAGCATCCTGCAGTTTCCTGACTTGGGGAGACTGTTCAAATCGATTGAGAAGGGACGTTAAAGGCAATCGAAAAAATTTGTGGCAAATATAGGGTGAATTGTGAATAACCGGAGTCATTCCGTGCTCGACACGGAATCTTTTTCTTGTGGGGTAGACGCTGAATCCCACCTAAAACGGAGGGCAAGCAAATTCAGTATGACTTTTAGTTACGTTGCAGCTGTCATTCCGCACTTCCTGCCCGACCGTTCAGGCGGGGGCACGGAATCTATTCACTTCGTTGGGTAAAGATGCTGAAACGAGTTCAGCATGACCCTATTTTGTGAAGTATTCGTCATTCCGTGCTTGACACGGAATCTTCTTCTTGTGAGGTAGATGCTGAATCCTACTTGGAACGGAGGACAGGCAAGTTCAGCATGACAGGTTCATACTTGCACCACCTCATCCTCCACAATCACAAAAACCTCATCACTTGCTTTGAGTTGTAAAACATGCATGCCCGTGAATTCACCAAAAGCAGGCAATATCATTTGTGACTCGGATTTGAAAAAACAAGGAAGCCGAAGCTTTTGTCTGCCAAAACCTTGCAAGCGAATTGCTGGATGAATATGACCACAAAAGTTGAAATACCCCTCTCGTTTTTCCGGATGATGGGTGAGCAAAAAACCATCCAAAATCCATTCTTGAAAGATAGGAATGTTAAGCTTTTCAAACTTATGCGGGGAGATAATGTCGTGGTTGCCCGATACCAAAACAACCTCGGCCGGAGTTTTCGCAATCCAGTTTTCAAAAAGTTCCCATTCCTTGTTTAGGGAAGAATGAAAAAGGTCTCCCAAAAAACAAATCTGAAACGGATTGAAGTGAGCGACAATTTTATCCAATAAGCGATAGTTGTTGTGCAGGGCTTTGCGGGGAACAGCAGCACCAAATTTTCGAAAATGCGCTACTTTCCCCAAATGCACATCGCTGATGAGCAACTGCGATTTTTCTTCCCAAAACAAACCACCCAAAGGGTGCAGGACGAATTTTTGATTTTTAAGGGTAAGCGTGTGCGTCATTACAACTCAAAGAAGCATAAAAATAGAAAGCTTGGTACTATTTCGAATGGTGTGCGACTACATAATCTCCCCAATCGGCAATGGATTGTAATAGAGGTGACAAGGTTTTTCCGAAATCGGTCAGGGCATATTCCACCTTTAAAGGGGGTTTTGTGGTATACACTTTTCTTTGGATGACTCCGTCTTCTTCCAGACTTTTGAGTTGGAGGCTCAACGTACGCTCAGTAACACTTTGCATCTTTCTTTTCAATTCACTGTACCGTAGGGGTCCATTGAGCAAATGGAACAGAATCACTGATTTCCATTTGCCGCCGATAATACCCATGGTCACACTAGTGCAACATGGATAGGATTTTCCTTTTACTGTATACATAAAACCTATTTTTTTGCCAAAAACCGTACTATCTTTTTTGACCGTTCTTGACCGGTATAAATGCTATAGATAATTTTGTTACTATCAATTTTATAGTATAAAAATAAGAGGTTTTTAAATTGATATCGTAATAGTATAAAAATACGCTCAAGAACTTCAAAGGAAAGGCTGAATCTGAAATGCTCGGCGATAAAAGGTCGACGGTGTAAGTTTACCTTTGTGGGTGACGACTTTAAACAAAACTGAAAATGAAAAAAATAATCTTGTTATTGACCCTCTGCGCGACTACACTCAGTTTTGCGCAAGAATTGGAAACCATTGCAGAGCTACCGTTTCGCCCGGGGAATGTAGCGGTTTCCAAAGAAGGACGAGTGTTTACCACGGTGCACCCTTTGGGTAGTGGTCAAATGCAGTTGTTGGAAATTACGGAGAAAAATAACTACGAAGCCTTCCCGAATGAAGCCTATCAAAACACGGATGGGGTAATTACGGAAGACGAAATAGATACTCCCTTGGGCATTCGTGTAGATGATAACAATGTACTTTGGGTTGTCGATATGGGACAAAACCTGGGAAAGACGCGTGTTTGGGGCTTTGATATTAATTCCAAAAAAGAAGTGTTTAAATACGAGTTTCCAGAGGCTATTGCGCCTACGGGTAGTTTTGTACAAGATTTGGCCATTGATGAGGTGAATGGATGGATTTATTTGGCGGATATTGCCAACCCAGGAATTTTGGCCTTGAACGCCAAAACCAAGACGGTTCGAAGATTTGAAGACCGTTCGGTGCAAACCGAAAATATCGATATGGTCATTGATGGGCAGGTCATTGAATTTGGAGGTGCTCCTGCACGGGTCGCTATTAATCCGGTGACCTTGAGCAAAGACAACGAAACCTTGTACTATGGTGCCATGAACGGAACGACTTGGTACGCTGTACCTGCAAAACTCTTTCGTGAAGGTGCCTCTGATTATACTATTAGCAAAGCCATAAAAGTAATTGGGCCCAAACCCATTTCGGATGGCGTTGCCACAGATGCTGCTGGGAATCACTATTTCACCAATCTGCAACATTATGGGGTAGACATTCTTACCACTTCAGGAGAGTTGAAACCTCTCGTTCGCGACCCAAAGATTGATTGGGCGGATAATGTAGCACTGGATGGCAATGGTTTTATCTACATCACGGTGAATCAACTTCACAAAACACCTGCGTTTACCGGAGGGGAAGATTTAGGGACTCCGCCGTATTATATTTTGAAAATGAAGCTTTAAGTCCCCAGCTCAACTCAGAAGAGGTTCTTAGTTGATTTATGCATAATCGTACTTTGGAAATACCAAAAGGCATTGCATTGTTGTAACAAATCCGTTTTCAAGGTCTCTCTACTACATATATCAACCAAAAATTTCGAGACATGAAGAAAATGGGAATCGCTTTACTTGTGCTATGCACTACATTTTTTACGACGCAGTGTTATGCGACATGGTCTATCATTGCCGTGGACCGAAAAACAGGAGAAATAGGTATCGTAGGTGCTTCATGTACCTTTGATGTGTCGGGCATTGCCTCAATCGAACCTGGTATAGGTGCCATTGTAGTACAGGCGGCCAGTAATTACTATGCTCGAATGGAAGGCGTTTCCCTTATGGAAAACAACGGTTCCGCCCGAGAAATCTTAGGGGCTATGATGGCCGAACGTTTCGGACCAGAAAAGCAGCAATATGGGGTAATCATATTGAAGGAAGGTTCAAGTCCGTTGGTATATTCTGGTGCTGAAATATCAGATTGGAGCGGCGAAATGATAGGCGATGATTTTGCGGTAATGGGGAATATACTCGTTGGAGAGCAAGTGGTTAAAAAAGCGTTTGATGCTTTTAATCAAAATAGGGACAAAGCTTTGGCCGAACGATTGATGCTTGCCCTAAAAGCAGGAGAGGAAGCTGGCGGGGATTCTCGATGTGGTGAGCAATATGCCCGTTCCGCATTTCTTATGGTATACCAACCTAAGCATGGAGCCATCATAAAGCTTGCTATTCAAGGCATCGAAGCGGGAAAAAAACCGGCGGTAAGCTTATTGAATGAGCAGTTCAATCTTTGGTATAAAAGGGAAGAGTAGTCTTAGCAAATAAGGAGCTCATAAACGTGCTTACCCCTAATCCATCAATTCAAAAAAGACCTACGTCAATTTCATAGAGGTTTTGAGATGAAAATCATGAACTTCATTGCATTGTACCAAGTAGTTTTTGGTTAAACGAAACCACTCGGATTCAAGTAACATTCTATAAACTTACCAATTTTTGGTACTTTTGGATAAACTCTTGAATCATGAGCAAGAATACCTCAATATCCCTCGGGAGCTATTTTGACCAATTCGTAAATAGCCAAGTTTCTGCTGGGCGCTATAAAAATGTAAGTGAAGTGATTAGAGCCGGACTCCGACTTTTGGAAAATGAAGAAAATAAAGCTATTGCTTTGAAAAAGGCAATTCAAGAAGGAATTGATAGCGGCATCGCTCATGATTTTGACTGGGATAAAAACCTTCAGGAACTAAAGGCGAGGCATAAGAAGAGTGATTAAATATGAATTAACGAATAAAGCAGTTGAGGATTTGACTGCAATTTGGAAATACACCATTGAAAAGTGGTCAGAAAAACAAGCTGAAAAATATTTCCAGAAACTGCTGGAAAGTTGTCAAAGCATTGCCAGTAATCCTGAATTGGGGAAGAATTATGAAACGATAAGGAAAGATTTGTTCGGATTGAAAGTTGGCCGGCATATCATTTTTTATCGAAAACGAATTGACTTGCCCATTGAAATCACCAGAATCCTTCATGCGGAAATGGATTTAAGAAATCGAATGACTGAATAGAAAACCCCGTTCAACCTTTTTTCCAAACTTTTTTTGAAATGAACCCCTGAGTGAATTTTCAAGTCACTTTTCATCTCATCAAAATCTTCGTCATCCGCTTAATACGGTCCGCCAATTTTTCATTGGAGAGTTTTTCCCGTAACCTATCCGTAATAATAGGAAACGAAAATGGTGTGGGTCGCTCACATTGTTTCCAAACAATTTCCTGTGTGGCGATGCGCTCCAAAGCCAAGCGAAGACGGCCCTCTTCCAGCTGGTGTTCAAAGGTTTCGGTAAAGGCTTGTTGGAACATGAGATTGTCGGATTCAAAATCGCGAAACACATCAAACAATAATTGCGAACTGCTTTGCAGATGTTTCATTTTAATCCCTTTTTGCGGGTAACCGGTGAATACCATTCCACTAATAACTGCAATGTCACGGAACTTTCTTCGGGCCATTTCGTTGGAGTTCAAACTTTTCTGCAAATCCGACAGCATATATTCCGAAGTGAAAAGGTTGTTGTCCAACACCGCTTGGATATCGATGGGTTTGTCCGATAGCATTTCAAAACCATAATCATTAAAAGCCAAAGAGCATGTAATGGGCATCAACAAACCTATTCTATAGGAAAGCAAACTGCTCATCGCTTCGTGTACGCCTCGCCCCTCGAAAGGATAAAAAATGTGATGATACCCATCTCGCGTCTTAAAGGTCTCGATGAGGAATTCGTTCGGTTTGGGAACAATGCTTTCTTCGCGTTGCTTGGTGAACATGGGCAACAAAGCTTTAATTTCCTTGGATTGCGCGGCATTTTCAAGGTCAGCGGTGTACATTTCTTGCCGCAACAGTGCGGACATTTGGGCTGAGAAACTCAAACGGCCACCCATCCATGACGGGACTTTATTGGTGCGTTTGGTGGAATTGCGAACATGGGCTTGCATTCCTTTAATGCGAATAAATTCCAGATTCCGACCGGCAAAGGTAAAAACATCACCTGCGTTTAATTTGGAAATAAAGTACTCCTCGATGGAACCGATATAGCCTCCTTTTTGATACCGTACAGCAATGGAAGCATCACCTACAATGGTTCCAATTTGAAAACGATGACGCATGGCAATAGCACGACTGTTCACCTTGAACTTGCCATCTTCTTCAACCTCCACTTTTTTATATTCGTCATACGATTTCAAGCTTTGGCTTCCCATGACCAAAAAATTCAACAACCATTGCCATTCGTCTTCGGTTATACCTTGAAAACAAAAGGTCTGTTTGATTTCAGGAAAGATTTCGTTGGGATAAAATCCATCTGAAACTGCTAAGGTGGTCAAGTATTGCACCAAAACATCGTAACTGTTGAGGTACGGGAGGCGGTCTTCCACCGCATTGTCGCGCACCGCCACCTGAAGTGCCGAAGCTTCAATGAGTTCCATGGCGTGGGTAGGCAAAAAGTAGATGACACTTTCTTCTCCGGGCCTATGGCCACTGCGCCCCGCTCTTTGTAAAAACCGAGCAACACCTTTAGGTCCCCCAATTTGAATAACGGTTTCCACGGGAGCAAAATCCACCCCCAAATCCAAACTGGACGTGCAGACCACAGCTTTTAGACTTTCATTTCTAATCGCTTCTTCCACCCAAAGTCGGGTTTCTTTGTTCACACTACCATGGTGCATGGCAATTTCACCGGCATATTCTGGATGCTTTTCCAATATTTTTTGAAACCAGATTTCGCATTGACTTCGCGTATTGGTGAATAATAAGGTGGTTTTGCTATTGTTGATGATAGGCACCACCTCTTCCAGCAAGTGCAATCCTAAATGCCCGCGCCATGGGAAGGTTTCCATCGCTTCGGGAATGATACTTTTTACCGTGATTTTTTTATTGAGATTGGCTTTTACCAAAATCGAATTTTTCAAGGCTTCGGAATTGGGTCCTAACAATACTTCTCGACCTTCTTCTAAATTGCCAATAGTGGCAGAGATGCCCCAAATCCGTAAGTTGTTGCACACCGTTCGAAGACGAGATAACCCTAATTCCATTTGAATGCCGCGTTTGGTGCCCAGCAGTTCGTGCCACTCATCAACCACAATCGCGGAGCAATCTTTAAACACCTTGTCATACCCTTTTGAAGAAAGCAAAAGTTGCAGGCTTTCGGGAGTGGTAATCAACAAATCGGGCATGGTGGTCTTTTGCCGAGAACGTTCTTTGGTTGAGGTGTCTCCAGTGCGGATGCCGACCGTCATTTGAGTTTCCAAATCGGCTACCACCCGTTCGGCAGATTGTTTGATTTCTTGGGATAGGGCCCGGAGTGGGGTAATCCAAATGGCTTTTAACCCTTTTTTATGCTTGGTTTTGTAATTGGGATGCCGTTTGATGTAATCCAACACAATCGGGAACCAAAGGGCGTAGGTTTTGCCGCTTCCGGTAGGCGCATTGAGCAACCCATGTTTTCCTTGCAGAAATGCCTTCCAGGTCTGTTTTTGAAACGGAAAGGGTTTCCAACCTTGTTGTTGGAACCAGTTTTCGGCTATTTCAAAAAGTTTATCACGATTCATAATTGCGAGCAAAGCGAAGCAATCTGTTACAATTTATCAAAACTGCCATTCCAAAGACAAGTCTTTCCATTCTGGATTAACCGAATTTATCAAAGCTTCTTTACGTTTACGATTTCCGGCTTTTAGCTGTTTTTCCCTTCTGAAAGCATCTTGCACGTCATCAAAGGTTTCAAAATAGACCAATAGCGTACAATTATATCTTTTGGTGAATGCATAAGGGTGAATACCGCTTTTATGTTCTGCTATTCTTCTTTTCAAATCATTGGTAGCCCCAATGTATAGTACAGTTTTGTTTTTGTTTGTGAGAATGTAGCAGTATCCTTTTGTCATTTTTCGTCACTTTTGACAGATTCCTTCACTCCGCTCGGAATCAATGCCCTTAAGTCCTCCAACGTATTCGCCTCCTCAATCTTTTTGTCCTTTCGCCAGCGTAAAATTCTCGGGAAGCGCGTGGCAATACCGCTTTTATGCCGCTTGGAATGCGCAATGCCTTCAAAAGCGATTTCAAAAACATGATGAGGCGTTACACTTCGGACCGGACCAAAACGTTCCAAGGTATGCTTCTTTATCCAGGCATCTACCTCACGAAATTCTGCATCGGTAAGTCCGGAATACGCTTTGGCAAAAGTGACCAACTCCTTTTCATCTTGTTCGTTGGTATCCCAAAGCGCAAAGGTATAATCGGTGAATAGATTGCTGCGTCGTCCGTGTCCGCGCATGGCATAAGTGAGCACCGCATCAATGGTCAACGGTTCTACTTTCCATTTCCACCAGTCCCCTTTTTTTCGTCCAACTTGATAGGGGGAATGGTTGTGCTTTAGCATCAAACCTTCACTGCGCATTTCTCGGGCGCGTTTTCGCTCCTGAGTCACAGCTTCCCAACTTTCGAATTGTAAGCGTTGAGATAGTAGTAAGGGAAGGTCACTTCGACTCGGTCTACGCCCAAGGCTCCGGCCGACGGCGTTACGCTCAGTGACCGTCCTATGGTTTTGACTTGACTCCGTGACCACGTCATCTTTTCCAATGTACTCCCAGGATTCAGGGTGGTTGAGCGGAGTCGAAACCACCTTATTCAATAGTCCTTCAAGCAACGCTCTTCTTTCCAAATACGTTTTGCTCCGGATGTCTTCACCCTTCCATTCCAAAAGGTCGTAGGCTTTTAAAACAACCGGTGTTTTTTCCAAAAGGGATTTGGAGACATTTTTACGGCCGATTCGGGTTTGCAAATCGTTGAACGTCCCAATTTCTCCATTGGGATAGGGTAAGAGTTCCCCATCCAAAACAGTTCCATCGGGAATGGTGCCGATAAAAGCCTGAAATTCGGGATACTTGTCCGTCACCAATTCTTCACCACGGCTCCAAACAAAAATTTCTTGGTTGCGGAGAATGACCTGTGCGCGAATCCCATCCCATTTGTGTTCTGCGGACCATTCCGTGACATCACCCAAACCGGACACTTCTTCTTCAATAGCATAGGCTAAATAAAAAGGGTACGGTTTGGAGAGATAGTCACTTTCGTTTTCTTCCAACACGAGCTGCTGAAAAGAAATGGTATTCGGGTCCCAATTGCCCATAAGCTTGTAAGCCAGCACGTCTTCGTCGAGTTGGGTAGCTTTTGATAAGGCTTTGGTCATCAATTTTTGACTTACCCCAATACGAAATCCACCGGTAATCAACTTAGTAAAAACAAAGCGCTCGTAATAGTCCAAACAGGCCCAATTTTGAACGAGATATACCTTTTTTTCTTCTTCAGTTTTGGCTTTTAAGGCAATCATTTCTTCCAAAAACTGGGTCAAGGTCTTTTCAGTATCGGTCTTCGAGTTTGGGACGACTAGGGCGATAGTTTCTGCCAAATCCCCAACAATATGATAGCTTTCTTCGAACAACCAACTTGGGATTTGTGATAGTTCAGCAGCCCATTTCCGAAGTAGCGTCGTGTTTACCGGTCGGGGCGGGCGACGATGGGAAAGAATAGCAATGGTCCAAACTTTATCTCGGTCATCAGCCATTTTGAAGTACTCCGCTAACGCATTGACCTTAACGTTGGTTTTGTTGGTGCTGTCCAAGGTTTTTATGAGCTGCGCGAACTGTTTCATGAGAGCTCAGCAGTTTGGGATTCGGAGGTATTGATTTCAGCAAGTTCACCTTCGTATTGAGTGCTTTCGGTTCGCGCATCGTAGCCTAATTCTCGAAGGTAGCGCGAAAAGATATCGGTATAGCCATGTGTACAAATAACTTTTTCGGCCCCCGTCGCTTTTATGCTTTCCAGCAAACCATCCCAATCGCAATGGTCGCTCAATACAAATCCTTTGTCAATCGCACGTCTTCTTCTGGCCCCGCGAAAGGTCATCCATCCGCTGGCCGATGCGGTGACGTAGGGCACCATTTTTCGAATCCAAGTGCTGCCATGAGCGCTGGGTGGTGCCACCACAATATTACCCAAAAGTTCATCTTTTTTGGTGTCGCGTGTAATCAAGGTGGTTTCAGGTAAATCGACCAAAGGTCTAAGTACTTCGGTCATATTTTCCACTGCGCCGTGGGTGTATATTTTTCCAATGGAAGTATCCAAATGCTTCAAAAGGCGTTGTGCCTTGCCCAGCGAATAGCCAAAAAGCACTGAAGTTTTTCCTTCAGCTTGATTCTCGGCCCACCAACCATTGATGTCCTCAAACACCTCTTTTTGCGGTTGCCATTTGAAGGCTGGCAATCCAAAAGTACATTCGGTGATGAAGGTGTGGCATTTTACGTTTTCATAAGGGGTGGTGAGTCCATCATCTTCAATTTTGTAATCTCCGGTAAATACCCAAACCTCACCTTGATGTTCGACCCGGATTTGGGAAGAACCTACAATATGTCCTGCAGGGTGAAAACTGAATTTGACCCCTTTTATGGTAAAGGTTTCGCCCCATTCTTTTCCAGTGATGACCACTTCTCCTAAGCGATGTTTTACGATGGGCACGTTCCGATGATGGGTAATATATTTTTTATGCCCCCATCGACTATGGTCGGCATGGCCATGGGAAATGATTGCTTTATCCACAGGTCTCCATGGATCTAGGTATACATCCGCGGGTTCGCAATAGATTCCTTTGTTGGTGAATTGGAGCAGTGGAATTTTCATAGCGCCTTGAAAATACGAATTTCTTTAGTGGAAATTGCCCTAGGTTTCTTTTGCAAAAATTATATTTGCCTTCAAATTAGTGTACATGCCTATTTTAGATTTATACGAGCACGGTGAGAAGAGAAAAAACTTGGCACACTTTGCCACTTTAGCCACTTTGGCAACTGCAGATGGTGAGATTAATGAAAAGGAAAAAGCGATTTTGGATAAGTTCGCTTTTAAACTCAATATCTCAGAAGCGGAGTATAAAGAGGTAATGAAAAAGGAGAACAAATACCCTATTGAGACTCCACATAGCTCTGAAAAACGGTTGATGCGACTGTTTGATTTCTTTAAAGTAGTTTTTGCCGATCAGATTGTCGAAGAAGAGCAGATGAATTTAATAGAAAGATACGCCATAGGCTTGGGCTATTCTCCCGAGGACGCTAAAGCATTAATTCAAAAGTCTTACGACATTTTTCACGGAAAGATTGATTTTGAAGCCTTTCAATATCTTTTGGACCGCTAGGCCTGGGAAGCCATAAACTCCTCTGCTTTTTCTACCATCTTTCTACTTCCGCAGAAAAACGGAACCCTTTGATGCAATTCATCCGGTTGGATGTCCATTATGGGCATAAACCCGTCGCTTGCCTTGCCATTCGCTTGCTCCGCTAAGAATGCCATAGGATTACACTCGTACAATAAACGCAACTTTCCGTTAGAGGCCTTACTGCTTTTGGGGTACAAATAAATGCCACCCTTAATCATGTTTCGGTGAAAGTCAGATACCAAAGAACCAATATACCGGGAGGTGTAGGGGCGGTCGCCTTCTTCAATTTGGCAATATTTGATGTAATCTTTGACTCCTTGAGGAAAGTGAATGTAGTTTCCTTCGTTCACGGAATAAATCTTACCAGTTTCAGGAAACTGCATTTGCGGATGGGACAGATAAAAGGTACCCAAAGCAGGATTCAAAGTGAATCCATTTACCCCATGTCCTGTGGTATAGACTAACATTGTTGAGGTTCCATAAATGACATAACCTGCAGCAATCTGATTGCGGCCGGGTTGTAAAAAATCTTCAAGGGTTACCGGGGTGCCCACTGGGGTCACCCTTCGATAAATCGAAAAAATGGTTCCCACGGAGACGTTCACATCGATATTGGAAGACCCATCCAACGGATCAATCAATACGATGTATTTGTTTTGGTGTTTTTCATCAAAACTATTGATGGCAATAAAGTCATCTTCTTCTTCCGAAGCAATACCACAAACAATCTCCCGGTTCTTTAAAGTTTGAATGAACTTTTCATTGGCCAACACGTCCAACTTTTGCTGGTTTTCGCCTTGAATGTTCGTGTCGCCTGCGGCCCCGATAATATCCACCAAACCTGCTTTATTGACTTCATGATTAACCACTTTTGCAGCCAGGCGAATGCCATTGAGCAGTCTTGAAAGTTCTCCAGAAGTGTATTGAAATGTGCTTTGATTGGCAATAATGAATTCACCTAAGGTACGGTGTTGTTTGTCAAACATGGGTAGGTGTTTTATAACACCGCAAATATCGGGTATTTTGTGATACTACATCGTTTTCGCCAAATCTTAATAATAGAAATTTATAACTTTGAGTTTTATTTGTAACAATATGGATTTTGAGATTAGAGAGGCGAAAATTGATGATATGGACCAAGTAAGCGGGTTGGTGCAAGAACTGGCTGATTTTGAAAAAGAATCGCACGAAGTAGAGGTTTCGGCCCAGCATTTAAGAGCAGACGGCTTTGGGGATAATCCGCTTTTTCATTGTTTTGTGGCCGAAAAAGGGAACAAAATCGTAGGGATTGCGTTGGTTTACCCAAGATATTCTACTTGGAAAGGACCCGTGATTCATCTCGAAGATTTAATCGTGACCCAAGAAATGCGGGGCAAAGGACTGGGAACGGCCTTATTGGATGCTGTAGTGCAATATGCTGCGGAGCAAAATGTGAAACGGATAAGTTGGGAAGTTCTGGATTGGAATGAACCTGCGATTCAGTTTTACGAAAGCAAAGGGGCTAAAGTGATGCGCGATTGGGATGTAGTCCAGCTCAATGCCAATGGAATTCAAAGCTATTTGGAAAATATAGAAGCTTAGTACAATTTACTATGAGGATATTTAAGTTTGGAGGTGCTTCCGTGAAGGATGCGGATGGTGTGAAAAACTTGGTTCACGTATTGCGCGAAGTGGGTTTTCAAGATACATTTTTGGTCATCTCCGCGATGGGTAAAACCACCAATGCCATGGAACGCGTGGTGGAAGCCTACTTTGAAGATAAGTCTAGGGTAACATCAGCCCTTCAAGAGGTCGTGGAATATCATGAGGGTATCTTAAACGAGCTCTTTGAAAAGGATAAGCATCCGATTTACCAAAAGGTCAAATTGCTATTTGAAGAGGTAAGGGGTTTTTTGGCTTGGAACAAATCCCCGAAGTATTCTTTTGTTTATGATCAGGTAGTAGGATATGGCGAATTGGTTTCCACGACCATCGTTAGCCATTATTTGCATGAGCAAGGTATTCCGAATACCTGGCAAGATGTTCGTGAAATGATAAAAACGGATGCTTCGTATCGTGATGCCAAGGTAAATTGGGAAAAAAGTCAGCAGGAGGTAAATGCCCGTTTGGATAAGACCCAATTGAACATCACTCAGGGATTTTTGGGTAGTGACGACAACAATTTTACGACGACCCTAGGTCGTGAAGGTTCGGATTACACCGCTGCTATCTTGGCCTATTGCTTAAATGCAAGTTCTGTTACGATTTGGAAAGATGTTCCGGGGGTTTTGAATGCGGACCCCAGAAATTTTGATAAAACCCATTTGTTGCATCAGATTTCGTATCGAGAAGCCATAGAATTGGCTTTTTATGGGGCTTCGGTCATCCATCCCAAAACTTTACAACCCCTGCAGCGAAAGGAAATTCCCCTTCATGTCAAATCCTTTATGCATCCAGAGAAATCTGGAACCGTAGTGGGCAAAGGCAAGGGTATTGAACCTTTGGTACCCTGTTTTATTGTAAAGAAAAACCAGGTGCTACTAAAGTTGTCTTCGTTGGATTTCTCTTTTATTATGGAAGACAACATCAGCGAGATTTTTGCGCTATTCCACCAACATGGAATGAAAGTAGACCTCATCCAGAATTCGGCTATTAGCTTTTCGGTGTGTTTAGACAACAAGTTTGGTGGTTTGCCTCAAATGTTGCAAACCTTGAAGAACAAATTCAAGGTGGTTTGTCATGAAGATGTTGCCTTGTACACCATCCGTCATTTTAATGATGAGGCGGTAAAATCCTTGCAAAATGGACATTCCGTTTTAGTGGAACAGCGTGGAAAAGAGACCGTACAACTCGTGGTGAAGTAAAGTTCTGCCCTGTTGTTTTGGGGTATCGCAGACCGCGTACAATTCCCTATCTTTACTTCTTACCTAATGTAAGAACTATGGGGTTGGTTTCCGCGAAGGAGGTCGCAAAAGTAATAGGCGTAGGCCGTTACGGAGTCTTCGGAACCTTTATCGGGTGGGTTTTGATGGTCATGACCAAGATTACCACCATCAATCGTTTTTACAATAAAAACAAGGACCTTGAAGCTCCAGAGTTCTTGGAATCCATTCTTGATTATTACGAGATTGATTTTGAAATTCCCGAAGAGGATTTAAAACGCTTGCCCAAGTCTGGAGCATACATCACCATAAGTAATCATCCCCTAGGAGGAATTGATGGGGTGCTTTTGTTGAAACTGATGTTGCAAGAACGAAAGGATTTTAAGATTATCGCCAACTTCTTGTTGCACCGCATTGCCCCGTTGAAGCCGTATATCATGCCAGTGAATCCTTTTGAAAGCCATAAAGATGCCAAGAGCAGTTTGATAGGATTTAAATCGGCACTAATGCACCTGAAAGAAGGCCACCCGTTGGGGATTTTTCCAGCAGGGGAGGTTTCTACCTATAAAGATGGCAAGTTGGTTGTGGACCGCCCTTGGGAAGAGGCCGCTATCAAACTGATTCGAAAAGCTGAGGTGCCTGTGGTACCAATCTATTTTCATGCGCGAAATAGCCGTTTGTTTTATCGTCTGTCCAAAGTTCATGATGTTTTTCGTACTGCAAAATTGCCTTCTGAGCTGACCACGCAGAGTCGGCGACCGATAAAGGTTCGGGTGGGTCAGCCTATATCCGTAGCGGCGCAAAATGAAGAAAAAACATTAGAGGAATTCACTGATTTGCTACGCAAGAAAACGTATTTACTGGCGAATCCTTTTGAAAAGGAAAGGCTCATTGACAAAGTCCCCACCACTTTAAAAATTCCGAAGTCACCCAAGAAAATCGCTTCCGCAGTCAGCGCAAAGGTGTTGGAAGGTGAAATTGAAAAGCTTCGGGAAAAAGGGTGTCGTATGCTGCAAAGTAAAAATTACGAGGTGTATTTGGCCCAGCAAAAAGACATGCCCTTTATTTTAAAGGAAATAGGACGACAACGTGAAATTACTTTTCGAGAAGTAGGCGAGGGCACCAATAATGCCATAGATTTGGATACCTTCGATTCGTACTATCATCATCTTTTTTTGTGGGATGATTCGGATAAATGTATCGTTGGGGCGTATCGCATGGGCCTCGGTTCGGAGATTTTTGCCAAACACGGTATCGACGGGTTTTATCTTCAGGATTTGTTTCGTTTCGAACCAGAATTGTATGGAATGATGAGCAAGTCCATCGAAATGGGACGGGCCTACATCGTAAAAGAATATCAGCAAAAACCAATGCCGCTTTTCCTACTTTGGAAGGGCATTGTTCACACCACCTTACGGCATCCTGAGCACAAATACCTTATTGGTGGGGTTAGTATCAGTAACCAGTTTTCCAATTTTTCGAAATCCCTGATGATTGAATTCATGAAATCCAATTATTGGGATCCTTATGTCGCCCAATACATTCGACCCAAAAAGGAGTTCAAGGTGAAGCTTAACGATGCGGACAAAGAGTTTATTTTTGACGAGACCCAAGCAGACTTGAACAAGTTCGACAGGCTCCTGAGCGAAGTGGAACCAGGTAGTCTACGCTTGCCGGTATTGATCAAGAAGTATATCAAACAAAACGCAAAAGTGGTCGCGTTCAATGTGGACCCCCTCTTCAACAATTCGGTTGATGGGTTGATGTATATAAAGATTTCTGACCTTCCCGAGAGCACCGTAAAACCTGTGATGGAAGAGTTTCAAGCTGAGCTCG